>NZ_JBNNWS010000053.1:0-1008 GCF_050281185.1 Heyndrickxia sp. NPDC080065 | reverse complement strand
AAGAGAAACTGACAGCGGTAAAACGATATATAAATGGTATAGAAAGTCAACAGAATATTGCAGATTCTATAGGGGTGGATAAGGCTGTTTTTCTAACATGGGTTCAACAATATCAATATAACGGAGAAAAAGCTTTTGAAAAAAACTATACATCGTATACTTTGCAGTATAAACTAGACGTACTTAATTATATGAATGAACAAGGGACGTCTATTAGAGAAACAGCTGCCATCTTTAACATCCCAGCACCTTCCACGTTATTTCAATGGAAAAAGCAATTAGAAACGGAAGGAATGGATGCCCTTGAAATAAAGAAAAAGGGGCGTCCATCCATGAAAAGTAAAAATCAAAACACAAAGAAAAATCAATCACCTATTGAAGGATCAATAGAGGCATTACAGGCGGAGAATGAACGTTTACGGATGGAGAATGCGTATTTAAAAAAGTTGAATGCCTTAGTTCAAAACAAGGAAAAATCACCAAACAAGACAAAGCACAAGTAGTCTATGAATTAAGGCATGAATTTTCGGTGAAAGCATTGCTACAGCTCGCAGACATTCCGCGTAGTAGCTATTATTATTGGGTTAAAAACATCGGTCGTCCTGATCCCGATTCAGAGTTGAAAGTATTGATCCGGGCTATTTATGATGACCACGAAGGACGTTACGGTTATCGGCGAATTCGTGATGAACTTAGAAATCGGGGGCACAAAGTAAATCACAAAAAAGTACAACGTATCATGAACCAATTAGGAATAAAATGCCTTGTGCGTATGAAGAAATATCGCTCTTACAAAGGAAAAGTTGGTAGAATTGCACCGAATATTTTAGATCGCAATTTCCAAGCTGAAAAGCCAAATGAAAAGTGGGTTACAGATATTACTGAGTTTAAATTATTTGGAGAGAAGTTATATTTGTCGCCGATTTTGGATTTATTTAATGGAGAAATTATCACGTATACAATTGGTTCAAGACCCACCTATTACCTTGTTTCAAAGATGTTAGATCA
>NZ_JBNNWS010000052.1:0-1060 GCF_050281185.1 Heyndrickxia sp. NPDC080065 | reverse complement strand
CTTCCGTTTCGCTCGCCGCTACTCAGGAAATCGCGTTTGCTTTCTCTTCCTCCGGGTACTTAGATGTTTCAGTTCCCCGGGTCTGCCTTCCTTACCCTATGTATTCAAGTAAGGATACTACCCCATTACGGGCAGTGGGTTCCCCCATTCGGAAATCTCCGGATCAAAGCTCGCTTACAGCTCCCCGAAGCATATCGGTGTTAGTCCCGTCCTTCATCGGCTCCTAGTGCCAAGGCATTCACCGTGCGCCCTTACTAACTTAACCTCTGGCGAACGATGAACTTCGCTCTACTACGTCAGCTTCGTCTTTCCGGTGCTCATGTATTAATCGCATACACTCCGCTCCTCCAAGACTCCGCTTCCTTGCATAGCTCGTTCCTCCTTCGCCAGTCTCTTAATTTAAAAATGGATCGTTATCCATAAAGTGGCGATTCTCGGTTATTACTTGGTTATTTCTCATATTATCTAGTTTTCAAGGAACAAGGCTACTCATTTCAATCACATCATGATTAAACATCGTAGCATTTGCTTCATGCTGCCTTGCTCCGAGGTGAACCTAATCTTCCTCGAATAAGCATTGCAGGAGCAATTCTATCCAAAGTATTATTAGAAACAATGTATTAGTTTGTTTCTAATTCACTTTATTTTCTTTGGTGGAGCCTAGCGGGATCGAACCGCTGACCTCCTGCGTGCAAAGCAGGCGCTCTCCCAGCTGAGCTAAGGCCCCAAATGTGTTTATATGGTGGGCCTAAATGGACTCGAACCATCGACCTCACGCTTATCAGGCGTGCGCTCTAACCAGCTGAGCTATAGGCCCACATTTTAGGAAATAAAAAACATCGATAATGGAAAATTCCGTAGTCGTTGTTTTTATGAATTACTTATTTTATTTAAAAGGATTAACCTTTCAAAACTGAACAAAACGATAACGTCTTCGTTAGAACCACGAAAGTGGTTTTCCATTATCCTTAGAAAGGAGGTGATCCAGCCGCACCTTCCGATACGGCTACCTTGTTACGACTTCACCCCAATCATCTGTCCCACCTTCGGCGGCTGGCTC
>NZ_JBNNWS010000051.1:0-1249 GCF_050281185.1 Heyndrickxia sp. NPDC080065 | reverse complement strand
TATGTGTGCCAGGCATGGCAACTATCTAGGTGGTGAAAGTCCACTGTGGGGGTACACATCAGCCAACCACTAAGGAAGCGCAAGGTACTTGCCGTGAGGTAAGGGCTGGAGGAAGCGTGGAATAAAATCTTGGCTCGACGAACAGAAATCTGATACTAAGGCTCTATAAAGGGATGAGGCTCCATAACAAGTCAAAGTCCAAAAAGATGTGCGTAACTTGGTAGGGTAAATCAGGCGAGTAAAAGAGGAAAGATAGTTGTCTTACCCTGGGAGGTCTTGCGGATGTACGGAAGTACAGTCGAAAAAGGTTAGCCGCAAGAAGTCAGCAGAAGCCATAGTAATGAAATTAATTCATGAAGGGCTGAACAATTTATAGTGTTTCAACACCACGAATGCGTAAGTGACGTACTCCGAATGTATTAATGGTGAAAGTATGAGCGTATCTCAAAGGCTAACCAAAATGGAGCTATCACTTACTACGTGAGGGGAAGGAGAAACGAGTGTGGAACTTTTAGAACAAATTCTAAGTAATCAGAATATGAACGAAGCCTACCTGCGTGTCTATAAAAATAAAGGTGCGAGTGGGGTCGATGGAGTAACAGTTGAAGAACTAAAGCAATATCTGAGAGAGAACAAGGATGAGCTACGTCAGCGCATCAGAACAAGAAAATACCAACCACAAGCTGCCTTAAGAGTGGAAATCCCAAAAGAAAATGGCAAGATGCGCAAGTTGGGAATACCAACAGTAGTGGATAGAGTAGTTCAACAAGCCATTCATCAAGTTCTCAGTCCGATATTTGAAAAGCAATTCAGTGAACTCAGTTTCGGCTTTAGACCAAAAAGAAGTTGTGAGATGGCTATTATAAAAAGCTTGGAATTTCTAAATGATGGATACGATTGGGTGGTAGACATTGACCTCGAAAGATTCTTCGATACAGTCCATCACGATAAACTCATGCGAATTATTGCCAACACAATAGATGATGGCGATGTCATCTCGTTAATCAGAAAATACTTAATCAGTGGAGTCATGGTGAAAGGGAAGTATGAAGAAACACCAGTCGGGACTCCGCAAGGAGGAAACCTTAGCCCATTATTGAGTAATATTATGTTAAATGAACTCGATAAGGAACTAGAGAAAAGAGAACTACGGTTCGTGAGATACGCTGATGACGCTCTCATCTTTGTAAGGAGTGAGACAGCAGCACACAGAGTGATGAAATCAATCGTGAGATTTATAGAAGAAAAA
>NZ_JBNNWS010000050.1:0-1562 GCF_050281185.1 Heyndrickxia sp. NPDC080065 | reverse complement strand
CAGACTGTAGACAAACTCGATAAAAATCGAGTTTGCCTACAGTCTTTTTTGTTTTAAAATATAAATAGAAATAATACTTGGGGTGATGAAGATGCTTTCAAAACATAATTCCATTCAACGTGATCAAGTAGAAATGATTGCTTTAGACCAGTTGGTACCTGTAAATCATTTAGTCCGAAAAATGGAGGCAGCGATTGATTTCTCTTTTATTTATGATTTAGTGGAAGAAACATATTCCGAAGTTGGTCGCCCAAGTATTGATCCCGTGATCTTGATTAAACTTACCTTCATTCAATATACATTTGGCATTCGTTCGATGCGTCAAACGATTGAAGAATTAAAAACGAATATGGCCTATCGCTGGTTTCTGGGTTATGGTTTCTATGATAAAGTCCCTCATTTTTCTACCTTTGGAAAGAACTACGAGCGTCGTTTTAAAGATACCGATTTGTTTGAACAGATTTTCTATCGAATTCTAAAAACAGCAGCTGAAAAGAATTTGATAAGCGCAGAACATGTTTTTATCGACTCCACTCATGTAAAAGCGAGTGCGAATAAACGTAAATTCGAAAAAAAGGTGGTACGAAAAGAAACACGTGCCTATCAAGAACAGCTCCAAGAAGAAATCAACCAGGACCGGGAAGATCATGGAAAAAAGCCATTTCCACCAGATAAATTTGAAAAAGAAGACACAAAAGAAATAAAAGAAAGTACCACAGATCCTGAGAGTGGCTACTATGTGAAAGACGAACGAACTAAACAGTTCGCTTATTCTTTTCATGCGGCTTCTGACCGCAAAGGATTTGTTTTAGGAAATATGGTGACACCAGGAAATATCCACGATAGCGTAATCCTAGAGCCACTAGTAGAACAAGTAATGAATATTGTAGGAAAGCCCGATGCGGTTGCGGCAGATGCAGCTTATAAAACACCTGCCATCACGAAATACTTAATCGAAAATGAAATGACACCTGCTTTACCTTATACAAGACCACGTACAAAAGAAGGTTTCTTCCGAAAACACGAGTACGTTTATGATGAATACTATGATTGTTACATATGCCCATCAGGGGAGATATTGAATTACTCTACCACGACGAAAGAAGGGTATCGTGAATACAAATCCCCTAAGCATATTTGCGCTAATTGTCCATTTTTATCGCAATGTACGGAGAGTAAGGATCATCAAAAAGTAGTGACTCGTCATATTTGGCAAGAGTACCTCGAGGAAGCAGATCATCTTCGTCATCACAAAGATGTAAAACCGATATATGCGAAACGCAAAGAAACGATTGAGCGTGTATTTGCAGACGCAAAAGAAAAGCATGGTATGCGTTGGACAACGTTAAGGGGACTTAAAAAATTGTCGATGCAGGCGATGCTTACTTTCGCTGCCATGAATTTGAAGAAAATGGCCAATTGGATATGGAAAGGCCCGGAAATGGCCTAGTAGATGAGGATGAGAGAGGTCAGCATACATCCAAAAAGGTAAAAAAGTAAGAAAAATATCAAAAGGGGTTCGGAATGTGACCATTTCGAACCCCTTTTGTCTACAATCTGAA
>NZ_JBNNWS010000049.1:0-1637 GCF_050281185.1 Heyndrickxia sp. NPDC080065 | reverse complement strand
TGTAATATAAATTGAAACGCCGTATACGCGAACCGTACGTACGGTGTTGTGAGAGGGGCGAAAATAAATTACTTTATTTTCCCTCTACTCGATTATTTAAAGTAGGAATATAGTCTCCTTTTGTCGAATTAAAGTGGCAAAGGAGGAAGAAAAATGACCAAAAATAAAACATGTTTTGTTGTCTCGCCAATTGGTTCAAACGAATCTGAAACTAGAAAAAGGGCAGATCAAGTTCTTCGTCATATTATTGAGCCTTGCGTAAAGAAAAAAGGTTATAGTGAGGTAATAAGGGCAGATAAGATTAGTGACCCTGGTACAATTACTTATCAAATTATCGATCAAATAGTAAATGCTGACTTGGTTATTGCTGATTTATCAGAACATAACCCAAATGTATTTTTATGAATTAGCGGTTAGACATGCAACAAAAAAGCCCTATATTCAAATTATGGATAGTAGTTGGGAATTACCATTTGATGTACAGGGTATTAGAACAATTCAATTTAACTATCGTGATTTGGATAGTGTGGAAGAAGCAAGGAATCAGTTATTAGATATTATTGATTTTATACATCAAAATCCTGATAAAATAAGTACACCAATACACGAAGGATTAGATATTGAGAGTTTAAGAAAAAGTGGTTCTTCAGAAGATAGAATACTTGGAGATTTAGCGATTGGTATAGCGAGTATTCAAGAAAGATTAAATAAAATTGAGAGAAATATTTATAATGAAAATGGTGTACTTAATTTATATAATAATCACCGTTCTGCAGTAATTGGTGCTCAATCTGCAGTAGTAAGAGCCTCAAAAAGAAATGTCAATACTAGAAAAGCAATCGACTATCTGGAAGAAGAATTAATAAATAATAAAAAGGCGACACGAAGTTTTGAAGAAAATAAATAAGTTCAAGGACAGCACCTGACGGGTGCTTTTTCTTTTGCCCAAAACAAACACAACTATCGGAGGTGGCAGGTGATGTAGCATGGCTGAAAAATATGTGAAAGCTGAAAAAGATTATGTCAAAGGCATGAAATACAAGGACATCGCTAAAAAATACGGTGTGTCACTCAACACTGTTAAGTCATGGAAAAAACGCTATGGTTGGAATCGAGATAGGGGTGCACCCAAAGAAAAAAGTGTGCACACAAAAAAAGTGGGTGCTCCAAAAGGGAATATAAATGCAAAAGGGAACCGTGGTGGTGCTGCACCTAAAGGAAATCAGAATGCAGTTACACACGGTTTCTTTTCTAAATTCCTCCCTCAAGAATCCTTAGACATCATGGAAGAAATACAAGAAAAGTCACCTGATGATATGATATGGGATCAAATAATGATTCAGTATACGGCCATCATTCGAGCTCAAAAGATTATGTTTGTTGAAAGCAAGGATGAAATGATCAAGGAACTTAAGAAGAGGAAATATGAAGTTATTCCAACGGATGATTCTATTGAACAGGTCACCACTGAAGAGGAATACGAATTCAATTCGCTTGGGATCGTCACGCTACTTTTTTAAATGCACAGTCCAGGGCAATGGCTGAACTTAGGTCCTTAATCAAACAATTTGATGAAATGGCTCATGTTGATGATGAGCGTAGGTTGAAGCTAGAGCAAATGAGGCTGGGTATCGAAA
>NZ_JBNNWS010000048.1:0-1766 GCF_050281185.1 Heyndrickxia sp. NPDC080065 | reverse complement strand
CAAGCTCCCATCAGATTCGCTCGACTTGCATGTATTAGGCACGCCGCCAGCGTTCGTCCTGAGCCAGGATCAAACTCTCCAAAAAGATGTTTGATTAGCTCATAAAAAAGTTAATTAATTGACGTTTCGTTTTGTTCAGTTTTCAAAGATCAATCTCTTCACTGTCTTTCTGACAGCGACTTAACTATCATATCAAGTTTATTGTTTTATGTCAACAACTTTTTTTATTAATCTTTACTGCTAAAGTTCATTGTTCAGCAGCGACGTTTATTAATATACCAAGTATTATTCTTTTCGTCAACACTTTTTTTAGTATTTTTATGTTACTACTTTAGATAAGAATGTTTTTGCATAGATTGTATCTATTTGATAGGCGGCTAACCAATTAATATAGCTAGGATTCGAGGCATCTTTTGCAATAAATTTGAATCTAGAGTTGTACGCTGGTTTAATTTAAACTTTCTATTCCAAAATAACAAAGTTTACGGAAGGAGACTTAGTTAGATACCTTTTTTCTTTTTTGAAGATATGATGTAATTTACACACTCATGATGCGGCGCAACACGAGTAAATAAGGAAAACAATATTTTATATCGCTCCTTCATTGCTCTTTTCACTATATCATCTATCCTTACATCTTCTAAATCATATAAAATTTCATCCATTTCTCTTTTCAATAAATACTGTATTTCTAACTTTTCTTTTTCATGAATGATCAGACCAAACAACCTGTACACCCCTTTTCAATAGTAAATGTAGTTTTTTCCAAAAAAACTCAAATTATTACGAAGAAAATATTTTAGACATAAATTTTCCATAGGCAAGCATACAATGAATTAGAACTTGTCTATTTATTATTTATAAAGAAAAGCTATTACCGTTGTTAGGAGGATTCAAATGAATTTCTTTATGGTTCTAAGCGGAAAGAAATTAAAACATTTTTTATTTATTTTAGTACTTTCATTATTTACCGCCCTTTTCTTTTATTCTCAAACCTCTGTACAAGTTGCTGTTTTCTCGACCAAAGAAGGACCAAAAGCAATTAAAAAAGGCAAAAAAGGAATTGCCTTAACCTTTAATATTGGATGGGGAGACCAAAAAGCTGAACCAATTATCGATACTCTAGTAAAAAACGAAGTCAAATCAGCTACCTTCTTTTTGTCTGGTTCTTGGGCTGAACGTCATCCTGATATTGTTAATAAGATTGTTAAAAGTGGGTATGAAATCGGGAACCTTGGCTATGCCTATGAGGATTACACCGAATTAGAGTCAGTGAAAATACGCCAAGATATTTTGAGGGCTCAAGAGGTTCTCAAAAAACTCAATGTGAAGAACATTAAACTTCTTCGTTCTCCTACAGGTCATTTTGACAAAAAAACTCTTAAGGTAGCTGACCAGCTTGGTTTGACCGTGGTTCATTGGAGTATAAATTCAGAGGACTGGACGAATCCTGGAGTTAATCAAATTATTAAGAATATTGATCAAGCAAAAAACGGAGATATTATTTTAATGCATGCATCTGATGCAGCAAAACAAACAAAAAATGCATTACCATCGATTATAGATAATTTAAAAGATAAAGGTACTTTCACTAATGTTTCAGATATGATAGCAAACGGAAAAGTAAAAACAACTTTAATTAAATAGTAAGAAAAGCGCAAGCGCCTTGCTCATCGGCGTACGGATTTCGTAGTCTTCGACTGAGATAAAGGAAACACGGCGAGGGACGAGTCGATGTTGACTTATCGTAGGGAGAAGACGGAGAA
>NZ_JBNNWS010000047.1:0-1921 GCF_050281185.1 Heyndrickxia sp. NPDC080065 | reverse complement strand
AATTTCTTGCGTTTAGATTTAAACATACGTCTAATGTATTTATTCTGTCTGCCATTCCCGAAGAAACGCACCTTCTCATCATCTGTTACAGCAACAGCAGGAACTTTGAGACCTAAGTCTACGCCCATTATCTTTATTCCTGTTTCTTCAGTAGTAGGGATGGTTACAGAAATTTGGGCAATCCACTTGTTTGATTTTTTTGTGATACGAAGCGTACCTAATTTGTGTCTCAACAAATCAAAATTACGATTGTGTTTATCAACCAATAACGCACGAACAGGTACTTTCTTTGTTTTACCATCTATCATTAAAGGTAGGTGGATATAAGTGAAATCAAATGAATAGTTTTGGTTATTCCACACACAAACAGGCTTCTTGAGAACAGGAATGATAGCGTACTTGCTTTTCTTCACTTTCTGAAACACACTTTTAGCGTCTTTTATGGCTTGATTCTTAACTGCACTCGGAAGATTTGCAGGAACATCTTTTGTGGTCTTTTTCGTGCTTGTCTTTTCAGCGACCATTTCAGAAAAAAGTGAATTGATTGTAGAGATATATTCTTTACTCATATCTTTCAAGATAGAAGCCTGTTCTTTTGTTGGTAGTAGTTTGATTTTAACTGTTATTGTTTGAGACATACATTTCACCCCCTTGTTTTTTGTTGTTCGACATATCGTTTAATTGTTTCACTCGATACATTGCCTGCGGTAGATACAAAATAGGAACGTGTCCATAAGCTTGGCAAGTGTCTGAGATGAGGGAACTCCTCTCTCAACTTTTTAGAAGTCACTCCTTTGATTTTCGCCATAATATCACTAGGACTAAGTGTAGGTAGTGCATTAAGAAACATGTGTGTATGGTCTTTGTCACACTCTAGAGCAACAATGACAATTTTCAATTCTTTACATATTTCTTGTACCAACTCTTTAAAACGTTCTTCTACATCAGCATGAAGGAATATTTTCCTTCTATATCGAGGACAGAAAACGAAATGATAGTTAATCAATGATACTGTTGTGTTTGTTCGTCTATATTCGTCCATATTCATATTGTATCAGTTTAAACTACAAACTACAACGAATGCTCACAAAAAAATAGTGGAATCTTCGGATACTTGAAGTACCACAAACCATTCGGTTTTTAGTGGCACTCCGTATCCGACCTCACTCTCATCCCACCCCTAAAGGGGGTGCTAATGCACCGTAGTGGGCTTTCACGTTCGGGTAATCTGTAAATCTATGCATCGGCTGCAAGCGTGAGCTACCTTTAAAGGTAGCTTTTTTTATTGAACTAAAGAAGCAAAATAGCGAAAAAGAATCAGAAAATTATGGTAAAATTTCTCTTGTGAAATCTTTAATTTAAAGAGTTTTGAAAAGTACAAAGGGGGAGAATAAGACATGATTGATTTTGGTTGGCTTAATATTGGCAGTCTTGTACTTGGACTAATCGCTTGGATACTTCCTGTTGTTAATCTCATGCTAGATAAAAAGAATGTCCATAAGAATCGGGGCTCTCTTTCGTTTATTAGCATTAGTGCATGTGCTATTTCGTTGTGTTTCCAGATATTCTACAGCTATCGTCTAGTAAAGATTGAGGACTGGTCTGCTCTTATGGACACAATGGGTGCTGTGGTATTAGTCTCAGCAGTTCTTCTTATCGTTACAATCATATTAAATGCAATTACTTTGATTATATATCGTGAGAGGATAGCCGAATAGGGTGTCAAATATAAACAAACATAATGCCTTAAGAGAAGATTGTGAAGAAATGCTAAAAGTGTTTTAGTTAAACAAGAATAAATAATAAATACACAAAAAACACCGTTCAAAATGTACTGCACCCCAATTGTTAGACACCATTTAACAATTGGAGGTGCTTTTATTATGGCTAAATTTACAATCGAAGAGAAACTGACAGCGGT
>NZ_JBNNWS010000046.1:0-2131 GCF_050281185.1 Heyndrickxia sp. NPDC080065 | reverse complement strand
CTGTGCGAAACGTTTCCTTATAAGTGCCAATGCACGAAATAGGAGAATTGCCTAAATGCAATTACAACTGATTAATCGAAACTCGGAATGAAAGCCGTCATGTTGAGCTGAAACGAGTTATCTGATCCTCCTACATGCGCATAATGGTAGTAGTCAGAATGTGTATGAAGCTAGGTGAAGTCGGCTGAAATGAACCTAAGTTGCTTATATAGAATATGGTCCATGATGGGTCGGGATGCTACAAAATATCTAAGGTGAGAATGTCCAGTTGGACTGACGAACTTGCGAATGTACGGGTCTAGATTTCTAATACGCTCGAAAGACGTATGCTGTAAACGCAGTGTCAAACACCGAAAAGTACGAGTAGTGTATAGGAACTTCGGAATATCTAACAAACGAGGATATAGATTTGACAGGCTTAAAGTAAGCACCTAAGGATATATGTAAAGCTAGATTAATTGGAACGTTGTAAGTAAGAAACATCCACTATTAAACGACTACTATCGGGATGGTGTCTATAAGATTCATAAATATCGAAGTGACTTTATTCTTGCGAAAGTAGGGACATAGTACCGTTGAAGCGTGTAACGAGCGCGGAGGGATGGTCCCAAGTCTCATTCTTTGAAAACTAAGTCAACTAAATGAAACTCACAGGGTCGAGTAAGAGGATGGGATTTCCGCAAGGAAGGAGAAACAATCCATCAGTGGGTACAGCCTTACGACATGCAGAATATTACGGTATGCAGGACATATTTGATGACCTTTATGAGCGAAGTAAAAATAACGCTACAAAAGGTCTTAGGCTATATGAACATATCATATCGAAAAACAATATCTTATTAGCCTTCAGAAACATCAAAGCGAATACAGGTTCAAAAACGGCAGGAACTGATGGCATCACGATTGATAAATATAAGATTGAAAACGTTGATGAATTTATTGAAGAAATCCGAAAAGCATTAAAGAATTATAAACCTCAAACGGTACGAAGAGTTGAAATACCTAAACCGAATGGAAAGAATAGACCGTTAGGTATTCCAACTATGAGAGATAGATTAATTCAACAGATGTTCAAACAAGTATTAGAGCCAATTTGTGAAGCTAAATTTTATAAACATTCGTATGGTTTCAGACCAAACAGGTCAACCCATCATGTAATGGCCAGATGTCAGTACTTAGTCAATAATGTGAAGCTTCATCATGTAGTAGACATTGATATACAAGGTTTCTTTGACAATGTAAGTCATTCAAAATTAATAAAACAAATGTACAGTATAGGTATAAGGGACAAAAGAGTATTAACTATTGTCTTGAAAATGCTAAAAGCACCAATAAAAGGAATAGGTGTTTCAACCAAAGGAACTCCGCAAGGAGGAATCCTATCCCCCCTTTTGTCAAACATTGTTTTAAATGATTTAGATTGGTGGATAGCTAACCAATGGGAACGCTTAAAAACACAACATAATTATGCACCTAATAGTAAGACAAGAGCGTTAAAGAAAACAAATCTTAAACAAATGTATATCGTCAGATATGCAGATGACTTCAAAGTTTTCACAAACTCACATAAATCAGCTATTAGAATATATCACGCAACCAAAGGATACCTAAAAAGTCAATTAAACCTTGATATTTCTACCGAGAAATCAGCGATTACTAATCTAAGAAAAAGAAAATCCGATTTTCTAGGTTTTTCTATCAAAGCAGTAACCAAGCGTAATAGATACGTAGCCAATACACACGTTATGGATAAAAAAGTGAAAAATATACTAGAAAAACTTAGATACTTAATTCGGGAAATTCAAAGTAAGCCAACACCAAAAACTGTCATGGTTTACAACGCTTATATTCTCGGAATCAAAAATTACTTTAAAATCGCAACTCATGTCAATATAGATTTTGGAAAAATAGCCTATCGTCTAACGAAAACCATGTATAATCGTCTGAAATCAATTGGGAAATATGGAAAACCCATTAATCCATCGGAAACATACAAGAGACTTCATAAGAATAATTTCAAAACATATAAAATGGCGGGTTTGTATTTATTCCCCGTAGGGGACATTCAAACAAGAAATGCTATGAATTTCAGTCAATATATATGTAACTACACAAAAGAAGGAAGGCTTAA
>NZ_JBNNWS010000045.1:0-2736 GCF_050281185.1 Heyndrickxia sp. NPDC080065 | reverse complement strand
CATGTGTCGCCACACTTCCACCTCGAACCTATCTACCTGATCATCTTTCAGGGGTCTTACTTAGATAAACTAAGGGAAATCTCATCTTGAGGGGGGCTTCATGCTTAGATGCTTTCAGCACTTATCCCTTCCGCACATAGCTACCCAGCGATGCCTTTGGCAAGACAACTGGTACACCAGCGGTGCGTCCATCCCGGTCCTCTCGTACTAAGGACAGCTCCTCTCAAATTTCCTACGCCCACGACGGATAGGGACCGAACTGTCTCACGACGTTCTGAACCCAGCTCGCGTACCGCTTTAATGGGCGAACAGCCCAACCCTTGGGACCGACTACAGCCCCAGGATGCGATGAGCCGACATCGAGGTGCCAAACCTCCCCGTCGATGTGGACTCTTGGGGGAGATAAGCCTGTTATCCCCGGGGTAGCTTTTATCCGTTGAGCGATGGCCCTTCCATGCGGAACCACCGGATCACTAAGCCCGACTTTCGTCCCTGCTCGACTTGTAGGTCTCGCAGTCAAGCTCCCTTGTGCCTTTACACTCTGCGAATGATTTCCAACCATTCTGAGGGAACCTTTGGGCGCCTCCGTTACCTTTTAGGAGGCGACCGCCCCAGTCAAACTGCCTGCCTGACACTGTCTCCCACCCCGATCAGGGGTGCGGGTTAGAATTTCAATACAGCCAGGGTAGTATCCCACCGACGCCTCCACCGAAGCTGGCGCTCCGGCTTCAAAGGCTCCTACCTATCCTGTACAAGCTGTACCAAAATTCAATATCAGGCTGCAGTAAAGCTCCACGGGGTCTTTCCGTCCTGTCGCGGGTAACCTGCATCTTCACAGGTACTATAATTTCACCGAGTCTCTCGTTGAGACAGTGCCCAGATCGTTGCGCCTTTCGTGCGGGTCAGAACTTACCTGACAAGGAATTTCGCTACCTTAGGACCGTTATAGTTACGGCCGCCGTTTACTGGGGCTTCAATTCAAAGCTTCGCTTGCGCTAACCTCTCCTCTTAACCTTCCAGCACCGGGCAGGCGTCAGCCCCTATACTTCGCCTTACGGCTTCGCAGAGACCTGTGTTTTTGCTAAACAGTCGCCTGGGCCTATTCACTGCGGCTCTCTCGGGCTTGCACCCTATCAGAGCACCCCTTCTCCCGAAGTTACGGGGTCATTTTGCCGAGTTCCTTAACGAGAGTTCTCTCGCTCACCTTAGGATTCTCTCCTCGCCTACCTGTGTCGGTTTGCGGTACGGGCACCTTTCACCTCACTAGAGGATTTTCTAGGCAGTGTGGAATCAGGAACTTCGGTACTATATTTCCCTCGCCATCACAGCTCAAGGTACATGGTGACGGGATTTGCCTCGTCACCCCTCTAACTGCTTGGACGCGCTATTCCAGCAGCGCGCTTACCCTATCCTCCTGCGTCCCCCCATCGTTCAAACGGTGAAGAGGTGGTACAGGAATATCAACCTGTTGTCCATCGCCTACGCCTTTCGGCCTCGGCTTAGGTCCCGACTAACCCTGAGCGGACGAGCCTTCCTCAGGAAACCTTAGGCATTCGGTGGAAGGGATTCTCACCCTTCTTTCGCTACTCATACCGGCATTCTCACTTCTAAGCGCTCCACCAGTCCTTACGGTCTAGCTTCAACGCCCTTAGAACGCTCTCCTACCACGGACACCTACGGTGTCCATCCACAGCTTCGGTGATACGTTTAGCCCCGGTACATTTTCGGCGCAGAGTCACTCGACCAGTGAGCTATTACGCACTCTTTAAATGGTGGCTGCTTCTAAGCCAACATCCTGGTTGTCTAAGCAACTCCACATCCTTTTCCACTTAACGTATACTTTGGGACCTTAGCTGGTGGTCTGGGCTGTTTCCCTTTTGACTACGGATCTTATCACTCGCAGTCTGACTCCCACGGATAAGTCATTGGCATTCGGAGTTTGTCTGAATTCGGTAACCCGATGAGGGCCCCTAGTCCAAACAGTGCTCTACCTCCAAGACTCTTACTACGTGAGGCTAGCCCTAAAGCTATTTCGGAGAGAACCAGCTATCTCCAAGTTCGATTGGAATTTCTCCGCTACCCACACCTCATCCCCGCACTTTTCAACGTGCGTGGGTTCGGGCCTCCAGTAAGTGTTACCTTACCTTCACCCTGGACATGGGTAGATCACCTGGTTTCGGGTCTACGACCTCATACTCAAAACGCCCTATTCAGACTCGCTTTCGCTGCGGCTCCGCCTCTTCAGCTTAACCTTGCATGAAATCGTAACTCGCCGGTTCATTCTACAAAAGGCACGCTATCACCCTGCATAAATGCATAGGGCTCTAACTACTTGTAGGCACACGGTTTCAGGTTCTCTTTCACTCCCCTTCCGGGGTGCTTTTCACCTTTCCCTCACGGTACTGGTTCACTATCGGTCACTAGGGAGTATTTAGCCTTGGGAGATGGTCCTCCCTGCTTCCGACGGGATTTCACGTGTCCCGCCGTACTCAGGATCCACTCTGGAGGGAACGAAGTTTCAACTACAGGGTTGTTACCTTCTTTGACGGGCCTTTCCAGACCTCTTCATCTACCTCGTTCCTTTGTAACTCCGTATAGAGTGTCCTACAACCCCAAGAGGCAAGCCTCTTGGTTTGGGCTTCTTCCGTTTCGCTCGCCGCTACTCAGGAAATCGCGTTTGCTTTCTCTTCCTCCGGGTACTTAGATGTTTCAGTTCCCCGGGTCTGCCTTCCTTAC
>NZ_JBNNWS010000044.1:0-2882 GCF_050281185.1 Heyndrickxia sp. NPDC080065 | reverse complement strand
GTGATGAGACACCCCGATCTTGAGGGCTGTTCAAAACAGAAATGGACTGCGAACGCTTAGTCACTCAAGAATCCCACCCGTTACACCGTAAGGTGTAGGGCTTGCGGCTTTAGCCGTGGGAGTCTCAATAAATGAAGATCTACTATACCTTAAAAAGGCTCGTGCTTTCATTAATAAATAATAATATTCCAAAAGATAGGAATAAATTGCGGTTTATTCAGCATTCACTATCCAAAAATCTTAGGGAATAATAAATTACCTAACTAAAAAATAAGACAAATAAAAGCACCTTTTAGTTGAAAAAGGGTACTAAACCATACTAATTCAACGCGAATGTGTTTTTCTATGAGAACAAGATTAAGCTATCTAGTAAAAGTGAGAATGCAGAACTGGCGCGTCTTTCGTTAGTGAGTAAATAGATCGACGATTCTTCATACAGTCAATAAATACGCTTTTCATATTTTTTCCTTCTTTCCATAGTTATTTCATAGAATCATGTTTGGTCTTTGTTTCCATATTTAAAATAATAACTATCATCAATATGATCGTCATTAAGATAACGATTAAAGCTGGAGTAAAGCTATTAAAAACATCTAATGTGAACCCAAATAATAGTGGTCCAATAGCGCCTAATATAAATCCACCGAATTGCATTTGAGCAGACCATGAAGTAACCTCTTCTATGCTATTTGCCTCCTCGATAGGAATGAGTAGTGCTAAAGGAAAAAGACCACCAGCTCCAATTCCTAAAAATATTGTCGCAATCCATGGTGAGAAATGTCCCATTAATAGAACCAGTCCAATTAACTCGGAAAAACTGCATATTAGCAACCACATTTTTCTACTCCTTGTTTTGGCAACGAGTAAAGGAATTGAAAAACTAACCGGTATTTGAATAATCGTAAATAGCGTGAGAATTAGCCCTGATTGAGTATGACTCATTCCCATTGATTGGACAAAAGGAGCCAACCAAGCTGTGATGGAATAAAATATTGCCGCCATACAACCAAAAAACAACATAAATAAATAGACTCGTTTATTTGTAATCCGTAGAGACGATGTTGTTGTCATTACATTTTTGGCTTTTTCTGTGATTAAAAGCGGAAGAACTAATAAAGCTGCGATCAACGCTAAAATACTCCAAACACTTAATGCTATTTGCCAAGACTCGTTTAATAGGTTGAATAATGGTATTGTGAAGCTTGTTGCAATCGATGCACCGATTACCATGGATACAGAATAAACACTGGTAACACTAAGTTTTCCAGGGAAGTACTTCTTGATAAATCCTGAAATAAGTGGTCCTGCTATCCCTATTCCAATACCAGTAAACAATGAAGTAGCGATCAATAACCAACTATTCATAAGAAATCCTCGAGAAAGTGTCGCTATAAAAATCAGAACCATTGCTAAAAGTAAAGACTTTTCAATCCCAAGACGATTGTTTAAACGGATGGAAAAGATTGCAAATAGCCCCATGCAAAATACAGGAAGTGAAGTAATTAAGCTAGCTGCAACCCCATTCATTCCTAAATCAGTTTGTATAACATCAAGCAGAGGGCCTACAGATGTAATGGATGGTCTTAAGTTGAGCGAGAGAAAAAAGATTACCAAAATAAGATAGATAAAACGCATAAAATTTTCTCCTTTCCATATTGTTAAACTTAGTGTAATCTCAAAACAACAATAGAACAATTCTATTTTTTCTATACAAACAATAGTATCAGCCTATATAAAAGGAGGAGAATTAATGGAGCTTAGACAATTACAATATTTCCTTATGCTATGTAATGAACTTCACTTTTCTGAAGCTGCTTTTAAACTGGGAATTTCCCAACCAACATTAAGTCAGCAAATACGTGTAATAGAAGATGAAGTTGGTGTGCCATTATTTGATCGGATAGGGAAAAAGACAGTAAAAACCGAAGCTGGAGCTATCCTCGAACGTTATGCTTTAGAAGTTTTTCGACAGCTTGATAATGCAAAAGAAGCCATTGCAGATCTGACAGATTTACATGCAGGAAACATACGATTGGCTGTATTACCATCCGACCTAGATTATCGGTTAACACCCTTGTTAGTTGATTTTCATAAAGAGTTTCCTAATACGAAAGTTCAAGTAATCCCATCTATTGATATTTTAAACAAAGTACTAAACAATGAAGTAGATATTGGTGTGGGTTTAGCGATGAACCCTGATAGTCGTTTACATCAGATTCATTTTTATACGGAAACATATAGCCTTTATGTTCATAAAGATCATGAATTGGCTAATAGGAAAATTATCTCTCCTAAAGATTTGATTGGTATTCCTTTAGTGATGTATCCTAAGGGCTTTTATGGACGTGAATTAATTGATACATGGTGTAAAGAACAAGAACTATCAATTAAAACAATTATGGAAACGGGATCAGCTACTTCTTTGTTTCAGCTTGTAAAAGAAGGAATCGGGGCTACAATTCAACCAAGTCAATTAATTGATAGCTTTCAGTCGTTAGGAATTCGTACGATTCAAATCAAGGGCTCACCTATCAGGAAATTAGAACTTTTCTACAGAGATAATAAGTATTTAAGCTTAGCTGCTAGAACATTCATGGAAAGGCTAGAAATGTTTTTCCATCACAGAACAACGGGAGAAAAACCAAACTAAAAATAGCTTTTTGAAAGGGAAAACGGCGGCTTTGAATTGTCTTATTTTCAAAACCGCCGCTTGTATCTTAGTTGTATATAGTTTTACATTCCAAACAAATAACGGTTTTAGGTTGTATCAGTAAGTGAAGAAATGTGCTGTGCGAAACGTTTCCTTATAAGTGCCAATGCACGAAATAGGAGAATTGCCTAAATGCAATTACAACTGATTAATCGAAACTCGGAATGAAAGC
>NZ_JBNNWS010000043.1:0-4054 GCF_050281185.1 Heyndrickxia sp. NPDC080065 | reverse complement strand
TGCATGGCATTTGTGATGTATACCAATCACAAACACATAAAAAACTAAAGCTCAAATTTGTAATTAAAGTCCAACTTACCATCAGGATAAACAACGATATTATCAATTAAAGTACTGAAAGCATGGTGAAGATCTTCGTCATGTTTTTTTAGTTGCTTAAAGGCTTCTTGGATACTTTCGATATCAATTTTAACTTCTTCTTCCTGGCTTAATAAAAAGATACGGTCTGTTAAACTCTTTATCTCTGATTCATATTCATTTCTCTTTTGTTGAAATTCTTGTTTAGTAATCAATTTGTCCTTAAGGTATAAGTCGATTAAATCTTTATTCATTTGTTCTATGGTGTTTTTTTGTTTATCCAATGATGAAATTTCTTTTTGTTTTTGCTGCTGTATATTATTCTCGAAGTTTAATTTTATTTTTCTTCCTTTTAACTGAATTTTTTTCAATACAAATTCTCTAAAATCTTCATACCTAATAGGAGTATGATTTACACATCCATATTTACCTCCACGTCTGTAGGCACTACATTTTAAGTATTTCCATTCTGTTCTGGTCCCATCTTGTTTCTTTCTGAATGATTGAACAATTACCATGTTGGATCCGCATTCAGAACACTTTAATAGTCCTCGAAATTCATTCCATGCAGTTATTTTGGTTTTCTTGTTCGTTACCTCTTTGCTATTAGCTGTTTCCCATTCTTGTTTCGAAATAATTGCTGGGTGATGATCCTCATATATAATCCATTTTTCCCTTGGATTTTGAATTTGCTTTTTTCGACCGTTTATTTTTATTTTGGTATAACGGTTATAAACAAAAATACCTGCATATGTTGGATTCTGAATAATTCGCTGAACAGTCGTTACCTGCCATTTATCCTTTTTACGTGGTTTAGATACATTCCCTTTAATCATTTCTTCATTTAAGAGACGAGTTATTGTTTTAAAACCAAAACCATCATGAAGGTACCATCTAAATATCTGTCTTATTGTAGGAGCTTCTTCTTCATATATTATTAGCTTTTTTTCTTCTGTTGAATAACCAAATGGAATTGGACCTATATGTTCCCCTCTACGTACTTTTGCAGCTAGTGCACCGGAAATCGAAACAGATAAAGTTTTAGGGTATTGAGCAGCAAACATAGAAAACATTTCAAACTTCATATCGTTTTTACCTTCGTAAAGGCTGTCATACCCTTCCTCGATTGTTACTAGTCGGACTCCATGTGCAAGAAGTATTTCTTTAATTTCAAGAGCATCCTTCATATCCCTTGCTAGACGGTGAATAGATTTAAATATAACCATTTTAATTTCACGTTTACGTGATTTTTCTAGTACAAGCTGCATTGCTACACGATCTAAAAGTATGGTTCCACTTATACCATTGTCCAAGACAATCGACTGTTCATTCCACTCATAACCATTTTTTTCAATCCAGTCTCGACAAATATCAATTTGGTTTTCGATCGATGATACTTGCTCATCTTTTTCAGTTGATACACGACCATAAACTAAATACGGATATTCAGAATAACTAATTATTGTTTTATCTTCGTTGTAGTTTAACAGCAAAATAATCCCCCCTTTGCTATTGGTACATTTTATGGGTAAACTCCTGTTGTGATTACTTATAATTATACCGAACATTTGTTTTTATTTCTATAAAAAAAATAACTTATATATAATATAGTAGAAACTAGTTATTTATTAGTGGGGATAACGCATGGAATATATATGTAAATTAAATGCAATTTTAACTGAAAGAAATATTACGAACGAAGAATTTACAGATAAAATTGGGATCAGTCGTGCTGCTTTGAAGGGGATAATAAACAACGAAACCTTGCCCTCGTTTTCTGTGGCATTTCATATATCAGAAATATTGAAAATGGATATTAGAGATATTTGGATAAGAGTTAAAGAACAGACGGCAGACGGCATACTCGATGACTATATTGAGTCATTAGAACTATCAGTAAGAGCAGAAAATGCATTACGTCGAAAACGGATAGTGACTGTTAGAGACCTATTAGATTCTGACTTTGATTTCAAAAAAATAAGAGGTGTAGGAGAACAAATTGAGGCGGAAATTATTAATAAAATATCAGAAGTAAGAACTAGAATTAAGCAATTTAATAAAAAATAACCGTCCCAAAAGGGCGGTCTATTTAATACGTTTCTTTAAATTACTAAAATGCATTGGGTATTTATTTAACATTTCTTCAGCAGTTCCTTTATCCTTAATTGGTATATCAGTTCCACATTCTTCGTGTATCAGTCCATTTAAGATATCCATGATTACTCTATGATTTAATCTCATAGGCTGCTTACAAACCGGACAACGTGGTACTACTTTTTCAGACATCGAAATACCCCCTAATTAGAATGTATTTACAATATTCTACAATTATCTAGGTATTTCCTCTTAGTCCACAATTTTTATATCTGTTATTTCATTAAAATTTATATAATCAGTGTTATTGTTCATTTCTTTTAGCTTGAACTGTTTTTTTATATGGTCTATATTAATCACTTTTCCGGTAATCTGATGTTGAATACAATGTGTAATCAACTTAAATTCTACGGGAAGATCGTATTCCATTGAGTAATGGACCACACCTTCTAATTGTTCAATTTGATATTCTTCCAAAATTGGCATTGATACCAGCTGATCTTCTTGCCAAATGTCTTGCAACTCTTTTATATGTTCGGGCATAAAGAATCCATGCCATTTCATTAGACCTCTGTCTTTCAATTTATCTAAATCCATTATTAATCACCCTTATTATTTATCTATTGAGGAACGCTTTCTACTTTCAAAATATCTAAGAAAGGAATCTTTACTTTCTCGAATCCGTTTTCTACATGTATTAATTTTGTCTGGCCATCCAATTTTACTATCTTACCTTGTACCTGCCCTTTCTGCCATACAGTAAGGATTACCTCATTTTCTTCTTTAAATGCTTCAACAAGCGTTTTTCCTAATTCTTCTAATTCAAATTCATCTCGAGTTGGTCTTTGTGGCTTTGATTTTTTTGGCATTTTAACTCCCATTGATTATTCCCCCATTTGAAAACATGAATTATTATTCTTATTATATAAGAACATACGTTCTAAATTCAAGTAAAAAAAATAAGCCTGAAAAGGCTATTAACCGAAAAACGTATATTTGCTTTTTATTTCTTTAAAGGAGCCAACTTCTTTGATCTCAAATATACCCCTGTAACAAAATAAATGCGTAAGGGTGTTGAAGATATCCATAATCAGTTTGTCGTCATCTTTAATAACTTTTCTACACTTTTGACAGTGTATTTCCAATTTTGTTCCTCCTTATACAAGTCTTATTAACTATTTCTAGAAATAGGTAAAAAGTCCTTTGATTCTACAAAAAAATAAGTCCCTCTCGAAAAGGGCTTTTCACTTGGAAGTAAGTCAAGGTGTTATACTAATATTTGTAAGAGACAATTAAATTATACCTACTTCAGTCATGAAAATCATAAAAAATACACCTACTTTGTAAGTGGCGTTTGAGTCAAAAAGTATATTTCTTTCTAGGTATATAAAAGTATCAAAACAGTATATTTTTCATATATTTTAATTAGTCCACTTTATTCCTAAAGGTCCATTTTTTAAAGAAGCATTTTCGGATGCTTCTTTTTTTGTAATATGCACATATCTAGCTGAATTACAAAAAGCCAACAATTGATTTGTTTACTTAAGTTATGTCTTATTGTAGTTAAGAAGCCTTTAAAAACAAATTACATAATAATTTATTGAAGAATGTAATGAAAGAACCTTTAATTGATGAAAGAAGATATACATTAATTTCCTAAAGAGACATAACCCTTATTGAACTGCAATTTTAGTTCAATAAGAACAGCTGCCTTTTATGGCAGCTTCGTTCTTACCTGTGGGCTCTGGAAACACTTTTTAAAATCATTTACTTAATAGAATCTACGTCTTCTTCTTTCAAATTCAAAGCGCCTTCTTCTTTCAAATTCAAAAGGGAAAAACTCTCTTCTTTCAAATTCAAAGGGGAAAAACTCTCTTCTTCT
>NZ_JBNNWS010000042.1:0-5047 GCF_050281185.1 Heyndrickxia sp. NPDC080065 | reverse complement strand
GCGGTCAATTTCGGGGTCCCTTTAGGGGCTTTGTTGGTAAAGTGCCCTTATAGGGCGAAATTAAAACCGCCGGTTCTACCGGCGGATACTTACTTTAGAAATCGGAAAAATCATACAAAATTTTAACACTAATAAAAGCATCGGTTTTAGCCCGATGCTTTACTGTTTTTAATTGTTTTTCATCAAATTAAATAGCACAATTTTAACTATTTCTTTTTTAAGTTAAATTGAGTTATTTCTTTACCATCTAAAGTTACTATTAGAGAAGCATCTAAAGCATTCTCCTTAAGCTTATTTAACTTTTCTTTTGATGGAACTCTTAGAGGAACTTGTGGGTTTTCTTCGCTTACACCCAAATCGAAAGTTAAAATGTATGTCCCGTTTTTATTAGGAAGGATTACTCCATCAAAAGAAGTACCGTATCCTACACCCGTATCATTATATGAAGAGGGGTTAAAAATATTGAAACCAACTGTTTCTTTGCAGATAGCCACTAATTTATCATTGGGTTCAATTTTTACTTGTATTCCCTTATCACTAATTCCTTCTATTTTTTTATGACCATTATTTTTAATTTCAAATTCATAATATAACGCCGTTGGTACAAGTTCCTGTCCTTTCTTATCACCTTCTGTTATACCTATTGAACCAACCTTACCTTTATCGTTTGTAATATCGACTTTTGAACCAACCAGTTCCAAGGATGGTTTTGACGAACAAGCAGTTAAGATAGTAAATAATGATATTAAACCAAAAAGCATAATAAATCGTTTCATTTTAATCCCCCTTTTTATCTACCCTATACCCTGGTTTTATCATAATATTTATATACTTTTAGAAAATACCTGTTCCATCAACTTCCTTTGGCTGCATTATATAGAAATAGTCTTGCTTTGCCTAAGTAAAAACAGCATACCTTTAGGTTTATAAAAATCGCACTAAATACCACTGTACAATAGCTATTGTGCAAGTATATTTTTATGCTAAAACTTGAGCTATTTTTGCTGCTTTAATTGTGTAAATGGCTTCATATCAATAAAAATGACCTTTTTGATTTACAAATAATGCTATATTCAACTTAAATCCACATTATTTTAAGGTATTATTTCATAAACTATGGTTTAATATTTCTTTTTCAATTTCCTTCATAATGTCGTATGCTCCTTCTGATTTGTTCGAACATATTACAGTTTTAATAGATGTTTTGGGATAAAAAGCAGAATGGAAATTAACACCAGGGTCATACCCCATTATATGATATTTTAAAACTTCATCACTTTTTTTCTCAATCCACACCCCATAACCATAAAAACCATTATTATCATTTGTTCGAACATATGGAGTAAGTAATTTGTTAGTATATTCTTCACTTAATAATTGATTATTTATAAGAGCATCCCATAAATTTGTCATATCATTCACGGTTACAAATGCCCCTCCGTCTGAACCACCCTTTACAGGTAATGAATAAATATTTGTCTTCCAAGTCCCATCTGGAAAATCAATATAACCAAGTGCTGTGTCTTTAGGAAGTGAGTCAAATTCAAAATAACCCGAGTTATCCATACTTGCCTTTTCAAAGATATTCTTCTCAACATAATCAGCAAATTGTAGTTGACTTACTTGTTCTACAATCAATCCGAGCAAAATATATCCAGCATTGTTATACTGGAATTTCTCACCAACTGTTAATTTCATTGGTTGATTTTGGAGTAGTGGTAAGAAGTCTTTTAAGGTTCTCATAAGATTCATCGGGGTTTTAACCCACAATTCCTCAAAATCCCCCATAACTTCTTCATCAAAATAATCAGGTATTCCAGACGTATGTGTTAAAAGGTGATGAACGGTTATATCTTCATCGAAATTAGGAAAAGAAACATTAAGACAATCTTCTAATTTTGTTTCAAAAGAGAGTTTTCCAGCCTCCACAAGCTGACAAATTGCTATTGATGTAAAAAGTTTGCAACCTGATGCTATGCCATATCTTGTAAATGTCTTATTTTCGATTTGTTCAGAACGATTAGCATAATCATAGCTTATCTCTGTCAAAACATCGTTACCTTTTTTTACAAGAATACTCCCCGAGAAGTTATTTTGACCTTGAATAGCGGTAATACGATTTAGAATATTATTTTCCACATAATCACTCCAATACTTATACCTTCGTCTTTAAGTAGAAATATTCGCAATTTTATTTAGTTTAACATAAAATCCCATATAACCCCCAAAAAAATTAACGGGTTAATATTCTTTTTGTTGAACTCTTTTAGATCAATTCGGTGACGGAAAATATGAGGTAATATAAGTTATGTCGGAGAAGGAGTTACATTAAGGAAACACTTTGAAAATTTTAAAGGTGTTCTCGTCCTCTTATCGAATAATAAAACGATGGAGGGGATGAATATGACAAATCAAATTTTAAACCAAAATAAGAATAGCTGGAACATAGTAGCACACCATTTCAACGGAAAGGATGCTCTGCCAAGCTACGGTCCGTTTGCACAAACAGAAGACGAGCTTCAATTGTTCGGTGATGTGAAAAATAAGAGAGTTTTAGATATTGGATTCGGAAGTGGCCATTCCTTACTTTATATGGAAAGCAAAGGGGCAAGTGAATTATGGGGTGTTGACTTATCAGAGTTACAAAAAGTGGCTGCCGAAGAAACTCTAAAGAATGTAAATGCCCATTTGTACTGTGCTCCAATGGAGGAAGAGATCGGCTTGCCGAAACAATATTTTGACTTTGTTTATTCTATTTATGCGATTGGCTGGACATCGGATTTAGCTGTTACCTTTCGACTAATTTATTCCTATTTGAAAAAGGGAGGAAGCTTTATTTTTAGCTGGGATCATCCTCTATACCCCCATATAAGAAGTGAAAACGGCCAAATTACGCTTCATGGATCTTACCAGCAAGAAGAAACGGAAGTATACGAAACATTTAAAGGCGAAGAAGCACCAATGGTTATCCACAAGCGAAAAATGAGCACGTACATAAATGAATTAATAAAAGCTGGATTTACGATAGATAGAGTGATTGAAAGCGATGTATCATCTGAGTTAGCTTTGGCGGAAGCGGAAGTGTCTGACCGATATTATTCACTCTATAAAGCAAGAAAATTTCCAACGACGATGATCATAAAAGCAGCTAAATAATGGGAAGGCATATGTTTCTGGTTATTTCCGCCAAGATTAGTGAGAATTCTGCGGAGTTGTTTATATTTTAACATGACTTTCCTTGAATACGGATTTTCTTTTTATCCCCAAACTCGTGAAAGAGAATACACCGGCAAGGAATGTTTAAGCTGTCTTTCATCGATCATTTGAAGGACAGCTAAGTAGCTGCTTTTTTTCGAGTTCGGCGTTATTCGCGAAAAATTCAGCGTGTTCACTTAAAGAACCTTCTTAATTTTTTCTCCATCTTCCATAAGACTTTTCTACGACTAAAGTTTGAAATAATTTCATTCAATGTGTGGATTCGGATTTTTCTAATAAAGATTAATATATAGCTAGAAAACAAAAAAATATCAAGCTGAAATGAAACAACATCCATACGTGTTTATGATAATTAAAAAATTTAAAATGGAGGGTTCAGTATGTTATTTTCATGCGAGCACGTAGAATTAGTGAAGTTGAGACAAGAAGAACTGGAAAGAAAGCATCGTTACACATGGCGAAATTTAGTTAACAAAGAAAGCAAAATAAGAGAAGGAAAATAAGTAATCCAGGGCATTCCGTATATAGCGGAATGCCTGCGTATAGAGATTGAGGGGGAATATCATGAAAATTTTTCGTGTACAACTAAACGCTTTTCACATGGAAAAAATGAAGGATTTTTATACAAAGCTTTTACAAATGGAACTTGTTTATGAAAGTGAAAATAGTTTTGCTGTTCTGGCAGGAACTACAAGAGTTTATTTTGAAAAAGGTGATATTCCGCCATACTACCATGTTTGTTTCCGATTAGGAGCTGCTTTTTTTGATGAAATATTCAATCGTTTAAAAAAGGAAAATTTACTCCTACCCAATGAAGAGGGAGAAATAAGTATGTATTGGAAGGGGAAACAAGCTTATTTTTACGATCCGGACGGTAATATCCTAGAAATTTTGGAGCGGCCTTTCCGCCACGGTGACAAAGAGCCAAATGGGTGGCATGATGTAGGCGAAGTTGGGCTTCCTAGCCAAAATATTTATGAGCTGCGTGATTTTCTTTTACCTTATATGGACAATCAATTTGAAACAAACAATGATATGTTTTCCTTTTTCGGCAACGATGACGGGGTAGGTGTATTAGTAAAGACGGGAAGGAACTGGTATCCAACGAACCGCCCTGCGGAAATTCATCCTATTAAACTAGTAGTAAGTGGAAATAAGGATGCACATTTGAAACATCCGTCACTGCCTTATGAAATAACGGTGCGAAAAGAATGGTCATCACCAGTTCCTGCAGTGCAATTTCGAGTCGCAAGACCAACCAATCAACTCGAAAAAATAGTCGAGTTTTATGGCGAAGGATTAGGTCTTGAAAAAGTGGGTGGGTTCAGCAAGCATGAAGGGTATGAAGGGGTAATGTTTGGTCTGCCTGATCGAACATACCATTTGGAATTTACCCAACATGAAAATGGAAGTTCTATCCCACGACCACCGGAAGATCAGTTGCTAGTCTTCTATGTGGCGGATACTTTTAAGAAAAATGATATTGCGAATAGATTGATCAAAATGGGCTACCGTCAAGTGCCTTCAGAAAATCCATATTGGGATCGCGGTGGGATTACAATAGAGGACCCGGATGGATATCGAGTAGTATTAATGAATACAGTAGGTATTTGATAAAGTAAAAATATTTAAGCAGAAAAATAAAAAACCACTCTAAGGTTAACGGGTTCTGTTTTGACGTACAAAACTTAAAATAGTTGGTGGTATAACAAGCTAAATCTCATACAAAAAACACCGAAAATGAAGTGACCCCATAAAGTTAGACAGGTTTTTTCGGTTAGGCAGCTTGTTGGGTATGAGCTCGGTATTGTACTGGGCTCATGCCTTTTAA
>NZ_JBNNWS010000041.1:0-8276 GCF_050281185.1 Heyndrickxia sp. NPDC080065 | reverse complement strand
GTACCTTGCGCTTCCTTAGTGGTTGGCTGATGTGTACCCCCACAGTGGACTTTCACCACCTAGATAGTTGCCATGCCTGGCACACATAAAAAAGAGCAACGATTTACTCGTCACTCTTCGCAATATTTTTTGTTCCACTATACAAGCCACTAGCTGATAAACCTAACATCAATCCGACAATAACACTTTCTTTGACACTGGCATCTAGATAGAAGATACCAAATGCTAGTCCGAAAACTACAGCTACAAAAGGTGAATACTTAGCAGGTAATCCTCCTTTTTTAAATAGTTCAACTATACCTAAAATCAATGGAATAATCGCTACATCGTAAATTTCAAACATTTTTACATTCCTCCTTTTAATACAAGTCCAATTACAGCCATAATAAAAGCGCCTATAATAAGGCGCAGGATCCAAGTAGTATTACTATCAATTTTATCTAACTTCTGTTCTAAATTATCCACTTTTGTTTCGGTTTTAGTTTGTCGATTTTCTATACTACCAACACGTTTTTCAAGAGCTTTAAATTCATCCCTTGTAACAAAATTATTTTCCATAGAGCACCGCCTTTTGCCCAAAATAAAAAAGCCCTATTCAGGCTTTGTTTCTTTAGATATATTTTTTATTTTGTTAATAACACATTTTTATCACAACCCTAAAAAGGACTTTATTTGATAGAAATATTAATTTGTATCAAAATCAATTAAACTTTCATCAACTTTTAGAAATTCTGCTATTTTTCAGCTAGTTCTTTATTTGGATAATCTACTAAACATCCTTCTAACCTCTTAGCAAGTATTTCTATTCTTTCCTTTTCCTCTTTATCATCTAAATTGACTGTAATTGTATCAATAAAATAATTGTTAACATGAGAATGGTCAAAACGAATTTCAATCATGATAAAACCCCTTTATTATTTATTTCCATTTTAACAAACTAGGGGAGATTATTGTTTTATTATTTTATTAACAGTTTCTTACTAAAACAACAAAATAAAAAAGCCTTATTGGGATTCTTGTTCATCTAATACTCTTTGTTCAATAGCTGCTTCCATATCTACTTCATCAGCATTAAATGCTAATTCATCTTTCCTGAAACGGAATAATTTTTCTTCTCCATCAACTAACGCTGTAATGCGCCTTCCATTGTAATGTTCTGCAACTGCTCTGGTTGGTTGTCCGATTTGAGGGTTTTTAAATTGAATCGCTGAACTCTTTATTAAAATATCCATTAGACAATTTCCTCCCTTATTTCTTCTACTTCCATGATTTCATCGACTTCAAATACGTATGTCTCACCTGTCCAACTTTCTCCTATTTCACGTTCTACCCCCTTAATGTCCCAATCCTGCACTGATTGATGGTCATCATTTCTTGTACCAATGACAAGCACTTTATAAGTCCCGGCAAGCTCGCAAGTGACTCTTAAGGTGTTACCTTCAACTCGTCCAAAACCACGTCCAAAATGACCATCTCCATTAACCCATACATCCACATTTTTATTAAGGTACTGGAAATAGTCGGGTAACTCTAATTCAACTATTTCATTTGGTTTAATAGCTTTAATTGTATATCTATAAAGGTTATCACCTGCTGTTGGGGATTCGACAGCTGAATGACGTAGCATGTGTGTATTCTTTTTATTAGGATGAGGGTGCGGCATTTCAAAGTTTTTTGTTCCGTTTACTGTGAAAGAACCAGGAACTTTCCATGTTTTTACTCCATTTTCGCTTCCTAGTACACCCTCATTTGCATTTAATGAATTTGCACGTACACCTAATGCAACAGAGCTTTTAGCTGTTGCTTTTGCGTAATATCCTATAGCAATCGCTTCGTCAAATAGAATATTTGAAACATTATATTGTTCTTCGTCTCCAGCTTCCGCACTACTTCCAACTGCTATATTATTGTTAGATAAAGATTTTGCGCTTTTCCCTATCGCTATTGAAGCATAACCAACATTACTACCTTGGTTCGTAGTTACCGAAAATGGATTAACATACGCTCCTGCTCCTAATGCTATACTATAATTAGCATTTCCGAATGAGCCTTTACCTACAGCTATAGCACTTTCTCCATAACCTACTCTAGAACCTGCGCCTATCTCGATTCTATCTAAACCCAACTTCACTCGTATGGCATCGTCTATTTTGCTTTGCGCTCCTGCTGTCGTTTCCACTTCAGTCCAAGTACCCATGTTCCATTGTGTTGAATACGTTTAAACATTCTTGAAGTTGTATGTTCGATGTATATTTGAGATTTATAAGTATCACTTAATTTTTGATGGAGAACATATCCGTTAGTTGCCCCTGATGGAACATTTGTTGACCCGGTAGTAGCATAGTAGAATCCAGTTTCATTTAAAGTGTTTAAGTCTTGACCTAATGATTTATTTTGATACCCTAATCCATAATCTGCCCCTGTTATATCTTTCCAAGCTGACCAAGTATTTTGAGACCCAGTAAATACACGTAAGTAAATTTGACTTGCATTATCTTTAGTAAATAATTGTATAATGCGATTGGCAGATCCTCCACCATACCTATAAACTTCTAAATGCCCCCAATTAGCTACATCAATTGGACCATTAGTATAAGAACCTGCTAAAAAATATCTACCTGGAGTTTGAGCAGTATTTAAATCAATTCCATCATTTAATTTTATTGAATCTCCACCATACCCAAAACCTTGAATCCATGTTTTAACTGCGTCAGCTTTCGCTTGCGCTCCAGTAGCTGTTTCGTTTGCTTTCCAATCTTTCCATGTGTTTGTATTATCATCATAAGAACGCATCAACATTTCTGCATTAGTTGCATTGGATTGTAAGTAAAATTGGTAGCCATATAAACCAGCTTTAAAAGTTACTAAAGTTCCCCACTGTGTCGGAAAATTCTCCTTAGTGTCAGCATATTTAATCGTGTTCCTCATTACTGTTGTTCCATCGGGGAAAGAAGTTAATAAATCAGTATTCTTTTTAGAGTTATCAGTTATTTTATTAACCTGCGAACTATCGACACCATGAGGATTATATTTATTTTTAGTGTGGTTTATTACCACTTTTTCCGAAATCCGCATTTTTTTGGTTTGCGGAATCATTGCTGTTTTGAGGTGATCCACTTGCAGGTGTAAAGCCACGAAAACCACCATTCCCTGAATCTTTTTGGACAAACAAAAAGGACTTCGATTCTTGCAGTGTTTTGATCTGCTCATCAAGTCCTTTTGTGATGTTTCCATCTTCGCCTAATTCAATTGTGGTTTTGTCGATAAGGCTAGCTACTAAATCTGTATCATGAGCCTTACCATTTAGCGCAAGCTTTAATGCGCTCGTTAGCTGCGTATCTTTCAACTTAATTTCGTACTCCGTTTTAGCTGTTTCGTTTTCCTTCTGCAACTCTTGGATTTTTTCTTGCAAGCCCTTTGCATCAATTTTCTTTAAATCTTCAAGTTGTTTGTCGCGGTCCCTGATTTGTTTCTCCAAATCCTTTACTTCTTTGATTTTTTCATCCAAACGAGATTTAGGAATCATTTGACCATATCCAGCAATGACTTTATCAGCTTGCTCTTCGGTTAGGCCAAGAGCGATTAATTGTTCTTTGTTCAATTCAGTTTCCTCCTAATTCGTGTTTTACAGGCAACGCCCTGTTAGGTTTTTGCTTTGTTCTTTAACGTCTGCAAATGCTAAAAAGACGAGATTTACTTTCAGCCATAATAAAAAGCACCCTCTACCTTTTGCGGTTGAAAGTGCTCTTACATACTATATATTTCAATATCTTTCCATATATCTTTTAATGGCTTCCCTTTTATTTTGTGGTTATTCAATAGATCATCAGTATCGTCATATTTATCACCATCACCATCCGGACACAGGGCTATGAGTAAATCCCCTTTAGGAGCTCCGATATAATACCGATCTCCATAAATATAACATTCTATATCTAGTCCCATATCTATAGAATCCTTAAGTTCATCTAGACTCTTAAATTTATTATCATTGCTCATTTCCCTCACTCCTTTATAATGACATCTTGATTTGCTACTTCCTCAGCTTTACTCAATGACCTCCAATTTCGCTCTCGCTTAATTATATCAATGTTTTCTGTTTTGACATGCCAATCGTGAGCATGTGGAACAACTGGATGATTTTTAGGATTTCCATGGTCTGAAAAGTCTATATCCAATCTTGGTTTTCCCGTTGGTCCATAGTAACGCCTCGAATCAAGTTTACCATCCTTATAGTTATCAAAAACACTATTTGGAGGACCAATAAATTCCACTTTATGCACATTGCCAATTTTCAAATTCTCTTGTGCTTTTACCTGCCAATTTACATCTCTATATAACGACTTCAATTCATTATATCTATTAGGATCATTATACTTCATTTCTTGAAATGCAGCAAAAGACCTTGTACTTCTTTGCCCATAATTTCCTTGTATTTTTTATGCTGATTCATATCAGTGAAACGGTTCTGAATCATTTTTTCTGCAGCTACTCTTTCAGGATCCTCTTTTACGAATTTTTCATACCACTCTTCATAAGACATGGAATCAATAGGTCCATCTACTGATTGCCTTTTCTCACCTTCCATATACTGAGATTCATCAAAATACGGAATTGTAGTAGATCTACAACGCACATGGAATGGTGGAGCTGTTTCCCCTGGCTTATAATCTTTTTCTTTATATATTTTACCGTCTTGCTCTCTACAAATTTTTGATGTTCGGTTATCGAGTGTGGCTAATATTTCATATCGATCAATTCCAGCATCCAAATAGCTTTTTTGCGCTGCAGCATTATGAAAAAAATTAGCTTCAGTTCTAACAAGTGCCTGGGCTCTTGATCGTGCCATGTCTGTTACATCCATTATAGCCTTCGTTGTCTTTTGAATAGATCGACCAGAAGCAAAACTTCTTTCAAGCTCTCTTCGGATTGCTTGTTGAGTTGATTCTTGATGCCCCCATATACGCTTTGAAAATTCTTTACCACTCCAATTATATGAAAGAATCTCTTTCATCGTGTTATTTGATGTGGCTGCGATCTCTCCTACAAAAGCTCCCACCTTATGCAAATCAAACATTGTACGATAATACGTGTTTTTATATACATCTGTTAATCCAGTATACGTATATTCTTGCAATCCATTTGTACCACCGAACAATTCAATCATTCGCATCTCAATTTGCATATTTAATGCCTCAAGACGTGAAATACGGGCTCTATAACTTACAGCATTCAATATTCGATAATATTCAGGATTTCCCGATAAAGACATTTCTCTAAATCTCTTTAAATCAATATTCTTGAAATCTCTCAATTCTTTTGCGGTTAAATATTTCCTCGCATCAGATATGGAAACTTGATTTTCAACGGCATACCTAGAATAAAAAGATTCAATCTGTTTCAATATATCCTGTTGGGCTTCTCGAAGGCTTTCGTCCATCTTTGCTAGATACTTACTAGCAATGAGCTGGGATTCCATTTCTCGTTGTACAGAACGACTTTCCCAGTACTTCTTACTCATCGTTCTTCACGTCTTTTCTGAATGTATCTTTATAATCCTCCTGCCCACCGTATTGTTTCCTCAACCTTTCTAGCTCCATTTGAACATCTTTAACCCAAGGGTGATTAGCAATAATGGTTTCGTCAGATATTTGTCCAGCACTCTTACTAGCATTATCGATAACCTCAGACTCATTAATGATGATATCCCTATTAAAAATGAATTCTACCTCTTCATCTGAGTAATCTTCCCCTTTCTTAACTTCAATATCTTGGTCAATGAACCATTTTAATTGCTCAAGCGCTGTTTGTAACTCTGTTTCGATGATATTAGCATCCATATCCAAGTCAGCATAAAGAAAACGGAGGGCAATACCTGAACGGTCGTTCCCAAAACGATCTGATTGAGTATCTACACCTCGACCCAATTCGTATAAATCTTTCCGCTGCATTTCCATGTGAGTCTTAAATGCTTCAGTGTCAATTTCAAGATTCAATGAGTCAAGTCCACCTTCTTCCGTCACTTTAACTGCACGGAACACGGAAAGATTACGTCTGAATTCCCCTAAATCAGTACCATCATAATTCTTAACGACATAGATACCTCCATTAGGAAGTTCTTCAAGATTATTTGAGTTATCCGATTTTTGTCTGTCATAATCATCTACAATTAACTTAACATAGTTGATAAGTGGAAGCTCTTCATCGTTATACTTAAAGCAAACAAAAGGAACTCGATTCCAATTTACTCCTTCTATTTCATCCCCATTTTCTCTAATTAAATGGGGACTATATTCTCCAACCTCTACATCAGGAATTAATTTCCCTTTATTGACAACATAACGATACACACCGGTTGCATCCCATACCTCAACTTTATGAACAGTTTCTTTCATTTTACCTGTCCATTGTTTTACCCTGTAAGATCGGATAATGTAATCCAATTCTGTCCTTTCTGAATCCTTCCAAAAAGGTATGATCTCTTCTGAGGGAATACGTTTTAAACTGAAATTTCCTTGCTCGTCATAATAGATATGAATCCAAGCTTTCCCTTTGTTAATCGCTTCTTTACCAACGTTTTGAAACAATTAATAAAACTTTTTAGTGAAATACTCAGTAAGTAAATCTAGGTATTCCTTTTTTTCTGTTTGTACAGTGAAAGGTAAACTGAGTAAATACCCAACCTTCTGATCAACTAGCTTACGGATGAAACCGTGAACTATTTTATTATTAGCGATGTTGTTAACTTCCTGAAGAGCTCCACCTTCGCCTACAACCATTTTCTTTCTGTCTAATATATCATTTTGACTTTTATAATAACGTTGTCCTTCTAGCATCATTTCTCTCAAAGGAGACTTTTCCCACTCATTGACTTCAAACATGATGATTTCCACATCACTTATAACATTTTTGGCTCCTTCTTCAATGATTCTATTAAATTGCTCTATTAAAGTTTCGCTGAATGGATCCACCAGTACTACCTCCTTTCTATTCAAATGAAACTGCTCCACCCTTAAGATCTGACACCTCATATCCATCGAGGGCATACCAAATAGCACTAAATGTGTGTGGATCAATTTTAAACTCGTCTGGGATAATCATTCCGTTAGCATCCAATTTGTAGGTTAAAAGCTTAAGCTCCCTAATCACATCTGGACAATTAGATGAACAAATGATCTTCTTGAATCGTTTAACTTTCTTTGTATTAGCTAATCGTGAACCTTGATATTTCTTAGCACCTTTCATTCTGAACCCTTGTTGCTTAAAGTATTGAATTGTTTTAGGCTCAGCACTATCAGCAAGAATCAGTTCTTTTGATTGTTTAAATTCTTTTAGTTCCTCAGCAGTTTTATCATCTGTCATTTTGTTTTTATAGTACTGCCAATAGATATATAGAATCTTTTCATTATGATCAACTACTAGTCTAACAACTGCGTTAAAAGAATCCTCAAAACCGAAATCCATTCCAACTCGCTTTATGGGATTCCTTATGTTCTTAATAGCATCCATAACTTCTTCATGCGGACTCTCTTCAAATTGTGGAAGAACCCTAACTCCATTCACGCCAAAACGACCTTTCCGTGCAATCCGGTAAAGGTCTGGGTCATAGTCTTTCATTTCCTCCAGCTGCTCTATATAGCTTTCAGGTAAAAATAAATTATCATCAGCTGTTGAATGATGATAATAGGTATCATTGGTTATTATTGTTCTTTTTTCGTAAAGATCCTGGTCGTCTAAAATAAATCGTTTATTGAGATCATCCTTAAAAAAATGCAGAAATGTCCAGTTATCCTCTCCAATCGGATTAGTGGATAGAATCATATGCAATTTTAAAGAAGGATGTCGTAAACGACCTAATAATTCCTTAAACCCTGCATATTTGATTTCTGAGCATTCTTCAAGCCAAATGATTAAAATATTGTTAATAGATTTTAATTTAGCTGGCTTGTCCATCCCTTTGAATATGATCTTAGATCCATTAGGGAAACGAATTTGCATAGGAGAAGTAACACATTTAACTTTATGTTCTAATCCTAGATCAATGACGATCTCCTCGAGTAATGAGAAACAAGATTCCCTGATAGTCTCATATACTTCACGAACAACAAGGGCAGTTCTTTTTTCTTCTAGTAATTTAAGAATTAATTTTAAGGCAATATGATAAGATTTGCTTGAACCATCCCCACCTACAAGGAACTGGAACTTTGTCGACCAATCGAATAAGAAATCTTCAAAATGAGGATTCACTTCTTTTTCAATCATGTGCCCTCACCTTT
>NZ_JBNNWS010000040.1:0-9613 GCF_050281185.1 Heyndrickxia sp. NPDC080065 | reverse complement strand
CAAGTTTTTCGTTAATGGTTGCAACTTCTTCTTTATACAAGCGTTGTTTAATCACATCGATCACTCCTTTTTGTTGATCGTATCACCAAAAATGGATTGTGAAAATAGTGGAGAAGTGAGGTAAGTGGTTATGAACTTATCAATAGATAAGGAGAATGAAAATGTATTTAATAGAACAACAAATCAAAACTCTTTCCGAAGATGGAATGTTCCTACTTTATAAAGATGTTATCAATAGGATTGGTTCTCATATGGTTGGAGGTAATCCGGATTCACAATACATTATGCAGCAGGAAAGTATTCTCAATTTGATTCAGGATGAGTTAATGAGAAGAAAATAAAAGCATGGTTACCTCGGTTATTGAGGTCGTTTAAAATTGATTTTTATTTATTTGTAAAATCTGATACTCAACAATTAATTTGTCCAATTCTTGGCTCTTTTGAACTGTATCAGGATGGTTGAGTCATTTAACGAGGCCAGTAATAATTATGACTTGTCTAAGATAGTTGATTTGTTTTGACAATTCATTTTCCAATAAGTAAATAGTCACAGTAATCAACTCTTTCTAAAATACTATTAATTGTAATATTATAACATAAATTGATGAGATTTGGTAATTGTAACTAAAAACAAAAATAGCTAGGACAAACCCTAGCTATAAGACAATCTCCAATTTGTTATTAATATACAGGACTTAACTTAAAAAACTATTAAAAAAAGACAGGATCTCTCCTGCCAGCCAATTTTATTTTACCACATTAGGAGGGGTCCTGGTGAGACTAAAAGATATAGAAATTAATCTTAGTACGAAGAGACTAGAAGTTGATATAATGGAACTAGAGGGAATTTTTGCCATTGTTGTATGTGATGGGAAGGCGAAAGTTACTCCTTTGCCAGAACATGGTGAAACAAAAATAGTCACGCATCAAGGTAAGATTAAGCATGTAAAGTGGGATGAGGGGGAAGAGTTTTGAATGAGGAACAAAGTATTAGGTTTTTGTAAGAAAATAAAACAAAACGGAATCGTAAAATTCTTATTTGGTGCATTTTTAATTTTTTCAATCTGTATAGCTTTGATATATTGTTTTAATAAAGTATCAAGTACCATCGTAAATATATTTTCATGGTTTTTTACAGTCTACATCTTATTAAATTATTTTAAAGTGGCTGATAAATATTATGAGAGAAGAAGAGAGTATAGACTTGAAAAAGAATTTAATAAGAATATAGATATTAAATTATACCAATGGATTGGAAAATCAGATTTATTTGAAGATTCATTGTATATCTGGTTGAGAGAAAGTGCACAAAAGGATATATCAAGCAATTTAAAATTGATAAAAAAAGAAATTATAAAGACAGTAGGAGAATCTTTATATGATTATTATTTACTAAAAAATTATTTGGAGTACTACGCTAAGAATAATTTTTTATATAAATTATGGAAAGTAATAACTCCATCAGCAATAATAAGCGCTATGGGAATTTTGATTATAAAGGAAGTATTTAATAAATTTTTTAGGAATGTTTTTTTCGAATCCCCTAAAAAAAGCATCAAATTAGGAGATCAAATTGAGCTAATTGTTCAAGGAGGAGCATTAATTTTAATTGGGGTTTTAGTAATTATCTTTATTAGATCTCAACTTACAAAAGATAAGAGAATACTTGATTTAATTATAAAAGTTGTCGATACAATAATAAAGGAAAAAGAAGATGAGCGTGCAAATAATAGTTCAAATAGTTAACAAGAGATATAGAAAAATATATTAAACATGTGAAGTGGGATGAGGGGGAAGAGTTTTGAATAAAGACATATTAAGAATAAAAATACATTTTATGTATATAGTTATAATTTTAGTTTTTATTTCAATTTTGTTATGCGGTGCTCTACTTATTGGCTATGAAGGTACAATTAAAACACTTTCCAATAGTTCAACTCTTTTATCTATTGTTTTAGCTGTTGTTGCAATATTAATAACGTTATGGGATGTAGCAGGTTAAAAAAGCAATATATTAATATTATAAGAAACTGCTAAAGGATTAAAAGACATTATGGCAGGTTTTGCGGAAATATCGGAGGAAAATAGAGCATCATGAATTGAAAGAAATAGTAATTGAACTTAATGAAAGAGTTATTTTATATGAAAGTAAATTTTCACAAGTAGAGAATTTGATTAAGGATTCTGAAGAAACAATAAAGACACAAGATCTGAAGCAATTATTAGATAAAAATAAAATAATTTCAGAGCAATTATCTAACTCCAATACGAGCAATATTGTTCTTAAAAATAATGTTGAAACGTTATTAAGAAATTGATTTGGTGTAGGAGAGAAATTTACCTACAAAGCATTTTATCATTTTTTATCTAAACACTATAGTATTATAACACATCCCGTTGGAAGAAGTGTTTTACAAAATTTAATAAGGAAAGGAACAATTCAAGAACATTATGTTGATGATGAAATTCTTTATTCAATAATTTAGCTCATCAGCCAACTGGAGGACAATGAATGACGTATTAAGCGATGGTTGGTGTCCTTTTTCTGTTTGATAGATTTTGATTATAGAATCTAGTCGTATATAACTAGTGTTGATATAATGGAACTGGAGGGGAGTTTTGCCAGTGTAGAGTGTGGTGGGAAGGCTAAATTTATAGAATTACCTTCATATGGTGAAATGAAATTGTCACAAATCAGGGAAAAGTAAAGAGGGGAAAGCATGATGAAGGGGAAGACTTTTAGAATTATACTAATTTTAATTTTTATTATTAGTCTCTTATCAATTTTTTTTATAAGGCTGGAATCTACTTTAGAGTTAATTAAAAGTATTAATACTATTAGTGGAGTATTACTTATTATGGGGTATGTATTTCACATGGAACATAAATCATCAATTAAGTTTAATTACAAATCATTTCCTACAATGTATGAATGGTCTAGTTCATTAGAAGGAGGAATTATCTAGCTTATCAACTATTAAAAAAACATAATGTTGAAAAAAATATTTTAAACAATTTACAAAAAATTAGGAAAGAAATTTTAATTTTATGCCAGCATGATATAACAAATTTAAGATTACTTTATTCATATTTTAATGTTATTAAAAAAGATCATGAAAAAGCAATTTATTTTAAATTTTTAATAGGATTTTTTACAAGTGTAGTGTTAATTATCGTAAGAGAATTAATTATTGATCCTGACACAAATAAGTCATTTATTAAAAGTATACTAAATGTATATAATCCGTTAGAATTTTCAATAATTTTAATTTTACTATTTGTTTTTATGATTAATTTGATGTATATGGGAAGCAAACAGATAACATTAATTATGGCGATTACAGAACAGTGTATAGAAGAAAACAAGAAATAATGTTACTCTACAACCAATCTTAATCGATATGGATGCAATTATTTTCCATTTATTGGATGAGGGGGTAAAGTTTTGAAGGAAAAGCACGTAATAGGTTCAAAAAGAAATATTGGTTTAGTAGTGTGTCTTACTTTATTTTCTGCAATTCTATCGTTAATTGTATTTGGGGTTTTTGCTTATAATATTATGAATGGTTACAACGATAGAATGAGTTTATCGTTTCTTTTAATCTCTATAATAATATGTATTTTTTTAGGGTTTACAAAATTTGTTACTATCATACACGAATTAAGTCATAAGAAAACAGCAGATTTTTATAATCATAAAGCAGAGGTTATATTGGATAAGAAAAGATTAGAACAGATAAAGAAAGAAACAAAACGAAGTTGTAGAGGATATTGCCAATTTAATGATGGTGATGAATTTAGAAAACACGAATTCATCCGAATAGCGATAGCACCTTTTTGTATTTTATTACTTTTAATAGTAATTTCTATATTTTTATTCTTTATTAACTATGCTAAAGATGTAGCTTTTCCATTTTCGCTTTTAATTTTATTTAAATTACCTGGATGTTTGAATGATTTACAGATGATTCTTGATGTTAAGAGAAATTATAATGAAGGGGATATCATTAAGTATTCCGCACAAAAATATCAATTTATGTTACATAAAGCAAATTAATAATTGATGTTCTACCATTTAGCTGGAGGAAACTGATTAACCCAAAATGGTAAGATTATGCATGTGGAATGGTATGAGGGGGAAGGGTTTTAGTGCTAGATAGCATAAAATTTTTAAAAGAATTTGAAGGAATAATAGGTGCTATCATTGGATCTATTAGTACACTGATTGTAACTCATTGGTTAAAAAATACAGGAAAATTAACCTTGGTTATTAATGATGTTATTAAAGAGTATTCCAGATTATCAGATTCAGGAAACTGGGTGACTATTGACACTCTTACTGAAGACAGTTATGCAAAATTAAAGTTTAGTATAGAAATATATAACTATTCTGAAAACATAAAGACTTTAAATAATGTAAGATATGAACTTATAGATGATAGCAATAAAGTTATTCATGAAGGGAAACTTTTTGATTCAGAAACAGGTGTATTTTCTGCAGGCGCACATCGATATGATAAGTTTGAATTTTTAAACTGTAATCCCAAACAACTTGTTAAAAAAAAATTACGAATCTCTTTCGATCCCAGTGACGTTCTTCTATTAAGAATAACTGAGAAAATTATTATTAGAGCAAATGTAAAAAATATATCTATTTTTACTTTTTGGCGAAAAAGAATAAAGAAAAAAATAAAAATATAATGTTCTACCAGCCAACTGGAGGACACTGAATGACGTATTATGCGTTGTTTGGTGTCCTTTTTTATTTGCAAAGGGGATGAGGAAATGAATAAAGATTTAAGGGATCAACTAAAACAATGGGAAAAGCAGCATAAAGAAATGATTAGAAAAGGCCGCAGGAAGTCGCGGAAACGTAAAAATGAGGCTCTGTCAGAAGACGAGATTAAAGACCTTATGGGGATGAATATGCCTACTTATCGAAGAGGAAAAGGCGGAGCTATCAGAAGGAGATGGTAAGTATGGATATAGAAATTTGGAAAGATATCTTAGGTTATGTAGGACTATATCAAATTAGTAATTTAGGAAGAGTAAAGTCGGTACAAAGAAAAGTACCGTTCTATGGCGGATTTAGAACATACCCTGAAAAGATTAAAGTGTTGGAGGACTTAAAAGGATATAAAAGGGTTAATTTGTACAAAAATAGTAAGCTGAAAAAGTTTCTTGTTCATAGATTGGTTGCTGAAACATTGCTCGGTGAACAAGATGAAACAATGCAGGTTAATCACATAAATGGAATCACATCAGATAATAGGGTCGAAAACTTAGAATGGACAACAGTTCAAGAAAACGCTCATCATAAAACAACTGTTTTGAACAAAAAACCTAGAGGTGTTTAACATGCTGGGAAATCCGGATGGAGTGCACAAATAGTTTTCAATCAAAAAAGACCACAATAGGTGTTTTCGAAGATAAGAAAGATGCCTACAAAGCTTTTTACGATAAATACTTGGAACTAAGAGGAGTTCCGCCTTGGGATATTAAAAAATATAAAACTCATTAAAAAGGTGGTATTACTATGGCGGTATCAAGGGAAGAAATTGAGGAGATTTAAAAAAATTATTCGTGGATGATCAACTCTATAAAGATATTGAGAGATTCGATGAAGGATGCTGGAGAAGGCCTAACTGCTCAATATGGTATCGAAGCTACCCTTCCAAAACCACAAGGAGTAACTAGTGATCCAGTTTATAAAGAAACAGTTCGAAGAGAAAAGCGTTATAAAAAAATTGCTCAATATGAGGAAAAAGTGCAAGTGATTCAGGACCATATGTATTTAATTAGTAATGAAAGGGAAAGCGAAGTGCTTTATTGGTTACTCGAGGGAAAGAGTTATCGATGGATAGCTTTACACATGGGATTATCCCATTCACATATAAGACGATTAAGAGAAAATATTGTAGATCAATTATGTGATACAGATGTTCCAAATGTTCCAAAAGACACGAAATTGCAAAATCATAAATCCGCATGATAAACTCAAAGGCAGGTCGGGGAGTAGATGCTACTCTATGGTAGAAATTAAAAAATTTGTAAAAAACTCCACCTCTCGGTAGGTGGGTGCAGGACATTTCTTTTATGTTGTCGAAATTATCTATTTGATGAAAGGAGATGTCTATATGCTAGAAAAATTAAAAAATCATATGACAAGTAAAGGTGTTACTGTTAACCAATACTTAAAACGAAAACATCCAAATGGTGAATGGTTAATAGATTCAGATGAATTGAGTTATAATGTTATAATTGCCCATTTACTAGTTAAATATCGTTGGAAAATAATTAATGGAGAATTAGAAGCTGTTAACGGGAGAGCAATAGATCTTACACCAGACTTACACTCAATTACAAGAAATATAAACTCAAAAAGAGATAAAAATTCATGAAGAACATTTAAAAATATATGATTTTGTTTCAAAGAAATATTTTGAGGTAGAGAATATGAATGAAGCTATTAAAATCGCTTCTGAAAAATTTAGTTTAAAAGCAGAGGAGATAGAGGCAATCTATTTAAGAGTAGATGAGTTAATATATAGATAGTTTTTGACCCATTTAGGGTACTTTTTCTTTTGTTTTTTTTGTAGGAAAATAATCTCCTTTTGTCGAAATAGGTAGATAGAAGGGGAGGTGTATTTTATGTGGGATAATTGTATAAGATGTGGAAGTAATAGAGTTATTAGGAAGAGAGCTATATTTATTCCTTTATTTATTATTGTTTTTGGAATGAGTGTAGCATCCTTAGGTGGAGTGTATAAAGAATTTTCTTACATATTTTCATCAATCGGTATAATATTTATAGCTTTTGGTATTTTAATTCTCGCTAAAAGTAAGTTGTATTGTAAAGATTGTGAGTTAAAATGGAGACCATCGAAAGATAAAAAGATAAATGTTTAATGGAAAAGCATCTTCTATGGTGCTTTTTCTTTAATTCAAGTAGGTAGTTTGCCTTCCTTTGTCGAAATGAGTAGATGGAGGGGATTATATATAATGATTGAAATTGGAGAAAAGATAACAAATGTAGGATTTTCAATTATACCGTATTCGTTCTTTGCGTTTCTTCTGATTAGATTCTTAGAATTTATGTGGAGATTGAAAATATCGAAAATCATTAAATCTATATGGTATTTAAGTATAGGTTTATCAATGTTATTTGGAGACCCCAGAATTGATACCATAGTAATGTTAGTTGCATTTATAGAAGCATTTGACTTGCTATTTCAGTTTTTAGAAGATAAACGAAGTAATAAAAGCTAAGCACGCTCATACGAGGTGCTTTTTTCTTTTGTCCAAAACACATGGTGGTGACGTGACATAGCGTGTCCGAAAAATATCCCAAGTAAATAAAAAATTAACTTAAAAACCTCTCCTTTCAGTGAATTTTAATGTTGAATAATATAACAACGAGTTCGTTGACTTGATATTTTTTTTAAAAGAATTGAGGATAATAATTAGTGTTATTATTTTTATAATCAATTCTAAAATTTGATTTAATAATTCCAATGGATTCAAATAAATCACTCCTGTCTCACCATTATTATTTTCAAAAATAGATAAAAATATTTTATATTCATTTAATAAAACTTTCATAATAGGGTATTAAAGCTTATTAATAAATAAAATGATGATTATAAAGAACCTATCGTGGTGCTTTTTCTTTTATTTCTAGTAGGAAAATAGTCTCCTTTTGTCGAAATAAGATTTAGTAATTTATTATCAAGGGAGTGCAGGGGGACAACGTTATGAAAAAAATATTATTTATTTTATTAGCTGCGTTACTGTTTTTAGTTGCGTGTAATAAAGAAGAAACGAAAGAAAAGACGGAAGGATCAAAACAGGACCAACCAACAGAAGAAACATTAAAACAAGATCCTGAAGAGGAATCAAATGTAGAAGCGGAAGATGAGGAAAAGGATGACTCAGAGAAGATTCAAAAGGAAACGAAAGCATTGACAGACAAAGAAGTAAAAGAAATTCTTGAATTTTCTGGAATGGGAGAAGATGATAATTTAATTAGTGCATCTGTTAAAAAAGGAGAAGTAAAAGCAACTATCGAGTTAGCTCCGGATGATATGCTTTCTGCTGAAGATTTAGCAGTTACTAGATACAGTCAAGCTTCAGACGAACTATTAAATCATGAAGGTTGGGGAGTGTTATCTATTACCTATGCTAACGTGGGAACAATCAGCATGAACCGTTCTGAAAAGGAAACAAACGAATTGGATATGGATTACTTTCCAATAGAAGAAATTACTAAAAGATTGAAATAAGGGGAAGCATCCTATTTGGATGCTTTTTCTATGTGTGCCAGGCATGGCAACTATCTTGGTGGTGAAAGTCCACTGTGGGGGTACACATCGTCCAACCACTAAGGAAGCGCAAGGTACTTATCGTGAGGTAAGGGCTGGAGGAAGCGTGGAATAAAATCTTGGCTCGACGAACAGAAATCTGATAATAAGGCTTGATAAAGGGATAAGGCTCCATAACAAGTCAAAGTCCAAAAGATGTGCGTAACTTTATGAAGTAAATCAGGCGAGTAAAAGAGGAAAGATAGTTGTCTTACCCTGGGAGGTCTTGCGGATGTACACAAGTATAGTCGAAAAAGGTTAACCGCAAGAAGTCAGCAAAAGCCATAGTAATGAGTTAACTCATGAAGGGCTAAACAATTTATAGTGTTTCAACACCACGAATGCGTAAGTGACATACTCCGAATGTATTAATGGCGAAAGGATGAGCGTATCTCAAAGGCTAACCAAAATGGAGCTATCACTTACTACGTGAGAGGGAAGGAGAAACGAGTGTGGAACTTTTAGAACAGATTCTAAGTAACCAAAATATGAACGAAGCCTTCCTACGTGTCTATAAAAATAAAGGTGCGAGTGGGGTCGATGGAGTAACAGTCGAAGAACTAAAACAATATCTGAAAGAGAACAAGGATGAGTTACGTCAGTGCATTAGAACAAGAAAATACCAACCACAAGCTGCCTTAAGAGTGGAGATCCCAAAAGAAAATGGAAAGATGCGCAAATTGGGAATACCAACAGTAGTGGATAGAGTAGTTCAACAAGCCATTCATCAAGTACTTAGTCCGATATTTGAAAAGCAATTTAGTGAATTCAGTTACGGCTTTAGACCAAAAAGAAGTTGTGAGATGGCAATAATAAAAAGCTTGGAATTTCTGAATGACGGACACGATTGGGTAGTAGACATTGACCTTGAAAGATTCTTCGATACAGTCCACCACGATAAACTCATGCGTATTATAGCCAACACAATAGACGATGGAGACGTTATCTCTCTAATAAGAAAATATCTCGTTAGTGGGGTCATGGTGAATGGGAAGTATGAAAAAACACCAGTCGGAACTCCGCAAGGAGGCAACCTCAGTCCTCTACTGAGTAATATTATGTTGAATGAACTTGATAAGGAACTAGAAATTAGAGGATTGCGATTCGTGAGATACGCTGATGACGCCCTCATCTTTGTGAAAAGCGAAAAATCAGCGAACAGAGTGATGAAATCAATCGTGAGATTTATAGAAGAAAAATTAGGATTGATAGTTAATGTCGAAAAGAGCAAAGTCTCTCGCCCAAAAGAGTTA
>NZ_JBNNWS010000039.1:0-12131 GCF_050281185.1 Heyndrickxia sp. NPDC080065 | reverse complement strand
AAGTACCTTGCGCTTCCTTAGTGGTTGGCTGATGTGTACCCCCACAGTGGACTTTCACCACCTAGATAGTTGCCATGCCTGGCACACATAAAAAAAGAGAGCCAACCATTGTTGGATCTCTTAATCAAAAGTATTTTTATTATATGACTTTAAAGAGTCTAGCAATATTTTGCGAAGTGTTTTTGAGATTTTTGTAGGCATTTGTGATAGCTTCTTCTAAGGAAACGGCACCTGGTACGATAGAAAACAGGGCATCAATTCCTTCATCTATTACTTTATCACTATCATCTGCAACGAATCCTGCGAGTCCAATTACTGGAATCCCCTTCTTTTTAGCAAGCTTTGCTACCCCAATTGGGGTTTTGCCGAATATTGTTTGACCATCAATTTTCCCTTCACCGGTAATAACTAAAGCAGCACCTTCTAAGTGTTTTTCTAGCTGCAGAATTTCGATCACAATATCAATGCCCCGTTTTAACTCAGCAGATAAAAATGCAAGAACTCCTGCCCCCATTCCACCTGCTGCACCTGCCCCTGGTACGCCTGCCACATCTTTTTGCAAATACTTCTTAATTACATCTGCATAATGCGCAAGATTTTGATCTAATCTTTTAACAGTTTCAGGATCAGCTCCTTTTTGTGGCCCAAAAATAGCTGATGCGCCTTTTTCTCCAATTAACGGATTATCTACATCACATGCGACGATAAATTGTACTTCTGCAATTCGAGAATCCATTTGAGATAGATCAATCTTTTTCAACTCCAGCAGCGAACCTCCGCCAAAACCAATGTCTTTATCATTTTCATCAAGCAATCTTACTCCAAGCGCCTGAGCCATCCCGGCACCACCATCATTTGTTGCACTTCCGCCAAGTCCAATGATGATCGTCTTAGCGCCATAATTCATCGCTTCTAATATAAGTTCGCCTGTTCCAAAAGTTGTCGTTACAAGAGGATTACGCTTTTCAGGAGAAACGTGATGAATACCAGAAGCTGCAGCCATTTCTATCACTGCTGTCTTTCCATCTCCTAAAAGCCCGAAAAATCCTTGGACAGGTATTCCAAGTGGTCCCATTACCATTTTTTTAATAATTTTTCCTTTAGTAGCATCAACTAATGATTGAACAGTTCCTTCCCCACCATCAGCCATCGGGACTTTTACAAACTCACAATTTGGTAGTACATTTGAAAACCCCTCTTCTATCGCCTCTGCCGCTTCTAAAGCAGTTAAACTCTCTTTAAATGAATCTGGTGCAATTACAATCTTCATCGTGCATCACTCCGTTCAATAAAAAACTATTTAATAGCCAAATAACTTAAATACACCAAAAATTAGCGTTGATACAATTGCAAGTGTTAACCCTATTAATGTTTCATAAGGAATAATTTTTAGGCGCTCCTTAATTCCCATAAATACACTTCCACCTGTCGCGTGGAAAAAGCTCCCGTGTGGCAAATGGTCTAAAACGGTTGCACCTGCATGAATCATTGCAGCACCAGCAAGACTTGAAATTCCAAGCTGCAATATGGTTGAACTGAAGACAGTACTAGCAACCGCTGTACCTGCTGTTGTTGAAGCAGTGGCAGCTGACATGAAAATCCCTGAAACTGGAGCAAGTAAATACGCTGGTAATCCTAAACCATCCAACATTTGAATCACAACATCTTTTAATTCGGAATTTGCAATAATTCCAGCTAATGTACCTGTTCCAAGCAGCATAATCGCTACACCCGACATTTTGTTTAAACCTGATATAGCATACTCATTGAGCTTCTTCCCATGCCCCATCACGATAGCCCCGATAATTCCCCCGATCGGTAAAGCAATCATCGGATCGATATTAATGTCTAATGTTGGTCGTAAAGCCAATAAAATGATCGCAATAACTGGTGCAAATATAGCTAAAATAAATTTTGGCAATTTTTCATTCTGAGTAGCTTTCACTTCCTCAAGTAAAACTTTCGATCCTTTATTTACCAATTTTTTAGCAATAATATATGTCACTAATACACCAAAAATCGCAGGAATAATTCCGGCCGCCATAATCGAAGTTAATGGAACTTTAAAAGCATCAGCAGCAGCGATAGCATTTGGGTTAGGCGACATGATATTTCCTGCCTTCCCTCCCCCAATCATCGCAACCAATATAGCCGTTTTAGATATTTTAGCTCGGTTGGCAATTGCTAATGCTATTGGAGCTGTAGTAATAACTGCGACATCAATAAATACCCCTACCATAGTCAGCAGCATCGTCGCTAATGCAAGAGCTAATAATGCTTTTGTTTCACCTAATTTTTTTACAATTGTTTCAGCAATAACAGATGCAGCACCTGACTCTATAAGAACCCCAGCTAGTACCCCGGCAGCTAAAATTCTTAGAACCGCAGGAATGATATTTTTCGCACCTTCCATCATTAATGTAACACTATCAGTGATTCCTGCCCCACCTATAAGAGAGCCGATTAATGCACCAGCAATCATTCCATAAGCTGGCGGCACCTTCCGTAAAATTAATACAATCGCAATAACTAATGCTGCAATTGCACCTAATGCACTTACATGAATATCCATCACCAATCCCCCTATTTTTCTATTACTTTTGATAATTGTAAGCGTTTTAGAAAACGATTACATCGTTCGTTTGCATATAATAATAGGGTGTAGGATGATTTTATTTTATGCGTTTGCACAAATACTACATTGCTTTTAAATATAAATCTCTAATATATATTTTTTCTAAGTTTATTTGCTAACTCATAATACTTTTTCGCGCTTTTATATTGTGATTTACTTTGATAAACCCAGCAATTAATTCGGAAATCCAGAAACACATAAAAAAACAGGCCCTATTAAACAGGGCCTGTGTACATGATCTTATTTAGATTAAGCTTTTTGAACGTTAGCTGCTTGATCCCCACGAGGACCTTTCTCAACGTCAAATGTTACTTTTTGACCTTCGTCTAAAGATTTGTAACCTTCAGTTTGGATAGCAGAAAAGTGTACGAATACATCGTCTCCATTTTCGCGTTCGATAAAGCCAAAGCCTTTTTCTGAATTAAACCATTTAACTGTACCTTGTTCCATTTTTAATTGCCTCCTAGTGTGTTACCACACAATGTGTTACTATCCTTGCCCACAGTGATCATCAAGACGAAAAGTCGACACTTATACTATCCTTTACACCGAACAAAAATAATTCTATTTCATCATAACATAAAAAAAAAAGTTTGCAAATTATTTTACTTTCGTTGAAAATATTTCTTCTAATCTTCAACCTATCGGTACTTAGGTTAAACAGAAGGATTTAGGAAATAGAGCGGTCTGCATTGCTTGAAAAAGCTGTATCTGTTCCTACTTTGACAACTCATCGAAATGCTCATATAGCTTTAACCAATTCATTTCAGTACTCCTCCTAATGCAAACTAACGTTCCTATCCGTTATAACAAAAAGGGAATATTGCAACTATCTTTACGAAAAGAGTTAAATAAAAAGAGCATATTGTTAAAAATAATGTTACAGTTAGAAAGAAAATTTTAAAAGTGAGTAGGCGAACAACATGATTGAGATAAAAACATCTCCACTAAGTGATGGAGAATTCAATAGAGGGGTATTTGCTACATGTGATATCAAAAAAGGAGAGCTTATACATGAAGCACCTGTCATCTCTTATCCAAACGACCAGCATCAATACATTGAGCAGACCATACTCGCTGATTACGCTTTTGAGTATGGGATCAATCATTCTGCGATCCTTCTTGGTTATGGAATGTTGTTTAACCATTCTTATGAACCTAATGCAATTTATGAGATTAATTTTAATAATCACACATTTGACTTCTATGCTTTCACGGATATAAAAGCAGGAGATGAGATTCTAATCAATTATAATGGCGATGTTGATAACAAAGATCGACTGTGGTTTGATCAGGACTAAAAAGGATAGCAAAATAAACAAAATAATGATCGGTTTAATTGTGTGGCGGCTCATGTTATAATGAGAAACTTAGGATAATTAGACTTTTGCTCATAATTGAACGGATGCCAAGAAAAGCCTCCGTCTATCGATAAAATATGGAGGTGCAAGAGAATGAATAAACGATGGAATATCGATAAAATTAAAGAATTTGTTGAGAACAATTCGGAAAGTAAGTTGCTAACGACAGAATTTCATGGTTTTTCTCAAAAGTTACTATTTAAATGTGCATGTGGTAGCAATTTTGAAAAAACATTTACGAAATTTAAAAATAATCACCAACGTAAATGTGATGTGTGCCAACCGCCAAAAACGTCACGCTAAGCATTAAAAAAGATGCTTAAAATCACCTTATTCTATTGTCTTATTAGTGATGAGGTGATTTTTTTTGATATTTTTGTTAATGTCGCAAAAAAGATTGTGAAGTAATGTACTGAAGCTATTCTTTACACCTCTTTACATAGAAATTGCTTGTGAAACATTTTTTAATTGCCAAATACAAGATTAACTATAAAATAAGCCCTTTTGTTATTTTAAAAGTTTTGATTATTTATATTAAAGTTTTTTGCAAAATACTATTATTCAAGGTTAAATTGATATAACAGCTTTGAAATATAGAGTTCAAATAGATCTTTAATATTCTTCGGGTCCTTACCAGATATTTCATGAATCCTGCCTAGACGATAACGCAGGGTATTTCTATGTATATATAATCGTTCTGCAATTTTATTTAATTCACCATTTTCATCAATATATACATCTAATGTTTCTTGAAGCTCTCCTTTTTTATCCTGTTGAATAATCGAATGATACACACCTAATTTAGATTTCATCGTAGGTTGAATATCAGAAAACATGACAGGCATGATGTAATCATCATAGAAATAAATCTCTTTTTCTGAATGAATAATTTTGCCTACCTTTAACGTTCTTTTAGCTAGATCATATCCTCTTGCTATCTCTTGAATGGTTTGACATTCATCACTTATTGAAAATTTCACTTGATATTTATAAGATTTTTTAATATGAAGAACGATTTCTTTTAGTTCTTGCACTATTAATAATCGATTCCATTCTCCATGCTGATATTGGATTGGTTTCAGTATAACAAAAGAAAATGGTGAAGTACTTGCAATTAATTCTTCTTTCTTTCTATATTTATTCAATAAAGATTGAAGCTGTTGTTGTATTTGCTGATGATTACGATCCTTTTCTCCAGATGACCATTCCAAAATAATCGTAACTCTCGGTATCGTTAAATCAAATCCGAGCCGCTCCATTCTTTCATAAAAATAGTCATCTAAATCATTATGTATCATTTGTGATACAAGCTCTTCCATTAATCGTTGTTCCCATTGAAGCTGCTCGGTTAAGTAAGCTTGTTGAAGTGTCACTTCTGCAGCCATCTTTACAAGCTCACCATACTTTTCGATTTCACCTGGTATTCCAGTGATTCCGATAACACCAACAATTTTTTGATTTAAAAAGATGGGTAAATTAATCCCTAGTTTCACATTATGATATTGATCCATATTTTCTTCAGTAATATCAACTCTTTTGTTTTCCTTAATGACAATTAGTGCACCTTCATGCAATTGTCCTAATCGTTTTGAATCTCCAGAACCAATAATTACTCCGCGGTTATTCATAACATTGATATTTTTTTCAATAATGGTCATTGTTCGATTAACGATTTGCTGCGCTAATTTAGCGGTTAAGATCATCCTATGAGACTCCTTAATGTCAATTATCTAGATCTCTATAAAGTAATATATCTTAATTCATCTTAGAGTTGAAAAACATTATTTACAAATTATAATATAAAAACTCCCCAATAATGGAGAGAATTTATTTTTTCAGCTATAAACTTTTTCCTCTTCCTGTTTAAAAAAGGTTTTCATTGCATGAAATACATCTGATTTTTGTTTTAAAATATAATAGCGAAATTTCTCATTTTTTATGTTCTTGTATGCGGTCATGAGAGTTGAGTGGCGATTGTATTGATTCACTTCCCCGTAGCCAAACATATTCGATACTTTCATTAATTCTTCTACCAGCTTGACACAACGTGGATTGTCTGAGGTTAGGTTATCTCCATCTGAAAAGTGGAATGGATAAATATTATAGCTGGATGGTTCGTATTTTTCATCGATCAAACTAATGGCTTTACGGTATGCCGAAGAACAAATCGTTCCACCACTTTCACCTTTTGAAAAAAAGTCTTCTTCTGAAACAACTTTTGCTTCTGTGTGATGAGCAATAAATTCAATATCAACCGTTTCATATTTCGTTCTGAGGAATCGGGTCATCCAGAAAAAAAAGCTGCGAGTCATATATTTTTCCCAGACTCCCATCGAGCCGCTAGTATCCATCATCGCTAGTACGACTGCTTTAGAATCAGGCTTTTGTATTTCGTTCCAAGTTCTGAATTTTAAATCGTCTTTAATAATCGGATGAAAGCTTGGTTTTCCATTTATTGCATTCCGTTTAAAAGCTGTCATCATTGTTCTTTTTTTATCAATATTTCCCATAAGTCCAGTTTTTCGAATATCATTAAACTCAATATCTTCAATCGTATTTAAGTCTTGCTCTTTTCTTTGAAGGTTTGGTAATTCTAATTGTTTAAATAATTCCTCCTGCAGCTCCATTAATGACACTTCAGCTTCATAGTAGTCCTCGCCCGGCTGATCCCCCGCTCCATTGCCTTTACCTGGGCCTTGCTGTGGTGAACCGTCCCTTGCGATCACATCCCCAACTTTACTATCGCCGTCCCCCTGGCCGACATGTTTATTCTTATCATAATTATAGCGTATTTTGTATTCATCTAATGAACGAATCGGAATTTTGACCACATCATGGCCATCCGACATGATGATACTTTCTTCAGTAATTAGTTCAGGTAAATTATTTCTAATTGCTTCCTGCACCTTTTCTTGATGCCGCTTTTGATCATCATGTCCTTTACGGTGGAGGGACCAATCTTCACTTGATATAACAATCTGCTTATGCTCTGATTCAGTCATACAATTCCCCTCCTAAAAAATTTTAATAAAACCCTCACCATATCTCATTTTTCTGCATACAATATTTTAGTTGTGTAATTCAATAGAATATCAATGGGCTCTTTTCGTAAACTTATTGCTTTGAATCGAAAACCTTACATAACAGCATCAAAACATTTAGGAAGAAGCATTTTTTACAAAACAACCATTAATAAGGATGGATTACTTTATCCTATGCAAAAAAATAAGATTATTTACAAGAAATTACGATAAAAAGGCAAGAACCTAGAAATAAAATGGACATACTGAGTTTTACTAACTAATCAGTTCTCATTAATTAAAATATAGCCCAAAGAAACAATAGAGAAATCTGCTTCCTAGGGCTGAATGATTGATCCAATTCAAAATAATATTATGTAAAATATTTTCATTTCATAAAAAATAGAACCAGCACTTTTTGTCTGGTTCTATAAATTTTACTTTTATACTTTGACTTCTCAATAGCAAATTTTTATCGATTCAATAAGCTTCCAACATATCGCAATAATTCATTTGCAGAGGTTGAATTATACCCATGCTCATCTATTAAGCGTGCAACCACTTCATTTATCTTTTTCAATTGCAGTTCATCTGGTGTTTTCGTGGAAGTAGTGATTTTGACAACATCCTTTAAATCTGCAAAAAGCTTCTTTTGAATGGCTTCACGGAGACGATCATGTGAGTTATAATCAAAGCGTTTCCCTTTTCTTGCATAAGCAGAAATTCGAATGAGAATTTCTTCCCTAAATGCTTTTTTGGCATTTTCTGAAATACCGATTTGTTCTTCTATGGAACGCATGAGCTTTTCATCTGGATTTATTTCTTCACCTGTTAATGGATCACGGAGCTTCGCTTTATTACAATAGGCTTCGACATTATCAAGATAGTTATCCATTAATGTTTTCGCAGATTCCTCATAAGAATAGACAAATGCTTTTTGAACTTCTTTTTTCGCGATTTCATCGTATTCTTTTCTTGCCAATGAAATAAAGTTTAAATACTTTTCTTTTAATTCAGAAGTAATTGATGGATGCTGATCTAAACCTTCTTTTAAAGAACGTAAAACATCTAGTGCATTAATTGAAGAGACTTCTTTACGGATAATCGTTGATGAAATTCGATTGATTACATATCTTGGGTCGATTCCACTCATTCCCTCTTCCTGATACTCTTTTTTCAATTCAGTAATATCAGCAGAGTTAAATCCCTCTACATTTTCCCCATCATATAATCTCATTTTCTTAATAAGGTCAATATCGCCTCTTTTTGGTTCCTTTAATCGGGTCAATATCGAAAACATCGCAGCGATTTTAAGTGTATGCGGGGCAATGTGAACATCTGCTACATCACTTTCATCAATCATTTTTTCGTAGATTTTTTCTTCCTCTGTCACTTTCAGATTGTAAGGTATTGGCATGACAATAATCCTGGAATGTAGCGCTTCATTTTTCTTATTTGCAATAAATGAACGGTATTCTGTTTCGTTCGTGTGGGCAACAATGAGCTCATCAGCACTAATTAATGCAAACCTCCCTGCTTTAAAATTCCCTTCCTGAGTTAAGGAAAGTAAATGCCATAGAAACTTTTCATCACATTTCAGCATTTCTTGAAACTCCATTAGGCCACGGTTTGCCTTATTTAGTTCACCATCAAAACGATAAGCTCTCGGGTCAGACTCGGAACCGTATTCAGCAATTGTTGAAAAATCAATGCTTCCAGTTAAGTCAGCAATGTCCTGAGATTTAGGATCGGAAGGGCTAAATGTACCGATTCCTACTCGGCGATCCTCTGAAAATATAATTCTATGGATCATTACATCCTCTATCCGTCCACCATATTCCTCTTCCAATCTCAACATATTTAATGGAGAAAGGTTTCCTTCAATGCGAATTCCGTATTCTTCGTAAAAATCATTCCGCAAATGATTGGGGATTAAGTGCAAAGGATCCTCATGCATTGGGCAGCCTTTTATCGCGTAAATAGAACCAAGTTCTGTACGAGTATAAGCTTCTAATCCCCTTTTTAACATTGTAACCAAGGTTGATTTACCACCACTTACAGGACCCATTAATAATAAAACACGCTTACGAACATCTAAGCGTTTTGCAGATGGGTGAAAATATTCTTCAACTAACTTTTCCAATGCTTCTTCTAACCCAAATAATTGATTGCTAAAAAACTGATACTTCTTCCTTCCATTTATCTCTTCTACTCCAGCATCTTTTATCATATTGTAAACACGAGAATGTGCCGACTGTGCAACCCATGGCTTTTCTTTCAGTAAGTCTAAATATTCTCCAAACGTGCCTTCCCACCGCAGCTTTTCTTCTTCTTCACGGTAATGTGCTAGTCTTTTTAAAATATCCATAAGAACCTCCCCTTGTCACTTGTTGAGAGACGATTAATATACTTTATGCTAGTAAACAAAAGATGATGATTGTTTAGAGAAACAAACCATATTATGGAATAGCCTAAATATCATCAAACTAATTCGTTCATTTTTTAATTATATGAATATTACCGAAAATCTGATATTCCTTAACGACAGAAGTAATTTTCTTTAATTTACCGTTTTATAGCAATAAAGTTATGGAAAAGAGTCATAGAAAATCCTTATTGAATCGTTCACATAAAATAAAAAATGGGCTATAATAACAAATAGTAATGGTATCATTTTTGAAGGAGGCTTACATAACTATGGGAACATGGGTTATTATAGCTGTTACTATAGCATTTTTAGCTGCTATCTTTACAGCTGGATATGACGATAAGCCAGGAACAAATAAATAAGAATAGCCATTTCGAGGCTAAATAAAAAAATCTTCCGTGTGGAAGATTTTTTTATTTAAGGTTGTTAATCATATTGTTGTTTTTAATTTAATAAAACCATATGTGGCGTATGTTCAGCTAGTTTCACTTCGTAAAGGGATAAGTCTAATCAAAGTCCTTGTATATTCTCTTATTAGTGGGAATCAAAAGTATCGATTGATTCACGTTCAAGGATTAAAAAGGAATCTACGGGAATCAAAGGGACTGATTGATTCCGTTCTAAAAAACAAAAAGGAATCAACCGGAATTAAACTCGATTGATTCCAAATCTAGGCTAAAAAAAGACTTTGGGGGAATGAAAAATCCCTAAATAATTCTCCTACTCGCCTTAAAAGGTTATTTCTTAAAAGTCACCAAATATCATTTATTTTTGGTATGTTAACATACAGATATTATCCACCATAACCATAACAAAATCCTATTTTAAGTTTGGATAGTTTTGCTGTCTTAATGCTTCGTACACTAAAATGGCAGCTGTATTGGAGAGATTTAAAGAGCGTACATTATCATTCATCGGAATTCGCAAAAAATGATCTTTATTATTGATCATTAAATCCTTTGGCAATCCGGTCGTTTCTTTTCCAAACATAAAGTAGTATTCTTTATTAATATCGCTATAATCAAATGCAGAATGAGGCTTTTCACCGAAAGTTTCTATATAGAAAAACTCACCATTTTTATTTTTCTCAAAAAATTCATCTAGTGAATCATAGTAAGTAATATTTACATGATGCCAATAATCTAAGCCTGCTCTTTTTAACATTTTATCATCTGTCGAAAAACCAAGCGGTCTAATTAAATGCAATTTTGTATCTGTTGCTGCACATGTACGTGCAATATTTCCAGTATTTGCTGGAATTTCTGGTTGATATAATACAACGTGTATGGCCACTTGCTGTCACCTCATTATTAAACTTTACGATTATATTATATCACATAGCGAAAAATTAAATATGATCGACGATCACGAAAAATCTATATTTAATATTTGGGGTATAGGCTGAAGAATCTTCATACGCCCAATACCTCATACGGCTATTATAGGTATGTGCATTAACAAGAGGCATTCCATTGGCATCTTTTCCAGTTACAATCGTATTATGATCGAAGCGGCCATCCCCTTGAAAATCATAACAAATCACATCCCCTAACGATAACTCGGTTGGAGAACTTACTTCACGAGCCTTTAAACCGATCTTTGAAGAAGATAAATAGGATTTTAAGGAATTAGCGACTGCCCAGCTATAACTCCAATTGTTATTTTGCATCCACCATCCCTTACTTTTATTTGGATATCCTCGCATCGGAGCCTCTCCGGCACGCAGGCATTGCGAAATAAAATTCGTACAATCCACATCAAATTTTTTATAGGCAGGATTGTAGCTGTTCCACCATCGCTCTGCATACTGAACTGCTTTTAACCTGTTATACCGATAGGAGACTCTTAATTCTTCATCTTGATCAGGAAATTCATCTTCTATATCTTCTTGATTCATCATAATAACAGCTGGATCGACTTCTCTACTTTCATAAAGCTTATTTTTATAAAAGTGAGCCACATGCTGTTCTAACTGCTCCTCTAAATACAGCGTATCTTTTTGTTTAATTAAATATTGCATATGGACATCGTAATGAATGTACGTATTATCGCTATCTTGAGTTTTATTTGTTATTTTCGTGTTCGCCCTAACTTTAACTATGTCCGCTTTCCTTTTTTGTGTCGATTCAATTTTTTTCATTACTTTTTCATTTCCACGTGTATTCCAATTGTTCACATAGGCTTCTACCTGAGATTCTATAAATGCCCTTATTTGTTCTTTCATGTTCTTCCCTCCTCATTTTAATACATATGAGAGAAGTACCATTTCAAAACAAAAAGACAAAGTATTTTTCATAACGGGTTCGGTTCAGAGGTGCAAAACAGTAAATAACAGTATTGGAAAGACCTTTGACCACAGCTCGTGGCGATGGAAAAAGCTATTTTTATTCCAATTTTAATCCCAAGTATGCTCAAATGGTTTTGACCATCCTTCGAACCTATTACAACTTCTGTTTTGCTTATAAATCAAATAATGTGATGGAAACTGCTGCCGCTCAACGGATAGGAATTGCAAAAGAGAAATTTGATGTGAAAGACATCATCTATTTGTAGTAGGAATGAGAAAAAAGACCGATTGTTTATCGGTCTTTCCAGACTGTAGACAAACTCGATAAAAATCGAGTTTGCCTACAGTCTTTTTTGTTTTAAAATATAAATAGAAATAATACTTGGGGTGATGAAGATGC
>NZ_JBNNWS010000038.1:0-13475 GCF_050281185.1 Heyndrickxia sp. NPDC080065 | reverse complement strand
ACTGTAATATAAATTGAACCGCCGTATACGGAACCGTACGTACGGTGGTGTGAGAGGGGCGAAAATAATTAAATTATTTTCCCTCTACTCGATTTAATGTTAGTAGAAGAGGTAAAAGCCTCTTTATGTCCGATTCCTTGATATAGATAATAAGAAAAACAAGAGCGGTCCGGTAATTAAGATGCTTAATCCACTCCAAACTAAATCAGTTGTCGTAATGATGTCACTAGATAATAATCGGTAGTAAGTATAGAAAGAGTAGGGGAGTATGAGAATGATAGATGTCATCACTCCAGGTGTATAGCTTTTCAAATAGATGGCTTGACCTAGATGGGTAAATGCATGAAGGAAAAATATAGCAAGTAAGATGAGAAGTATACTATAATAATTGAAAAGTATGGTAAAACCTTTGCTATGCTAATTACTAAAAAGACCGAAAAGACATCTTTTGAAAATTGCAGGGTGTAAAAAACTTTTTCTTTTGAGGAACATATGAATGGAAAATTACATGGAGGGATTCAATGAAGACTGTTAAACAAGCAATCATCATTTCATTTATCATCCACATTATTTATTTTATGAGCAACTTCCTTAGCGGCTATGTTAAAACTAAATCTTATCAACCTGATTGGGAGAGCGCTTATAAAAATGTAGATAACCTGCAAAACGAAGTAACATTCGGTGTTGCTACACATCCGATTTTCTACTTATTCACTTTTATTGGTATCACTTTATTTTCTGGATTAATCTTACACTTAATAAAATTTCGAAAAACATCCACTAAAAACTAACCGACTTTTATAAAATTAACAAAATGTCCACCTACCGTGGAAAAAAGGACGAAAAAAAGGCTTCCAACTTTACAAAAACTATGTAAAATTAGAAGCCTTTTTATTTGTAATTACTATTCAATACTAAAAATGCAATATTAAGTAAAACTGTCCACCTGGAGTGGAAAAAGAGCCTAAATGTCTTTTTTCGGTGCCTGACACCGATTTAGATGGCTTCGGCTTTGATGATGAATCGATGTTGTTTTACATCGAAATTGCCTTTTGACTGAATTAGTTGATGTATTCGATGTAATTTATCGATGTATTGTTCAATAGTAAATCCAGGTACTTGCCAAGGAATTGCCTTTAGGTAATACACTAAGGCGCCAATATCGTAAAAGCGCTGAATTGGGAATTCCTCTTTGCTAAAATTGACTTTAAAATGATTATCCCGTAACTCTTCTATGGCATAGTTCAAGTTCCAATGAATAAATTCATCGTTTGATGGCACACCTAAATGTTCGTTTATTTGGGAACAATCAGTACCACCAGCCTGTTGAGTAAGAAAGACTCCATGGTCTGAAATAATTCTTCTTACTTCCTTAGGGGAGTAAGATTCATGTCGATTGATGATTAGGTCAAATCCTCGATCCTCAAAAGGAAGATTCGAATCGTCATCAATTTGTACCACTTTAACACCTAAAGGTTCAAGTCTTTTTTTAGCAATTGGAATGTTCGGTAGATAGGCTTCGGTTGCAAATACAGTTTGTGGATAAGGTTTAATTTTGGATAAAAACTCTCCACCGCCAGTCCCCATATCTAACATCGATTGTGCATTGTGAACGAGTGACATCACCATACTTCCATAAGACCATGACAGCAATTGATTTTGAACGCGTCCTGTCTCAGAAAGAAATGAAAAATCCCAGCCTGAAAAAGATTCATTAGCATCTTCAAGATAAGTTAAGAATTGTTTTTCCGTTAACATAATTATACTCCTCCTATTGATTAAAATTTATAAAATCCAAATCTATTAGAGGAGGCCCTCTTATACGGTTTTATATTTCATGTTCTAATGATTTCATATAATTCACCACTCTGTTTTTTGTTATATTTTAAATATTTATTTATGAAAGGATATCTCAGAAATTAAAAAGAATCGGGTGATAGATTTCCTGCTTTTTTAATAAAACTCATTTCTTAAACTCATTCTACAAAATTTCTTTATTTCCTTTAAAATTTTCATAATTAAATAAAGGAAATTATAGTTTATTGTCGAACTTTGGTTTAACAAAAAGGAGGGTGCCTCAGTGAATGTAAGACTACTACCACATGATTTAGTGTATTCAGCCCGAATGTTTGAGCTTTCTAACGAAACACATGTGAGGGAAGCGCTAGGCCTGCAAATTTCAGATGTGCAAGACACAATTGATTTTATTCAGTTTATAATCAAGGAGGAAAAATCAGGACGGCAGTACTCACGGGTAATCTATGATGAAACTGAAGGATTAGTGGGTGTTATTACCTTAAAAGATATTGATCTAACAAGGAAAAGGTGTCATATTGGTACATGGATTGGCTACGAGTATTGGGGAAAGGGCTACAATGAATGTGCAAAGAAAGAAATATTGACCTACGCTTTTAAAGAATTGAAGCTGGAATATGTTTTTGCAGGAGCTAAACAAGAAAACATTCGCTCTCAAAAAGCACAGGAAAAATTGCCTTATATCACTTTGCATGTTGAGTCAGATTTCCCAGAAGAACTTGAGAAGATCGAAGCACAAACAAAATCACCATGTGTTCTTCATGTGATAAAAAGGGAAAGCTTTGAGAAATGGCTTGTGGATACGGTTGATTAAAAGGAAGATAGGTAAGACATAACATAATCTAGAATTGAAAAAAAGCTGCGAAACCGAGGTTCGCAGCTTTTTTAAAAAAGTCACTACATTAATTTGCTTTTTAGGTATTAATTAGGTTAAGTGTCCACCTGGGGTGGAAAAAATAGCCGAATGTCTTTTTATGGTGCCTGACACCTTATGACGTTAAACTCATTCCAACGACTCCAATTAATATAAATAGGAGGGAGAGGAATTGGAATTTGTTGATTTTTTCTTTGAACCAGAAGAGGTCGGCTAGTGTGATTCCAATGCTGCCGATACCAGTCCAGACGGCGTAGGCAACGCCTGCTGGCAAGGTTTGCATGGCAGTGGATAGGCAATAGAATGATAAAGAGAAACCGACAATCAATATGATAATTGGCCATTTCTTTTTAAAACCGTCCAAATATTTCATAGAAATTGTGGCAATGACTTCCTCTAGTCCTGCAAGTAATAGTAATCCCCAAGCCATTATTGTTCGCTCCTTTCCTTATGAGAATCTGTAAATACTTTCATACCGACAATTCCTGCTAATAAAATCGCTAAAAACAATAGCTGAATGATGGAAAAGGGTTCACCCATTAAAATTCCAACAAAATAAGTAGCGCCCGTTCCAATTCCGACAAAGACGGTATATGCTGCCGCAACTGGTATCGTCTTATAAGAGCGAATTAATAACAGAAAACTAACTCCAATAAAGAACAGAGTGATGAGCCAATCAGTTATGCTATCTGCATGCTTAATCATTGTCGCCCATACGACCTCAAAAACTCCTGCAATTAATAATAATACCCATGCCATAGTAATCCCTCTTTCATTAATGAATGACTATCATTCATTTTTTGTTTAAAAAAATATTGGATTACTTTATCCAATATTTTAGTTTGTAGATAAAGACCTTTTAATAAAACGGAAGATTTCTGCTTGATAATCCTCCTCTAATGCATCATGCTCATTTCCAATAAAGTATCGTTCAGCTGTGTTTTCCATGAGGTTAATAATCATTTTTGTGGTCAGTTTCACATCAATACTGCTAATGACTTCTTGTCTTTCAATAGCCTTATTTAAATGCTCCTCAAACCACTGATAAAATGGCTGATAAATCATTTCCCACTTTTCCATGGAATGCTCAATCGCAAGCCCAGAATAACAAAGAACAAGGATGTCCTTATAGTCTTCGGTCGTTTCAAAGGTGACGCTAATGACTTCCTCTAGAACTTTCCAAAATGAGTCCTGATCGGAAATCTTTTCCTTCATTTTTCCAAAGGTAATCGTTAAAAGATGATCAGCAATCGCTGGGATTAAAGCACTCTTTGAAGGAAAGTATAAATAAAAAGTCCCTTGAGCAATACCGGCGCTTTTTACAATGTCTGAAATCGACGTATTTTCATAGCCCTTTTCAGAAAGAACTTTGATGGATGCTTTTAAAATTTTATCGTATTTTTCCTCTGATTTTTTTCCCATTAATGATCACCCCTTTAGTGAATGACTATCATTCATTTTTATTGTAGCATATTAAAAATGAATTTCAAGTCCTATCAAAAACAATTTATTTTTCGATATACAAAAAACTAACTCCATATTTCAGAGTTAGTTTTTTTAAAATTGACCGATATTTTCAACGACGTTTTATTTTTACACGATAAAATAGGCCAAAATACTAAGACAAATCGAAGTAATCAGCATGGCAAGTAAAGGTCTTAGCGCTTTTGTACGAAGATCCTTCAAGCTTACATTGAGACCAAGTCCAACCATGGCTGCAGTTAAACACCAAGTTGTAAGATTAGAAACTCCGCTCATAAATCCTGCTGAAACATGAATATGGCTTCCTAGAACATAACTTCCAAATAAACTCATAAGAATAAAGCCAATCAAGAACCATGGGAATTCAATTTTGTTATCAGATGACTCCTGACCTTGATTTTTCCGTTTCATAAAATACATGAAAATAAAGCAAAGTGGAACGAGAAGGAATACACGGCCTAATTTAGCCAGTAAACCGATCGCAAGGGAATCTTCTCCTCCTGGAGCAGCAGCTAAAGCCACATGAGCAAGTTCATGTAAGCTAATACCAGACCAGATTCCATAATCAACAGCCGATAATGGTAAAATCGGACGTAAAATGGTATAAATAATCGCAAAAATGGTTCCGACTAAGGCGATAATTCCTACTCCAATCGCGGTATCTTCATCCTTTGATTTGACGATAGGAGCAACCGCGGCAATAGCAGCAGCACCACATACTCCTGTTCCTACACCTAATAAAAGAGAGATATTTTTATCCGCTTTAAAAACTTTTGCCAGCCAAATCGTAAGAAGAATCGCAAAAGTAATAACTCCTGCGTCACGAATGAGTAAACCAATTCCATCATGTAAAACGGTGTTAATATTTAATTTTAAACCGTACAAAATAATGGCAAAGCGCAATAGCTTTTTCGATGAAAATCCGATTCCAGGACGAATCACCTCTGGATAACCAAAAATTTGTCGAAATACAACTGCTATCACAATCGCTGAGGCTAGCTGACCAACATGATCAAATCCTGGTACTTTAGCTAATAAGTAACCTAGGAAAGCAATAAAAAAAGTAAAAGCAATTCCACCAACCCATAGCAGGGCCGCAGAATTTCGTTTTGGTTCTATTCGTTCAAGCATTTTGGTTTTTTCTGCTTTCATTTCAATCCCCCCAAAAGGTCTCTATTCGTAGAATAAATGATGATTGACGATAAGTAAAATAAATATATATGATACTAATAATAAGTAATCTTTATAGTAAGGAGAGAAGCGTTGATGGATCAACACTTACTAGTATTTGTAACCGTTGTGGACAAAGGGAATTTTTCGCGTGCTGCAGAGGAATTACATATGACACAGCCAGCAGTTAGTCAGTACATTCAAATGTTAGAGCGCTCCTACGGAACAAAGCTGCTCGATCGTACGAATAAGTTTGTACGTTTAAACAAAGCTGGAGAAATTGTCTACTACCATGCGAAAGAAATTTTGGGACTTTATTCGAAAATGCAAAGCTTAATTGATGATCTAAACAATCGAGCGAAAGGCCCGCTATCCATTGGAGCAAGTTATACATTTGGAGAATATGTTCTGCCACATTTTATCGCAAAAATGCATGAACAATTTCCACTCGTTAAACCGAGTATCACGATTGGCAACACAAAAGAAATTGCGGAATTGGTTCTTGGGCATCAACTGGATGTCGGAATTATCGAAGGGGATTTCAAGGATCCCCATCTTTCAATCGAACCTTTTGCTGAGGACACCATGTATGTGATTGCTTCTGCTCATCACCGTTTAGCCCAACAAGACCGCGTGGCAAAAATTTCTGAACTTGAAGATGAGACGTGGATCGTTCGTGAATTAGGATCTGGAACGAGAGCGGCTGCAGAAAAAATTTTTCACACATTGTCCATTGCTCCAAAAGAAATGATGGAATTCGGCAGCACTCAACTAATTAAGGAATCAGTTGAATCAGGGCTGGGAATCACCCTTTTATCCCAATTAGCCTTTCGTAAGGAAATCGCAATGGGATTATTAAAAGTCATTCCTGTCAAAGGCACACCTTTTAAAAGGAAATTTTCGATCGTCCTGCGAACATCATTTAAAACAAAAGCACTTGAGGTGTTCATGAATTTACTGAGGGAGCATCAAAATCTTTCTACGATTATGAAAGGGATGAATTCAGATAGGGGATGGGGATCGTAAAGCAAAAAATAAATTTAATTGGTTTTTTCAATTTATTTATAAATGAATAATCCACTGATTAGTAACTAATCGGGGGATTATTTTTATTTTTCCATTTACGATGGTTTCAATTTCAAAATCTTTTGTTACGGTTTGTTAATAAAATTACCTATCTTTTTTTGTAAGTTAATATTTTTAAAGGTATCAGAAAATCACATGTCGAATGTAAAAACTAATAATGATTTTTGGAGGGGTTCCTATGATTAAATATCCGGTTTTAGAAAATGGAGCAACGATCGGTGTTACAGCACCTTCATCTGGAGTTCAAAGTGAGTTGCATGATATGTTCAAACAAGCATGTGAACGGATGGAGAAGAATGGATTTCACATCATTTGTGGTGATACGGTTTGGACACAGGAAAAAGCGAAATCAGCGCCCGCTAGAAAACGGGCAGATGAGTTCGTCGGAATGATGTGCGATGATCAAATTGATATGATCATTCCTCCTTGGGGTGGTGAATTACTAATTGAGATTTTAGAACATATTGACTTTGATCGTATACAGAATAAATGGGTATTAGGTTATTCTGATTTAAGTGCTCTGTTGTTGGCCATTACGTTAAAAACAGGTATTGCGACGGCACATGGATGTAATCTTATAGATTTACGTGGGGATTATTCAGATGAGACAACAGCAATGTGGCGGCAAGTGTTATCTACAAAGGCTGGTGAATCCGTTCTTCAGCATTCATCCAACAAATATCAAAAGAAATGGCAGCATAATAACCCATCACCATGTGTATTTCACTTAACAGAACAAACATATTGGAAAACAGTTTCAAATAAAAGAGTGGAAATACAAGGTCGGTTACTTGGTGGATGTATAGATGTAATCAGGCATCTAATTGGGACACCATTCGGTGATCTGCAAAGCTTTAGAAAAAATTATATCAATGGAGAACCTGTTTTGTGGTATTTAGAGAATTGTGAATTAAATACAACCGATTTTCGCAGGTCATTAATTCAAATGAAATTGGCCGGTTGGTTTGAAGAATGCTCTGGCATTATGTTTGGGCGTAGTCCAGCAAATGAGCCGGTTGATAACTATACGGTTGAAGATGTTTATCAAGAGCTTTCCAATGAACTGCAAATACCGATTATTTATGATGTTGATTGTGGTCATGTTCCTCCGCAAATCACTTTTATTAATGGAGCCTTTGCGGAGGTAACAGTGGAAAATGGGAAAGGATCCATTTTGCAATATTTTAGGTGAATATAGATTTTTTATATTTTGTACGGAGGTTAATCATGTTTAACGAAGTAGAAGTTTTACCAATAGAAGAGAGCGTTATTCAGGCTTGGCAAGAAAAAGCTGTTCCTCTTTATGATTTGTTTTTCTTTACAACAATAGATGAAGTCAAGGAATATATGCCAGAAAATATTTTAGTTATCCCTCGGGATGAGTTTAATCATCATAATGTATATCAGACGATCGATACAATTAATAGCTATGAAATGTGGAAGATCTCGAGAAAGGCAAAATATGTTTGTGTGACTCCGGAAGAACTTTTTCCAACTATTGATAGACATACACGAACATTACTATTAAACATCCAACACGAACTAGGCAGAGGACTTATTTATGAATGGGAGATTTTAGAACCAGTATTAAAAAATCAACCATTGCAATTGCAAGAAGAGGTATGGGAGATAATAGAATCCTATATTATTCAGCAGGATAAGCCTTATATCGTGTTTCAAAGAAATATGTGGACAATGTTACCTTATTCATTTAAAAGAGATATTTTAATAAAAGTTGCTAAATTATATTCGGATAAATTAAACAAGATTGAGGGGGAAGTTCAAGAGGTCCTCGAACAGTATCCACAGCTAAACAAGTATATGAATCGTTTTTCTAAAAATCATGGACCCAATTGTTTAGCTGCAGTGTTAGCAGCTGCAACAGAAAATTCCCAGGTTTGTGACTGGATCATCAATCAATGGGTTCATCCAGAAACATTTAAACTAGGGTTAGATCTACGAGGCTATAAAGAAGTAAATAGTCCTTTAGATGAATTAGAACGTAAAGATATATTAATCTGGCAGGATGAACATGACAATATTAACCATGCCACTTTTCATTTAGGTAATAGATGGTTCTTTAATAAAAATGGACAATCCTTCTTTAATGGATGGCAAATCCTAGCTGAAGAACAGCTATATAAAAATTGGAGGAAAGAAAATATAAGAGTGTATCGATGGAATAAAAGTAGTTAATGAATAAATTGAAAAATAATTTACCTACAAAGATTCACATTATCGGCTCTGTTGGAAGCGGAAAAACAACTTTAGCAAGAAAATTATCTTCTGAATTACATATTCCTTATTATGAATTAGATAATGTTGTTTGGAGGAGAACGAATGATGGCGATATAAGAAATACTCCTGAAGAAAGAGATGAAATTCTTTCATCAAATCGTTCATTCGAGTTCGTGGATTGTAGAAGGTGCACACCATAAATGGGTATCACAAGGATTTCAACACGCAGACATCATAATATTTTTACATCCAAATCTATCTAAAAGAATAGTTAGAATCATAAAGAGATATCTTCTACAAAAATTAGGATTTGAAAAAGCGCATTATAAACCGACTTTCAGTATGTTATTGAAAATGTTTAAGTGGACAACTGACTTTGAAAAAGTTAATAAAGCAGAAATTTTAAGTATGTTAGAGCCTTATGCCGACAAGTTATTATTGCTTAAGGATAATGAAGAAATTTATATACAAAATAGTTCTGCAAGGAGATATGAAGATGGAAACAATCAAAAAAGAATTAAATCAAGCGATTTTATTAAGAAAAGAAGGAAATCTGAAAGAATCTAATGAAATCCTCGTTAAGTTAGCAAGCGAAAATCCTGAAGATGCGGAAATCAACTTTCAATGTGCCTGGAGTTTTGATACTCTCGGAAATGAAACGGAAGCTGTACCCTATTATGAAAAAGCTATTTCACTAGGTCTAGAAGGAGAGGATTTAGAAGGGGCGCTGTTAGGATTAGGAAGTACTTATCGAACATTAGGTCAATATGAAAAATCAAAAAGCACGTTTTTAAAAGGGATGGAATTGTTTCCGAATAATCGTGCAATCCAAGTTTTCTATTCGATGACTCTTTATAATCTAAACGAACATCATCAAGCGATGGATATCCTTTTGAAAAATTTAGTAGAAACGACGAACGATCAGGAGATTACTAGTTATCGGAAAGCAATTGAGTTCTATTCAGACAAATTAGATACGATTTGGGAATAGGAGGCGTGTCTATGTTCATTGTTAATGTAGAAGGTGCTGTTTTTAAAGATGGAAAATGGCTGTTAATAAAGCGAAGTATAAAAGAGGAGCATGCAGGAGGAAGACTGTCTTTAGTCGGCGGGAAAGTAGATAAGGAAGGAAATACATCAGATATTCTTGAGAGAACACTTCACAGAGAAATGGATGAAGAAGTAGGGATAAAAGTGAAGATCCTTCAATATGTAAATAGTTCTTCCTTTGTCACGGATTCAGGGATACATGTAGTAGATATTGTCTTCCTTTGTGAGCATGAATCAGGAGAAGCATTTGCCAAAAGTCCTGATGAAGTAGATGGAATAGTTTGGTTAACAACTGAACAAATTATAAGTAATTCTCAATTACCATTGTTTTTAAAGGAAAATATTAAACTTGCAGATTCATTGTTAAAAGATGCTGTTTTAAAATAAGGCTTTGTTAATGCTTATTTTTGATAAAATTACCTGTATGGTATGTGTGAAGCGTTTTCTTTACGAAGTAAAACTAGCTGAACACATACAATACAGGGTTTTATTAGAAACAACAACATTGTTTAACAAAGCCTAAAATAAAGGAAAAAGTTTTATCGTATTCAAGTTGACTGAGGTGAATCATGATTAAAGGAATCAATCATTTATTATTTTCTGTTTCTAGTTTAGAACGTTCGATTACATTTTACGAAAAAGTTTTTGATGCAAGACCTTTAGTTAAAGGAAGAAGTTTGGCTTATTTTGACCTAAATGGCATTTGGCTTGCGCTTAATGAAGAAAAGGATATTCCTCGCAATGAAATAAGCGAATCCTATACACATATGGCTTTTTCCATTGATGAAAAAGATTTTGATCAAATGGTAGAAAAATTGAAGGCTCTACAAGTAAATATCCTTTCAGGTCGCGCTAGGGATGAGAAGGATAAAAAGTCGATTTATTTCACTGATCCTGATGGTCATAAGTTCGAATTTCATACTGGTACATTGCAGGATCGATTAGATTATTACAGGCAGGAAAAACATCATATGGAATTTTATGATGAGTAGGTCAGTTTTAAAAACTGCTTGGTAGACATGAAAATCTTTTAAAGCAAAAAAATGCTCCCAATAATATAGAAGCTTGAAAAAGTTAATTAGATTTGTTTTCAAGTAATTCAATAATCTTATCTAATTTCCGATTAAGTTCAATTGAATTTTCATTTTTGACTTGAACATTAATTAGCAGTCTTCGAATAAATAGGGCAAAGGAAAAGACTCCTAACAGGATTAATAGAATAATCATGACCACAAACAGATTGTTAGCAACGTACATAATTAACCTCCTGGGTATTTTGGATAATTATACCATACATAATTTTGGATGTATGCATAATTCTTAATTTTTATACTATTTTCCGCGAAAAAATCTTTTTTCTCTCGTTGATCGTATTGGATGATAATTTGTAATCCTCTATCTAAAAAAAGGAATTTCTCTAGCAAAAGGCGAATGATAATAGTTCTGGAAAAAAGAAGGGGGTCTTTTGCTATGAGAAAAGGTGTGATTCGCCCAATCGTTATTTGCGTTTTTCAAAAAGGTGACTCTATCTTAGTCGCTGAAGGAATGGATCCAGGGTCAGGTAAATATTATTATCGTCCAATTGGTGGCGGAATTGAGTATGGAGAAAGAAGTTCTGATGCGTTGATAAGAGAGGTAAAAGAAGAATTAGCTGCTGAAATAGTTAATCTTCAATTGTTAGGTACGATAGAAAATATTTTTACATTTAATGGTGACCTTGGTCATGAAATTGTACAAGTTTATGATGCAGATTTTGTAGATGATACGTTTTATAGTCATTCGACATTTATAGGAAAAGAGGACGATGGATCAAAATTCACGGTCATGTGGAAATCTCTAAGAGAGTTCCAAGCGGGTGAGTCTCGACTTGTTCCTGATGGTCTTCTCGATTTACTCCAAAAATAATTGCGAACATATATTCTATTTGATATAATTTTCTTAAAATATATCAATTGGAGGATTTTAAATTTGAGTTCATTAAATGGGGTAGAATTACATGTTTATAAACCAGAATTTTTTGATGCATTGAAGGATTTTAACTTGCCTAAAGAGCAAGAACAATTTACTGCCCTGCCAAGCGAAATGCTTGAGGTATCTCACGAAAGACACCCAATTGTGATTTTGAGTGACAATGAACCCGTTGGATTTTTTGTTCTACATTCTAGTGCTAGAGTTAAAGAATACACAGATAATCCAGATGCAATGCTGCTTACTGCTTTCTCAGTCAATCATTTACATCAAGGGAAAGGCTTTGCTAAAAAAGGGCTGCAACAATTAAATACATTTATTCATCAAGAATTTCCAACCTGTAATGAGGTGGTTCTTGCAGTAAATAAGCGAAACATTCCTGCACAAAAATTATACGAAAAGGTTGGTTATGAAGATACTGGCCGTCGAAAAATGGGGAAAATCGGTGAACAATTGATTTTTAGTCTTTCGCTAGTGAAATAAATTAATCCCCTTTACATGAAAGAGATAGATGTAGAGGGGATGTTTAAAATTTCCTGATAGGGCAGAAATAACAGATAGTATCAAGAAATAGTTTGAAAAAATCCCATACCATCAACAATGTTTCAATAACTTTTCTTCAGAAAGATTTCAATGAATCCCATCGCTTTAATCTCTTTAGTAGGAATATCCAGTAGATTTTTGACACCCGTTATATAGGAATTTATTATATCTAAATATTATTTTTTTACAGAAAGGATATTGAACATGAAAAACATCCTATTTATTGCGTACCCCCAATATGCTGATTTTGAAATCGCTCATACGCTCTTTTTTATAAGAAAATCAGGGAGATTCAAGGTGACTACTGTTACCGTAGATGGCAAACCCGTTGAAAGTCTTGCAGGATTAATTACGATGCCGCAAGCAGGTCTTTCAGAAACTGATGTAGAAAAGTATGATCTTATTTTAATTTCTGGCGGTGATGGAGTGCACACGATTATAGATGATGCCTCATTATCTTCATTTTTACAGAAAGCTTCTTCCAAGCAGATTCCGATTGCAGCAATATGTGCATCTGCAACATTGTTGGGCAAGGCAGGCTTACTTAAAGGTGAAAAATTTACGTGTACTGAAAATACATATAAACATTTTAATCATGTATTTGAGGGAGCAATATACACGGGGACAAACATTGAGGTGGGTACGAATATTATTACAGCAAAAGGTACAGCATTTGCAGAATTTACTGTTGCTGTAGGGAACCTATTAGGAATATGGAAAGACAATAAGCAGTCAGACTGGGCGTTTCAGTTTTGCAAAGGGAATGTTTAATAGCTTTGTTTATGTATTTCAAAAGAAAGTAAAAAATAGTCAAAAGCCAATACTAACTTAATATGACATTTGTCCGTTTCAACGTTCGAATCACTTGCATGTAATATATAAACGATTATTGGAGGTGATTTAATTGTACCAACATCATAGACCGATCGTATGTAAACCTAGATATGTGGTCAGTAATTCTTATATGCCTCGAGTAGTTCCTTTTATTCATCCGGTTATTAATATACATCGAAGAAATATTGTCAATGTACCTCGCCACATTTACCAGCCAATTAATAGAAGTGTTGTTTATGACCCTGGTTACCCAACACATTGCCCGAGATGCCGCTATTAAATTGCAAAAATGCCGCGACTACCTGAGCGTGGCATTTTTCTCATTAGTCATTTTAAACCACAGGCTCTGCCTGTGTGCAAACAAAACTTGTAGAGTTGTATAAGAAAAAAACTCCAATCGTTATAATAGAAGATG
>NZ_JBNNWS010000037.1:0-14949 GCF_050281185.1 Heyndrickxia sp. NPDC080065 | reverse complement strand
TTTTACCGCTGTCAGTTTCTCTTCGATTGTAAATTTAGCCATAATAAAAGCACCTCCAATTGTTAAATGGTGTCTAACAATTGGGGTGCAGTACATTTTAAAAGAGTGTTTTTTATCTTTTTTATTTTTTCTTTTTATTTATTGTAGAATTTTGATTTTGATTACCCTTTTCCGCTTTTGTTATTGCTCTTTCTTCTTCTGAACGTTTTAAATATTTTGGAAGCATTAAAATTTGATATGCGTTACAAAAAACTAGTGGGAATAGCATGAGATAGACCCAGCTTTTTTCATTTACTCTTAGTACAGGAATCCATTCTAAAATCGTTACAACAACCATAAAAAACAATGCTGGTATAAAGGTGCTCTTTTTCCCTTGCTGTGATTTAAAATAGGATACAATTAATCCAGCCACCAAAATAAATATAGCTAGTCCAATATAAGGAGCGAGGCTCTCATTTGGTTTTGCAAATTTTTCAAAACGGATATAGATCAAATCAAATAAAGCAAAAATGGTTAAAACTAATTGAACACCATTCCATAATGAGGAGGAACGGAAAATACCTAATCCAAATTGATGGATAGTTAAATAAGCGAAATACCCTACTTGGCTAATAACACTGAATATCAGCCCTACTCCAATAAGCCAAATAAACGTGGATAATATAGAACCTATTTTAAAATCAACAAAATAGGACTGGAATTCACTCCAACGAATAATAAAACCTAATATTCCTGTTGTGATACCACCCACTGCTAACGTCGTTAAAAATAATCTAACCCAATTTCGGCTTGTCAATGCGATATCCTCCATGCGGTAATAATCGTACGTATACTCATCCTTTTGATTTTACCAATCACAGTATGAAAAATCTAGAAAATACTATGTCGTAGAATAAATCTTTTCAAATAAACCATATTAACTATATAAACACTTTACTATAGGGGTGAGCTATTCCTATGAAGAAAATAGTTATGTTGCTCCTATTTAGCACGTTCTTTCTTCTTTCAGCGTGTTCGGGTAGTCCAGTAACTGAAAAAATGGATTATGACCAAACAAAAAAAATGATAGTAGATATTCTAAAAACTGATGAAGGAAAGAAAGCCATTCAGGAAATTATGGCAGACAATAAAATAAAGCAGGAACTTATAATGGATCAAGCCATAGTCAATGACACGATTCAAAAAACTCTCGTTTCAGAGAAAAGTAATGAATTTTGGAAAAAATCCTTTAAAGATCCTGAATTTGCTAAATCCTTTGCAACAGGCATGAAAAAACAAAATGAAGAACTTTTGAAAAAGTTAATGAAGGATCCTGAATATCAGAGTATGATGCTTGATATACTAAAAGATCCCGAATATCAAAAAGAAGTGCAGGGCCTACTTAAAAGCAAAGATTTCCGAAAACATATTCAAACTACCATTACAGAAACCTTTGATAGCCCGATTTTTAAAGCAAAAATTCAGGAATTACTAGTAAAAGCCGCTCATGATTTAAGTACTGGTCAAAGCGCTCAAAAGCAAGGTGGTCAAAGCAGTGGGGGCGGTGGAAAACAACAAGGCGGCGGAGGTCAAGGCGGATAGATTTGTTGTTGCCGTTATTCCATAAAAAAACTGCTGTCGAATCCGGCAGCAGTTTTTTTCTTACTATTTATTAAGAAGGCTTACTATTTTTTTAGCAATATCTCTATAAATTTCCCCTAGCCTATGATCTTCAGCGTAGATGGAAGGTGCAAAGTCTTCCTCATCCCAGTCAGGCTGCTGTAATGGAAGCTGACCAAGAAGCTCTGTCCGCAATTCTTCAGCAAGCTTTTCTCCACCGCCTCGACCGAAAACATATTCCTTTTCACCAGTAACTTTGCTTTCAAAATAGGACATATTTTCAATTACACCTAAAAGCTCATGGTCAGTCTTTAATGCCATTGCTCCAGCACGTGCCGCTACAAAGGCAGCAGTTGGGTGTGGTGTTGTTACAATGATCTCCTTACAGTGAGGCAGCATTGTATGTAGGTCAAGAGCTACGTCACCAGTTCCAGGAGGAAGGTCTAATAATAAGTAATCTAATTCTCCCCATTCAACCTCGGTGAAGAAGTTATTTAGCATTTTTCCTAGCATAGGTCCACGCCAAATAACAGGTGCGTTATCTTCAACGAAGAATCCCATTGAGATGACTTTTACACCTAGTCTATCTACGGGAATAATTCTTTCTCCACGGACAACCGGACGCTGAGTTACACCCATCATATCCGGAACACTGAAACCGTAGATATCTGCATCAATTAGACCCACTTTTTTCCCTAAACGCGCAAGCGAAACTGCTAAATTAACCGATACTGTTGATTTACCAACTCCACCTTTACCACTGGCAATGGCAATAAAGGTTGTATTACTAGTGGGTGATAAAAGATTATTTCCTTGCTCATCGGATTCAGATCCTCTGAATTTTTGCAAAACTTCTTCTGGAAGTTCTGCAAATCGAATGCCGACTGTTTTTGCACCCGCTTCTTTTAAAATATTCACCACTTGCATTTGTAGCTGAAGCTGCTCACTTGTCCCTGTTTTTGCAATCGCAAGCTTCACACTTACATGCTCTTTTTCTTCCTTCACTTTTATTTCTACAATACCATTCGTTTCTTCTAGTGTTTTATGTAGGAAAGGATCTTGAATTCCTTTTAGCAAATTAACGATTTCTTGTTCTGTTATCACTTCATACACCATCCTTGATGTGAATTCGATTACACCCATTTAGTATAACATATTTTCACTGGACAAAAAGCAAATCGCCTTCATCAGAAAAGCGCAAGCGCCGCAGCTCTAACGTACGAATTTCGTAGTCTTCGACTGAGATAAAGGTAATCGACAAACGATTCGATTACCTTTTACTTTAAATCTTTTTCATTTGTAAAATACCTCATAATTCCATTGTAAATGGAAGCTGAGACTTTTTCTTGATATTTATCACTTTTTAAATTTTGTCGTTCGGTAGGATTTGAAAGGAATCCGACTTCAACTAGTGCACCTGGTTTGTTCGCATTTTTTACGATATATATGTTTTTTAGGATTTTCGCTTCCCTATCTGTATTTTCAAGGTTTCGAATTAATTCACTTTGAATAAACTTGGCTAACCGCTTATTTTCGATAAAATGCGGAGAATAAAATGTCTGAGCCCCGCTCCATCTTGGAGAGGGAATGGAATTTAGATGTATACTTAAATAAAGATCTGCGTTTGATTCATTGATCAACTTAAGTCTGTTTTTTAAATCTTCAACTTTCCTGCGGCTTATCCCTTTCGTATCAGGATCAGCTAAATCAGAATCATCTTCTCTAGTCATTATGACAAGCGCTCCCTGCTCCTGAAGATAATCCTTAATTTTATGAGAAATCTTTAAAGAGATATCTTTCTCTAATGCATCTGAATCACCTGCACCGCCATCTGGGCCACCATGCCCTGGATCTAAAATAATCACTTTACCCGTTAAAGGCAAGTTCCATGAATCCCATGTATCTTTTTGAAAAAATTGAAATTGAAAAAGCAAAAATAAGAGCAATGCTCCTACAATAAAACTAATGATCTTGAGATTTCGGCTCATTCAAAACCTTCCCTTCCCCCTTCTTCTATTCCAAACATATGGGACAAGGTACGGTTTTAGAACAAAAAATTAATAGGCATACGTTTAGCTAGTTGTACTTCGTAAAGAAAACTCCCCGTATACCCATCTATAATCAATTATTAACGATTTAATATTAAACATTAAGAAAAAGGCATTAATGCAACCTTAACTTCCTTCTTTGCTCACCCTTTAAAAATCCTTCCATCCACCATTTATCTACAAATTTCTCACATGAGTAAAAAATTGATTCCTGAACTAACTCTTCGTCTCCAAACTTCCAATACAACCAAAAGTTATATAGTGTATCAATTAAATGATTTATCTCATTTTCACAGCGCATCTTCACGTCATGAACTGACTCTCCGTACTTACTAAAACGACTATATTGTCCGCCCAACAAATAAGCTTCTATTGCTACATCATAGCACCCTTCTTCAACACCTTGTTGAATCCAGATTCCACCTTCAATTCTTTCTGAACCAAAGTGATCTTGTACACTTTTCTTTAAACTTTGAATGGAGAGTTCCTTTAACAGTTTACGTTCGTATTTTATCTGTCTTTCACGTCTTTTAGCAGAAAATGTTGTAATAACATTCATACATCCCACTCCTCCCAGTCATTATTTTTCAACCAAGCTGCCTATCTAATGCAAAAGACCATTAATAAAACATTACCAATTCATGAAACCCTAACCTTTAGTGTGAAGTTCTATTTTTTATCGAAAATGAGCTTTATTAGATAATAATACGCTTAAGACAATATATTTAATGAAGCCAATAATAAAAATAGAGATATTACATAGACTAAAATCAAATATATTTACAGGAGTTTATCATTTATGAAGTTTTTATCTTTAGTCCTTGTTTACCTTATTTTATTATTCAACCTGTGCTCCGGCCATAATATACAGGCAGCATCTAATAAAGGGAGAATAGAACTTGAAAAGTCGGGAGAAGTTTTTTGGGAAGTAAAGACAAAAGAAAAAATGGTTGCACTAACATTCGATGATGGTCCGCATCCTCTTTATACACCACAAATTTTGGATACATTAGCTAAGTATCGTGCAAAAGCAACATTTTTCGTTATTGGTGCTCATGCTGCAGAATACCCATACATTATAAAAAGACAAGTAGACGAAGGCCATGAAATTGCTAATCACACCTATAATCACAATTATCGATTATATAAGAATGCAAATTATTTAAAGAATGAATTAAAAAAAACATCAAATACAATCCAAAGCATAGCTGGATACCAACCTTCTCTCTTTCGGCCTGTTGGAGGGTATTATAATGACTTAATTATAAATACTGCTGTAAAAAATGACTATCGTGTTATTATGTGGTCATGGAATCATGATACGAAAGATTGGAGAAAACCAGGGGTCAATAAAATCATAAATAATGTTATTTCCGATACTAGACCAGGAGATATTATCCTTTTACACGATGCTGGCGGTGACCGCTCACAAACGGTGAAAGCTTTAGATAAAATATTGGCAGCTTTACAAAAGAAGGGATATGAATGTGTAACCGTTTCAGAAATGCTATATCGTTCAAAAGCAATCCTTCCCAATCCAACACAAATACTCCCTTTTTTTTAATAATAAGGCTTTGTTAAACGATGTTGTTTCTAATAAAACCCTGTATGGTATGTGTTCAGCTAGTTTTACTTCGTAAAGAAAACGCTTCACACATACCATACAGGTGATTTTATCAACAATAAGCATTAACAAAGCCAATAACAAAGAAAAGCCCCAAACTGATTGGTTTGGGGCTGATAGATTGGACTCTATCCAATTTTTTCTTCGTTATTATTTAATAAAGCCTTTTTATTTGGGATAAGACTTAGATTGGACCTCTTCAGCAAATAATGTAAATGTTCAATAGGCATTGAACCGTAGCCTTTTCCGTCCCCAAGTGTAAATTGGACAGTAATTCCGTTATTTCTGACAACTGTTAATTCTTCCGCTGAGTTATAATAACTTTTAATTTCTTGAGAAATTTGATATTTGGTTCCTTCTTCAATTAACATTATGTCTCTCCTTTAACGTATACTCCTTATTAGTATGCCTAAATAAGTTTTATACATACATAATTATTCCAATTGAAGAAATATCTTTTAACAAAAATCTCCAACATTAGAAGTTCATTTCACCCGGATGACGCATGGGACTTCAGCCGAAATTCATACGCACTAAATATTCTCCCATATAAATATGCAAAACTAATTTGTAAACCGGAGGCTATGTAAAAAGGCATGGCAAGTGAGCCTAAGCCAAAAAGATAACCGCTGATATACGGGCCTACCGAAATCGGAAGACGCATAGACAGGGAATTAATACTTGACGCAAAACCGCGTCTCCTGTCGCGTGTCAAGCTCACGCAAAGTGCTTGCTGTGCCCCTTGTGTACCACGGTTTAGTGCTGTTCGTATCATATAAAGGATGGATGCAAGTATATAACTCGATAATAGAGGCATCAAGATCAAGAGCATGCTTGCAATAAATCGAACTAACACAATTGATCGAATGGTCCCGTGTTTTCGGGATAATTTTGCCTGAAAAAGCGAGGTGACACCTGTAGCGAAGAAGGTTAAAGCTAACGTGCCTCCGATTTGAGTAGTACTTGCACCAAATTTAGCTGCAAACCAATAAGACATCATTGGTCCCGTTAATCCAATAGCAATCCCGTTCAAGACATTTATGGCAGCAAGTTTGAAAACCGCTAAATTTTCTTTATTCAATATTTCTTTTTCTAAAATTCCGCTTACTTCTTTCCTACTATGTATAGCCTCTCCTTCACCAATAGCAAAAATGATAAGAGCTGTGACAAGATATAAAATAAAAACAATAAAGAAAGTGAGCCGATAGGATGTTGCTCCGAATAGAGACCCCTCCCATAATGCAGCTGATCCAGCCATAACTGCACCTGCCGCCATTCCAAAAAAGCTTAGAGCATTATTCAAACTATATACCTTGCCCCGATTTTCTGTAAGAATGAAAGTTGCAAGCCATGCTTGCTCTGCAGGTGCACACGGACTCGGAGAACCGGCATCGGCTTTCCCAAAACCTGAAAATGTAATCGCTAAAAATAATAAAAGGGAGTCTGTAGAAAAAACTCCGACTAAGGCACATCCTGCGGTTAAAAATTCATAAAAAAGAATAAAGGGTTTTCTTCCAAATCGGTCGCTATATATGCCAATGACAGGTGAGAGCCCGACACCAAGCAATCCACCCGCTGCAAGGACACTTCCAATTGCTGCTGTACTCCATCCCAATGCATGGAGATAAAGTGCCAAATCAACTACTAACATACCCTGCCCAATGCTTCGCAAGGCATTGACAAGCATTAACTTTTTAGCCTGCATAGGAATATGTGCATCTGAAACATGGCTCTTAGTAAGTTTCCTCTTCACTTTTCATCACACCATTTCACAAAAACATTATTATATGAAAAGCGCAAGCGCCTTGCTTATCGGCGTACGGATTTCGTAGTCTTCGACTGAGATAAAGGAGACACGTCGAGGGACGAGTCGATGTTGACTTATCGTAGGGAGAAGACGGAGAAATCCGCTAGCCGATAGGCGCTGGAGCTAGACACAGCAGACACTTTTCATGCCTAATATCCTTAGTAAATTTTATAGTTTCTTACCTGTTTAGAAATTCCATTACTTCCAAGTATTCCGAGATATTTATTATAGTTCCAATCCCCAAGCTATTTATGCATTGCAGTATATATACCCCTAAAGCACATCGAAGTCTTCTTTCATAACATGTTTAGAAAATCATGATTGAAGCAAAATAGAGGAGAGGGCAGAAATCGGAAAGGGAATATATTAAAGAATTTTCGAGAAGGGTGTTAAAAGTATGGCCAATAAATCGAACAAATGGAAAGAACTTGTACAAAATATAAAGCGTAATATCTATATTTTATACTTAGCAAATCGCCATCCGGGAACACCTTGGTACGCAAAGGCTTTTTCAATTTTAATAGTTGCCTATGCTTTAAGCCCCATTGATATTATTCCTGATTTTATTCCGATATTAGGCTATGTGGATGAAGCTATCCTGCTTCCTATAGGGATATTAGGAGCTTTTTCCATGATTCCAAAGAGTATATTAGAGGAATGTAAGGCTATCGCCAGTCAAAACTCCACCAAGCTGCGGAAAAATTGGGCTGCGGCGATTGTTATCCTTCTCGTTTGGATTAGTCTTGCAGCCTCAATTCTTTTTACTTTAATCACTTAATCGGCTAAAAGGAAAAAATAAATAATTTCCTTTGAATAAAAAAAGTGCCAAGATAGGAAGAATCCATATGGCACCAAATTTCAAAGCTTATTTTTATTTCTTTATCATGCTGCTAGCTGAAGGTTTTTCTAGAAGAAATTTTCGATATATCATAGGGGTGGCAGGTTGGTTGTTTATCTCCTGTATGGCCGCTTCAATTAGATGATGATCCGGTGACCACTCACAAACTGGATCCGTAGCAGATGCATTTCTGGTTAAAGCAAAAGCCTGGCAACGGCAGCCCCCTCCATCTTCATGACGGAGATCACAAGAACGGCAAGGTTCTGGCATCCATTCTTCGCCACGGAAGTTGTTAAAGGACTTCGATTTGTACCAAATTTGTTTCAGTGAAGACTTACGGACATTCTCAAATGTAAGACCCTCAATTATTCCTGCTGTAGGACAAGGCAGAACATCCCCATTTGGTGCTACTGTGAATCCGATTGTGCCCCAGCCGCCCATACAAGGCTTTGGAGTAGATGCATAATAATCAGGAATAACCCAAATAATTTCCATTTCTCTTTGAAGCCGCTCTTTAGCAGCAATATAGATTTCATTTGCCCTTTTGATTTGTTCTCGGTTTGGCAATAACCGCTCTCGATTGAGCAATGCCCAATTATAATATTGTGCATTTGCCAGTTCCAATCGTTCAGCTCCCACTTCCTCTGCAAGCTGAATAATCGCCTGCAATTGATCAATATTCATTCGATGTATTACAACATTTAATGATAAATGCAATTCAGCTTTTTTTACCGCTTTAACAGCTTCTAGTTTCTTCTCAAACGCTTTATATCCTCCGATTACATTGGAAAGCCTTGCTTCGGCTGCCTGGAAGCTTATCTGTACATTTGCTAACCCGGCCAACTTTAGTTGATGCACCTTTTCCTCTGATAATCCAATACCGCTTGTAATAAGGTTCGTGTACATCTCTAAATCATTGGCATGACGGATTAACGTTACCAAGTCGTCACGTAAAAGAGGCTCCCCTCCAGAAAAATGAACTTCTACTACTCCCAATTCAGCAGCCTCCGTCAAAACACGGTGCCAATCTTCCGTTGCCAACTCCTCTTTCTCAAGTGTTAACTCTATAGGGTTGGAACAATATGGACAATGCAAAGGACAACGATGAGTCAACTCTGCAAGAATCGAAAATGGAGCTCCGATGCGATTGCTACTAATTCGCTCCGATTGTGTCATGATTAGGGAATCACCACCCATCCTTGATCCACCATTTCTTGCAGAAATTCTAATATATCAGCCTCCATTGTTTTCAAATTAGGCAATGACTCTGTTTCCATTGATTCTGTATCGGCCTGCAAAGAATCTCTAATTTTTTCAACTATGCTATGCACCGCTAGGCTTCCATCACATAGAATAAGGATAGAGGCGGCGGTTTCATTCATAACCACAACCTTTTCCGGTAACAAAAGAAGATGCTTTCCTCTCACTTTATCAAATTTAAGTCGCGCTTTTGCAGCAAGCTTAGGGTAGCTTTTAACTAAAATTTGCTCCACCACCAATCCCTTTTTTCTTATAAGTAAGGAACCTTTCGATTACGCATTTATCGGGTAAGCTTTTTCAATGGCATCAAGCTGGACCCATAACACATCGCATTTAAAGCGTAATGCTTCTACCGCTTTTTGTTGCTCCGCAGGGCTATGACAATAGGTCAACACAAACTTTAAAGCAGTATTCGAATCACGGGGTGCCTGGCTCAAACGGTTTTGAAAATATTCAAAACCAGTGCTGTCAATCCAAGGATACAATCTCTCCATTACCTTCATTCTTTTAAAAATAAGGTCAGGGGAAAACAACTCTGTTAACGAAGAGGCAACTGCCTCGATCCACGGTTTTGTCCGCGCAAAGTTTACATAAGCATCCACCGCAAAACGAACACCTGGTACGACTCTTTCCTCCTGTACAATTTCTTCCCTAGATAACCCAACAGCTTCTCCCAGTCTGAGCCACGCCTCAATTCCGCCATCTTGACCATGTGTGCCGTCATGGTCGATAATACGCCCAATCCATTCACGTCGTAATTCTCGGGATGGCAAGTTTGATAATATAGCAGCATCTTTAATTGGAACTGACTTCTGATAGTAGTATCGGTTCGCAACCCAGCCTTGAATTTGTTCCCGACTCAAGGCCCCCTCATGCATTTTTATATGATAGGGATGTTTATCATGATAATAGGACCGGCCAACATCCTTTAAACGTTCAGTAAATTCCTCTTGCGACCAAATCTCTTTCTGATGTTCTTCTCCGCCAACTGACGTACTTTTTCCCGGCATGATCACACCTCCACTTCCATGCCATCAAAAGCAACTTCAAATCCCATTCCCTCTAATGTATTTCTTTCCATAGAACCTATTTTCAAAATGGGATTGCTATTGTTAATGTGTATCAGGATTTTCCGCTCAGCTGGAAACGCCGCTAACTTTTCCGCTGTCCCTCTACTTCCGCCGATTGGCAAATGTCCCATATTTCGCGCATCACGCTTCGTTGCACCCATCTGTACTAATTCATCCTCTGCCCAAAAGGTACCATCTACCATTAAAATATCTGCTTTCTTTAAGCTTGCTTCAATGGCAGGTGTGAACTCTTCTATTGTAGGAAAATACGCAAGACATTTCCCTGATTTTTCATTATGCAGAACTAACCCGACCTCCCAAATTTCTTCTGGGCTATTATCTTCGTTGTTCAACTTGACATAGAGTGGAGGTTTTCTTGAAACAGGGACTGTTTCAACGATAATTGTTTCTTCTATTTCTGATCCTATTCGTTGTACGGAATCGGGGTAAAGTAACTGCCATTCCCAAGAACAATAGCTCTCTAACATCGGAAATACCGGAAAATCCGAGTGTAAACTTTTGCGTGCCATCTCTGTTCCATAGATGGTCAAATAAGAGCCTTCCCGTAATGACAATAGCCCAATCGTATGATCAAGCTCAGCATCCGTTAAAATAACACCGGCTAAAGGTGTCTCTCTTATTCCAGGACCCGCATGAAGCACAGAGAATGATTCGATTTGTTGATGAACATCGGGGCCGGCATTAATAAGGTACCAGTCCTTTTCATTTGCACTTACTGCAAGAGAAGATTGTAATAACGAGCGGAATGCATCATTTCCATCACGTACTTCTCGACAGTTTGAACAAGCGCAGTTCCACTGTGGAAACCCTCCTCCTGCCGCAGTTCCTAAAACTCTTATTCTAATTTGGCTTCAGTCCTTTCGCCTATGATTCGAACCTCATTTTTACTTACGTCCCGAGATTTCCCAAGCGACTTTCCAATTTTCCATCCAATTGCGATATTGACCACAGCCATAAGGGAATATTCTATAATGTTTGGCTCAGGAGTTAGGATATCGATGACGAACCACCCTCCAGCCATCGCAAACCCAGTAATCGCACCAATTAATGCTTTTAAGTTGCGTCTCATTTTATTTGCACCACCTCTTGTTTTGTTAAACACATTTATAGCATGCAACACCCACGCTATTTACCAACATAGGCGTACATTGTCACTTCAGAAGATGTATTTATCACTTTATAATCAGGCTTTTTCCACATGTTAGTCACCACCTTTCAAGACACCAACAATTGTGAAAATAGTTCTTAGTAGTGTCTGATTTCCCCTTCAAATTAATCTTATGTAGGTGGTTTCCTCGAAATAACCGGAAATTTGACTGGAAGTTGTCCAAAGCGTACAGATTATTGCAATAAATTACAAAAAGGGACAAGCTGGTTGCGACACTTGTCACACCTTGCTTGTCCGTGAATGAATTAAAAATATTAGTATTCAGCGTTATTAAGGATAAATCTGACTGTCCAGTGGCCCTTTTGATTCAATATCCCATGTGTTATAAATGTCATTTGAGGATTTTCGGGTCTGTAATGATTTAGTTGTGCTTCTATCGTTCCTTTATACTCGTTTTTACTCACTTTCTTAAACGAATCGGAATTCTCACGAACTAACGTTTGTCCAATCCAAATATGCGGACTTGCCATCAGGCTCGTAGCATTCGGATTAACTTGAATATTCGAATTCGAATGTATCGTATAATGTACCCTAATGTTTTGACCGTGGTTTACGATGGAATAGCCATTGATTGTTAACTTGATCCCATTATCTTCGGCCGAACCTAAGCCCTGATTTGATTGGGATTCCGCACTGATCAAAGTCGGGGAGGCAAGGCCAAAGAGCAAGCAAATTGATAAGGCGACACCTATGAATTGCACGGTATATTTCGATAGGTTCCTCATTTTACCACCATCCTTATTTTTCATTTATATGTTTCGCCACTTTATATAGTTTTTTTTAATAAAGCAATCTGAGTCCGAATGAAGAGATCGGACTCGGACAGCTTAGAGAATACGTGCCACTGTTGTGGAGGCATCCTTACGTGCACATTATTTCTTTTTGGACAACCACTCTGCTAGTGCTTCTGCGTCTGCACCTTTAGCTACGCCCGCCGGCATGCGATCGCCGCCATTTAAGATTTTATTTAATATGTCTTCTTTAGTCATCGTTTTACCAATGTGTTGAAGGTTTGGAGCTGTTGCACCCTGAAGATTATCCCCGTGACAAGAAACACAGCTTTTTTTGTAAACCTGTACCGGATCGACACTTGCAGGTATTTTGTCTGCTTCCCCTTGTAATTGTGCATTTTCATTAGGTGCTGCGACTTTTTCCTTACCACCGAGTCCATAAACCACAACCCTTGTACCACCAGTAATCACGGCAACATATTGCTTGCCGCCAACTGTATAAATGGAAGGTGCCATTTTGATTTGTTTTCCTCCACTTTGCATGCTCCATAATACTTTACCTTTTTTAATATCGAGAGCATTCACCTTTCCGTCCAATTCCCCGTAAAAAGCAAGACCAGATGCAGTACTTGTGAATCCTCCATACATCGGATCGTCGGTATTAATTTGATAAACTTTTTTTCCTGTATTAATGTCAATAGCTGTAATGTTACCAGAAGGGTGAACATTTGCTGGTAAAGGAAGTATCTTTGTACCAGGGAAGGTATTGTTATCTTTCGCAATCTCTTTCCGATCTTTTGCTGCTAACATTAAATTCGGGCTATTGATACCTGGAATAAGGACATAGTTGGTTTCAGGATCATACGTCTCTGGGGCATAACTTTCTCCACCTGGTGTACCCGGCCATTGGAGGACAACTTTATTTTCATCGCTTGGTGGTTTCGAATTTTTTATTTTAACAAATGGTACACCATCATAAATCGTTTTCCCCGTTTTAGCATCCCATGCATACCATTTTCCATTCTTTCCGCCTTCAACAACGATTTTCCTCACTTTACCGCCGACCTTGGCATTAAGAACCATCGGTGTTGCTGCAGCGTCATAATCCCATACATCGTGATCAACTTGGGAGGATGCCCACTTAAATTTCCCTGTTTTACTGTCCAAAGCGACGATAGAATCCGTATATGGATTTTTCCCTTTTCTATCTTCATCGTAAAAGTCAGGGGCTGGATTTCCCACTGCAAAATACATCATATCGGTATCTGGATCGAATGACATTGGTGTCCATACGGATCCTCCGCCTGTATATTTACTGTTCTTTCTCCAACCCTCCCCTTCGGCAGGAACGGTCCAAAACGGTTCTTTCCATAGTGGTTCGAGGGTATCTGCTTTAAACGCCCAAACGAAACCTCGCGTACCATTATCACCACCGCTGCTTCCAACGTAAATGTTGCCATCATAATACATTGGAGCTGAAGATTCATAGTATCGATTTTCTAACTTGATGGAAGGTTCATGATCCCAAAAGTTGACCATTTTTATCAGTTTTCCGGTTTTCGCATCAAGTTTGGCAAGTCGATTATCTATCATCAAGACATATACATTTCCATTTGCTACAGCGACACCTCTACTTGCCACATTGGATTGCCATGGCAAACTATTAAGATGATCAAGTACATTCTTAGGGGGCGTCCATGCCCAAAGTTTCTTTCCGCTTGCGCCATCAATTGCAAACACATGATTTTTGGCACTAGTCACATACATGACCCCGTCTTGTACGACAGGGAAATCCTCTTGTAAATTCGGAACATCCTTATTCCAATCCAAGATATCCTGCTGCCATACAATCCCCATTTTTTTTACGTTATCTTTGGTAATCTCTTTATAGGGCACATGTCGGGTATGTTGAAGGTCATAACCCCAATTTGGAAATCCTGTCTCCTTTACCTGATTTGCCTTGTTGGTTACCTTGGTTTCTTTCTGGTTATTTTTCGTTTGACAGCCAACAATGACAATACTTGCAAGCAAAACCGAACCTGTTGCCTTTAAAAATCGCCTCACGAAAATACCCTCCTTATTTTTGGTGAATTCTGATGATGAACTGTTTCACTTCGAGTTTTATTCCTCCTTAAGACAATCTTAATTCTATAAGAACAATGGTATATTTACCTAAAACATCATAAATTATGCAAGTTGTGACTATCCTTCCTTCCCTTTTTTTTGACATGTTAGTGATATATTTTCTACATTGTCCACCCTACCTCATAATCGATGACTCATATCCTTAAAGATAAAATCGTTTTATCAAAAGTATTATTGTACTATGATGCGACCACATGCCTTTTTTAAGCATAAAAAAACCCCCAGCCAAAATGACTGAGAGTCTTTGAAACGTCCATATTAACGTTTTGAGAAATATCTTTGTAAATTTTATGGGTATCTAATCCATCGGAAACCACCTAAATCAATAACCCATAAAAGTATAAATGGATCATGTCTTTGAAATATTATACGAGACATAACAATGAGATCACTTCAATATTTCCAGAGCTTACAGACCTATCTTTACCAAACGGAACTGTGTTATCAAGACTAAAATTAAAATAATATGGATAAAATAAGGGCTCATACATATTAGATATATATAGTATGTATGAGCCCTTTATTAAACAAACGCCCCCGATTGTTTAATAGCAATAGGTAAGACTTTGATGTAATCTCCATCTTTTCCCCTGCTCCACACCCAACGTGCGATTTTCACCGCATTAGGCGTTCCATCT
>NZ_JBNNWS010000036.1:0-16362 GCF_050281185.1 Heyndrickxia sp. NPDC080065 | reverse complement strand
TCACACCCGTTCCCATCCCGAACACGGAAGTTAAGCTTCTCAGCGCCGATGGTAGTTGGGGGCTCTCCCCCTGCAAGAGTAGGACGTTGCCAGGCAAGCTAAAACACAGAGTGAACACTCTGTGTTTTTTTGTTGTCTAGCTTCAGCGCCTATCGGCTAGCGGATTTCTCTGTCTTCTCCCTACGATAAGTCAACATCGACTCGTCCCTCACCGTGTCTCCATTATCTCAGTCGAAGACTACGAAATCAGTACGCTAGAGCTGCGGCGCTTGCGCTTTTCTTATTGTCTAGCGCAAGCAGCTAGCTCCTTTAGATCCGAGGCTGCCCAAGACGGTTACGTAAAATAGACTTTTAGTACTAATATTCGTCCAATAGCATTTCTTTTAAAAATTGTAAAATTAAGAACGGAGATTTATTTGCTGTTATCGATAAAAAAGTTTTAATAAATGGATAATCATTAGTAGGAGTAGTTTTTAAAAGTTCACACCACCATTCAGTTTCATAGCGTGCAATCATACTTAAATTATATAAAAGTAAATAATGAATAATTAATTCGGGATGAAACATATACTTCGTAAGTTTATTAGGTAAGCAAATATTTTTTTTTATCATATGATATCGAAATGGCAATGATGGTTTTGTATGATCAATAGTTTGTAAGATTAAATTGTGTTTATCAGAATTTGCTGAAAGCAAATCAATACTATTATTCTGCTTTAAAAAGCGAATAAAACTTTCAAAGGTTAAGTGATATCTATCTAAAACTTTCTTTGGAATATAGTACATTTTATTTACTGAATTGATGTGGATCATATTAGTTTCTTGATTAAACGAAAAGCAATCATCAAGCTCAGGGATTTGAAAAAAAAGATCCCTCATTAATATTTTTTCACCTTCCAAATGTTTCACATGAAACATTTTATTTGCAAAGTGGCTACATAGTCCCATTTTTTGAATTTTAATTTCATCATTCATAAATTGATATTGTTGTTTCTTCTTTTTCCTTGAAGATACACCATGTGCTAAAACAGATGTAGTTTCAGGGTAATTTGGGTCAACAGTTAAGAGACATGCTTTAATTAAATGGATTAGCCCATAAAAAAGTAAAACAGGCTTTATTGGGGTGGGAGCTTTTTCGGCTTGAGAATAATAAATTTCTCCATGTTGCAAAAAATACATAAAGGGATAGCAATTTTCGTAGCTTTTCATTTCTGCTTTTTCAATCAAAGATTTTTTATAACAATTATGTAAAAATTTTTGTGTAATTTCTGCCGATTGGTAAAAATTAAGCTGTTGCCATATCAGTGGATTATACAAGATAATAACCTCCAAATTATTTGAAAAGTAAGACATATTGATATTTCCTTGACAGTAGTTTAACCAATTGATAACCTACTAATAATATTTTGGGCGCAGGAGGAATAGAAATGTGGGAATCAAAATTTGCTAAAGAGGGTTTAACATTTGATGATGTGTTATTAATTCCAGCTAAATCTGAAGTTTTGCCAAAAGATGTGAACTTACAAGTAGAACTTACTAAAACTTTAAAGCTTAATATTCCAGTTATTAGTGCTGGAATGGATACTGTTACCGAGGCGGAAATGGCTATTTCAATGGCAAGGCAAGGTGGACTAGGAATTATTCATAAAAATATGAGTATTGAACAACAAGCCGATCATGTTGATAAAGTTAAACGTTCTGAAAGTGGTGTAATTACTGATCCTTTTTTTCTTACTCCTGAACATCAGGTTTTTAGTGCAGAGCACTTGATGGGTAAATATAGAATTTCAGGTGTTCCCATTGTTAATAATGAAGAAGAACAAAAACTTGTTGGTATTATAACGAATAGAGACTTAAGATTTATTCAAGATTTCTCAATTCAAATTTCTGATGTAATGACAAAGGAAAATTTAGTAACTGCCCCTGTCGGTACAACATTAACCGAAGCTGAAAAAATTCTTCAAAAGCATAAGATTGAAAAACTTCCACTAGTGGATTCTGAAGGTGTGCTAAAAGGACTTATTACAATTAAGGATATTGAAAAAGTCATTGAGTTTCCAAATTCAGCAAAAGATGATTTAGGACGTTTACTAGTTGGGGCTGCTGTTGGAGTAGCTAAAGATACGATGAAACGTGTTGAAGCACTTGTGAAGGCTAATGTAGATGTAATTGTTATCGATACTGCACACGGTCACTCTCAAGGTGTTATAGATACAGTAAGTGAGATTAGAAAAACATACCCTGATATAAATATCATTGCAGGTAATGTAGCAACTGCTGAGGCTACAAAAGCTCTAATCTTAGCTGGTGCGGATGTCGTAAAGGTTGGAATTGGTCCTGGTTCTATTTGTACTACAAGAGTTGTAGCCGGAGTCGGAGTTCCACAAATTACAGCGATATACGAATGTGCGAGTGAAGCGAGAAAACATGGAAAGGCCATCATTGCAGATGGTGGGATTAAATATTCAGGAGATATTGTTAAAGCACTTGCAGCAGGTGGACATGTTGTTATGTTAGGCAGCCTACTTGCTGGTACAACTGAAAGCCCTGGTGAAACAGAAACATATCAAGGTCGTCGCTTTAAAGTTTATCGTGGCATGGGTTCAGTCTCAGCGATGGAAAAAGGTTCAAAAGATCGTTACTTCCAAGAGGATGCTAAAAAGTTTGTCCCAGAAGGAATTGAAGGTCGTGTACCATATAAGGGGCCTATCTCTGATGTTATTTATCAATTAATTGGTGGCATACGTTCTGGGATGGGGTATTGTGGAACAGCTAACTTAACAGCTCTACGTGAAGAGGCACAATTTATTAAAATGACTGGTGCTGGATTAAGAGAAAGCCATCCACACGATATTCAAATAACAAAAGAAGCACCTAATTATTCCTTATCATAATATTTATATAAACCTTTATATTCCTAAACGGCAGGAACATATACCTAAAGTATAGTCCCTGCCACTTTTTGTTATAGATAGGTAAATCATCCGTCTACTCAGATGTAAGGAACTATGGTAAAATAACGAAAGTGTATACATAAATTGATGGAGGGTTATGAGTGAAGAAAACAAAAAAATATAATAATAAAATTATAGCCTTTGTGATGGCTTTTTCACTGTTGTTCGGATTATTTCAATTACCAAAAAACGCATATGCTGCAAATGATATATTAGATATTCATGCCGATGGAGCCATCCTAGTAGAAGCAAGTACTGGGAAGGTTTTGTATGCTAAAAATGCTGATACTGCACTTGGAATTGCATCTATGTCAAAAATGATGACAGAATATATTCTTTTAGATTCTATTAAAAAAGGAAAAGTAAAGTGGGATCAAGAGTATTCACCTAGTGATTATGTTCAAAAAATTTCTCATTATACTGATCTTTCTAATGTACCTTTAAGAAAAGATATGAAATATAAAATTAAAGATTTATATCGTGCAATGGCAATATATTCAGCAAATGCTGCAACTATTGCTATCGCTGAAACAATTGCTGGTTCTGAAACAAACTTTGTAAAATTAATGAACGAAAAGGCAAAGGAATTAGGTCTTAAAGATTATAAGTTTGTAAATAGTACAGGTTTAAATAATCAAGACTTAAAAGGAATGCAGCCTAAAGGAACAGGACCTAATGACGAAAATATAATGTCTGCTAGAGCAGCAGCCAAATTAGCATCTCACTTGATTAATGAATTTCCAGAAGTTTTAAAAACAGCTAGTATCCCTAAAGCAACATTCCATGCAGGACCAGGAGAAGACATAAAAATGGATAACTGGAACTGGATGCTTCCATCATTAATATATGGTACAAAAGATAATGGTGTAGATGGATTGAAAACAGGAACAACAGATTTTGCTGGACATTGTTTTACAGGTACTGCACAAAAAAATGGAATGCGAATAATTACTGTTGTTTTAAATGCAACAAATGCTCAAGGCCAAGGAACGAAAAAAGCAAGGTTTGACGAAACGAAAAAATTGATGGATTATGCATTTGCTAACTTTTCAGTTAAAGAAATTTATCCAAATGCATATAAAATTAAGAAACATGATTCAATTTCTGTAGTAAAGGGAAAAGAAAAAAAGGTAAATATTCGTACACAAAACCCTCTAAAAATTGTTATCAAAAATGGTGAAGAAAAGCTGTATAAGCCTTCTTTCAATATTGATAAGAGCAAGCTGAACAAATCTGGAGAACTAACAGCACCTGTTAAAAAAGGTGAAGTAGTGGGAACCTTAAATGCGGTATACAGCGGGAAAAATGATTATGGTTATTTATATGGACAAAAATCCGCTAATGTGAAGGTTGTTACTACTGAGAAGGTTGAAAAAGCAAACTGGTTTGTATTAATGATGCGAGGCATCGGTGGTTTTTTTTCTGATGTTTGGGGTGGTATTACCTCAACTGTAAAAGGCTGGTTTTAGTAAAGGCTGATAAAATAATTTATGGACACCTGTATTGACAAGGTGTCCTTTTTGCTGTTTATTTAACATAAGGTTTTAAATTTTTTAACAACAGTTTATTTACTACTTTGTTAGGAGTTGAGAGACTTGAAATTAGGTACTGATCGAGTGAAACGCGGCATGGCAGAAATGCAAAAAGGCGGCGTTATTATGGACGTTATAAATGCAGAACAGGCTAAAGTTGCTGAGCAAGCAGGGGCTGTTGCTGTAATGGCATTAGAAAGGGTTCCAGCTGATATACGTAAAGCTGGAGGCGTAGCAAGAATGGCTGATCCTCGTATTGTTGAAGAGGTAATGAATGCCGTTAGTATTCCAGTGATGGCAAAGGCAAGAATTGGACATATTATTGAAGCAAGAGTTCTTGAATCAATGGGTGTAGACTATATTGATGAAAGTGAAGTTTTAACACCAGCAGATGAAGAGTATCATTTAAATAAAAAAGACTTTACAGTTCCTTTTGTTTGTGGATGTAGAGACTTAGGTGAAGCGGCCCGCCGAATTGGTGAAGGGTCCTCAATGCTCCGTACCAAAGGCGAACCAGGAACAGGTAATATTGTTGAAGCTGTTCGTCATATTCGAAAAGTAAACGCACAAGTACGTAAAGTTGTAGGAATGAACGAGGACGAGCTAATGACTGAAGCAAAGCTTCTAGGTGCTCCATACGAAATTTTGCTTGAGATCAAACGTCTTGGTAAGCTGCCTGTAGTAAACTTTGCCGCTGGAGGTGTAGCAACTCCTGCTGATGCAGCTCTAATGATGCAATTAGGTGCTGATGGAGTCTTTGTTGGTTCAGGAATATTCAAGTCAGATAACCCTGAGAAATTTGCAAAGGCAATAGTAGAAGCTACTACACACTATCAGGATTATGAATTAATTGCTAATCTTTCAAAAGGTCTAGGAACTGCAATGAAGGGAATAGAAATTTCTACTTTAACACCTGAAACACGCATGCAGGAGAGAGGCTGGTAAGGAGTTTTTATAATGGTTAAAATTGGCGTACTTGGATTACAAGGTGCAGTGAGTGAACATGTTCAGGCAATTGAGAGTTGTGGAGAAGAAGCTATTGTAATCAAGAAAAAGGAACAGCTTGATGAAGTAGATGGGTTAATCCTCCCTGGAGGAGAGAGTACAACGATGCGTCGTTTACTTGACCAATATGATTTTATGGACAAGCTTCGGGATTTTGGTAAACAAGAAAAACCGATGTTTGGAACTTGTGCAGGCCTAATCTTACTAGCTAAAAATATTAAGGGTTACGATCAACCTCATATTGGGTTAATGGATGTAACAGTAGAGAGAAATTCATTTGGAAGACAGAAGGAAAGCTTTGAAGCAGATCTCGCTATTTCCGGTGTAACCGACCATTTTAATGCTGTTTTTATCCGAGCCCCTCATATATTAGAAGCAGGTGAAGATGTTGAGGTTTTAGCGAAATGCGATGGAAGAATTGTAGCTGCACGTGATAGGCATATTCTTGGCTGTTCCTTCCACCCTGAATTGACCGATGACCATCGCTTTACACAATATTTTATTAATATGGTTAAATCAACAATAAAGGAAAATTCCAAATAAATAGTTGCAAAAAGGGAATAGTTATAGTAAATTAATTGTTAAAATCTTGTTTAAAGCAATGAGAGGAAATAGTAACAAGAAATTTTCTTCTAAAGAGAGTCGGTGGTTGGTGTGAACCGGCGAAGGGAGCTTGTGAATCCATCCTCGAGTAAAGTACCGAATGTAATGAGTTAAGGTTTTACTTTTCTCATTAGTAAGTACTTTCGGGTAAAACCGTTATCGTTTTAAGTGGGAAGCACAATGTGCTTTCAAACTGGGTGGCAACGCGGGTAACTCTCGTCCCTTTATAGGGATGGGAGTTTTTTTATTGGCTTTGTTAACTAATATTGTTGTTTTTAATAAAATCTGTAGGGGATGCATTCAGCTAGTTTTACTACGTAAAGAAATCGTTTCACGCAAACCCTACAGAGGATTTTATCAACAGTAACCATTAACAAAGCTTATTTATTAATAAGGAGGAGTTATTGATGCTTGACATTAAATATTTACGGGCAAATATTGATGAAGTTAAGGAAAAACTTCAACATCGTGGTGAAGACCTTGCTGATTTTGGAAAGTTTGAAGAACTAGATAAGAAACGTAGAGAGTTAATTGTTGTTACAGAAGATTTAAAAAGCAAACGTAATGAAGTTACGCAAAAAATCGCCCAACTGAAGCGTGAGAAACAAAATGCTGATGAATTAATTGTGGAAATGCGTAATGTTGGTGATCAAATTAAGCAATTTGATGATGAATTGCGCGAAGTGGAAGAAAAATTAGAGCAACTGTTGTTATCCATACCTAATATTCCACACGAGAGTACGCCAATTGGAGAATCTGAAGATGATAATGTGGAAGCTCGTAAATGGGGAGAGGTTAAGGAATTTGATTTTGAGCCAAAACCTCATTGGGAATTAGCAACAGATTTAAACATTCTAGATTTTGAAAGAGCAGCAAAAGTAACTGGAAGCCGTTTTGTATTTTATAAAGGTTTAGGTGCTCGATTAGAACGTGCTCTTTTTAACTTTATGCTAGACCTTCATGTTGAAGAGCATGGATATGAAGAAATATTGCCACCTTATATGGTTAATCGTACAAGTATGACTGGTACTGGGCAATTACCAAAATTTGAAGAAGATGCTTTCTTAATTGAAAGTGAGGATTATTTCTTAATTCCTACTGCTGAGGTTCCGGTAACAAATCTACATCGAGATGAAATATTAAATGGTGAACAGCTTCCTATTAATTATGCGGCATTTAGTGCTTGCTTTCGGTCTGAAGCTGGATCTGCAGGACGAGATACTAGAGGACTTATCCGTCAGCATCAGTTCAATAAGGTCGAGTTAGTGAAATTTGTTAAACCTGAGGATTCTTATGAAGAACTTGAAAAGCTGACAGGTAATGCAGAAAAGGTTCTTCAATTGCTTGGATTACCTTATCGGGTTATGAGTATGTGTACAGCTGATCTTGGGTTCACTGCTGCAAAAAAATACGACATAGAAGTATGGATTCCTAGCTATAATACGTATAGGGAAATCTCTTCTTGCAGTAATTTTGAAGCATTCCAAGCACGTCGTGCCAATATTCGTTTCCGAAGAGAAGCAACTGCGAAACCAGAACATTTGCATACATTAAATGGTTCAGGACTGGCTATTGGTCGAACAGTAGCAGCAATACTTGAAAATTATCAGCAGCCTGATGGAAGTGTGGTTATACCAGAGGTACTGCGCCCATATATGCGTAATGTTGAGCGAATCTGTGTAAAATAGTATAAAGAGGGGAAATTCCCCTCTTTTAAAAAATCTCTAAGATAATGTTGACATCATTTTTAATACATGATATATTAATTCTTGTCGATACGGAGGAATACCCAAGTCCGGCTGAAGGGATCGGTCTTGAAAACCGACAGGCGGGTTACACCGCGCGGGGGTTCGAATCCCTCTTCCTCCGCCATTTATAACACAACGCGCATAAATTATTGGAGATTTAATAAATTCGTTACCTTTGTAACGAATTTTTTGTTACAATCTATTATTGGAGTGCAAATAGAAAACCGCCAACTAGTTGGCGGTTATTTTTTTAAAGCTTGAGTTTGTTTTAGAAAATAACTAATTCTTTCAATAATAGGCTCAATGCTTGTTTCATTATTTATTAAATCGTACTCTTTAATATCGAGTCGCAAAACTGGACAAGAGTTAAAAGAATTAATCCAGTTTTCATAACGTTTATGCATTTCAATCCAGTAATCAACCGGAGTATTTTGCTCCATTGGTCTTCCACGCTTTTGGATTCTCTCCAAAATATCCTCAATTGAACCTTCTAAGTAAATAAGTAAGTCAGGATGAGGGAAATAAGGAGTCATAATCATAGCATCAAAAAGACTCTTGTATGTCTCATAATCTACTTCAGACATATTTCCTTTTTCATAATGCATCCGTGCAAAAATACCAGTATCTTCATAAATAGATCGATCTTGAATGAATCCTCCGCCATATTCAAAAATTCTTTTTTGCTCTTTAAAGCGCTCTGCTAAAAAGTAAATTTGTAAATGAAAGCTCCAACGTTTAAAATCATGATAAAATTTATCTAAATATGGATTTGTGTCAACCTTTTCAAATGAGGTGCGAAAACCTAGTGCGTTAGCCAATGTATTGGTCATTGTAGATTTCCCCACTCCAACTGTTCCCGCTATTGTTATAACAGTATTGCTAGGGATCGAATATTTATTTCGAAGTTCCATGAATTTTTGCCCCTTCTTGTAATGTTAACGTTATTTTATCTAGTATATAGTTTAGATCATTAGAGTTTTTTACAAAATCTAGTTCATCTCCATTAAAGTGGAGAACGGGTATATCTGGATGCGTTAGTTTAAAATCATCCATAAACTTTTGGTAATCTACTGATAGCTGTTTTATATAATCAGAGCTAATATTTTTTTCAAACTCTCTCCCGCGCATTTTAATACGTTCCATAACAGTGTCTAAGCTTGCATTAAGATATATAACTAAATTTGGTTGCGGCATACCTTCTGTTAAAATTTGAAATATCTTTAAATACTTAAAATACTGCTCTTCCTTAAGTGTTCTCTTTGCAAAAATTAAATTTTTAAATATATGATAATCTGCTACTACAGGCTTTTTGAAAAACAAGAAATTTTCTTTAATATCCTCTAACTGCTTATAGCGATTACAAAGAAAAAACATCTCTAATTGAAAGCTCCACTCATCTATATTTTGATAAAACTTTTCTAAAAAGGGATTTTCATCAACGATCTCCTTTAATAGATGATAGTGGAAATGTTCCGAAATTGCTTTCGCAAGAGAGGTTTTTCCTATACCGATCGGTCCTTCAACCGTTATAAACGGTAAGCTCTCCATCAACCTTCCTCCTCAATGCTGAACAACAAACTCACTAGTAATAGTTTTTTAATCTATTGGCATGTTAAACAAAACTGTTGTTTCTGAAAAAGTCCTGTAGGGAATGCTCGTATTTCAATCGCTTCACGCATTCCCTGTTGGCAATATATTAACAATGATCATTAACAAGGCTAATCTATTAAAAAACAAGCTATTTGTTATTTTATCATATGTATTAATAATAGTGATAAGGAATATAAAATGATAAATATTGGAGAATAAAAGAGGGTGCCCCATAAGTGTAATTAAACACTTATAAGGTACCCCCGATTAACATCATTTTTTAACAATATTAAAGTTCTCTACGATGAGGAGCCAATTTTGTGGAAACGATAATCCAAGTTTCCAATAACTAACTCCACGAAGTTTTAATTCTTTCATAAGATCAAATTTTGCTTGAATAGAGCGTGCATCCTCGAACCATACTTTATGTTTTTTATTATTTTCATCCTCGTAATCAATTGTAGGAGCTTGTGCTTCTGTGTCATATTTAATGGGAACATGGTATTTCGCAGCAATCTGTATCGCTTGCTGTGGGCTTAATGCTTTAGCAGTATCCTTACCTGAAGTAAATGGAAGCGTCCAATCGTATCCATATAAATTCTGCCCCATCAAAATCTTATTTGGAGGGATTTCAGTTATTGCATATTCTAAGACATCACGAACTGATTTAATAGGGGATACTGCCATAGGAGGCCCGCCGCTATAGCCCCATTCGTATGTCATTATCACAACAAAGTCTACAATTTCGCCCTGAGTTTTATAATCATGTGCCTCATACCAAAGTCCTTTTTGTGTTGCACTGGTTTTAGGAGCTAAAGCAGTGGATAGGAACCAACCCTCTTGTTTAAACCTTTCTTTAGCTTTTCTTAGAAATTGGTTGTACGCTTCACGATCAGCTGGGCGCAAAAATTCGAAGTCAATATGAATGTCTCGGAATCCATATTGTTTAGCTGACTTGACAATATTATTTAAAAATGTGTTTTGCACCTTTTGATCATTTAATAAAATTCTACCTAATTCATCACTGAACTGTCCTTTTTCTTGATTATTAATAGACATAACTAAGATATTTTGATTTGCCTTTGCAATCGCTGGTAGATTTCCAAGTGGAGGAGCTACAAGAGATCCATCACGATTTACATGGAAGGCAAATGGTGATAAATATGTTAAATAGGGTGCTGCCTTTCTTGAGCTATTTTCTAATGCTTGTGAAACAGTTTCCCCGAATGGTTCAACATAGGCATTAAATTCTGCATCGACTTTTCGCTGTGGAGGGATATATAATCTTATGCCAACTGTTAAAGGTTGATTTACTGATATTCCATTTATACGAGCTAATTCTGAAAAAGGTAAATTAAATTTTTGTGCGATTCCCCATAAGCTATCCCCTTGTTTTACCCAGTAAAAGCTCCCGACTATTGGAATTACAATTGTTTGACCGATAACTAAGTTATCAGGATTAGGAATTTCGTTAGCGGCTATTAATTCTGCTACTGGGACTCGGTAGGTATTAGCTATAATTGCTAATGTTTCATTGGGCTTTACTACATGGATCTGCATACGAGCCCTCCTTCGAACAAATTAGTTTCTGTTTCCATTCTATGATTTTGTATAAAAAGAAATGTTGACTTATTGCATTTTTTCTAATTTCCCCTTGTATAAGATATAATGATGCATATGCAATCTAAAAATAGAGGTTTTTAAAAATGAAAAATATTGATGAAAATTTTATGAAACTAGCTATCGAGGAAGCGAAAAAAGCTGAAGCAAAAAATGAAGTTCCAATTGGTGCTGTGATTGTCATAGATGGAGAGGTGATTGCATCTTCACATAACTTAAGGGAATTAACACAAAATGCAGTTACACATGCAGAAATACTGGCAATACAAGAGGCATGTAAAAAAGTAGGCTCTTGGAGACTAGAGGATGCCATACTATATGTAACATTAGAGCCATGTCCAATGTGCAGTGGAGCTATCATTCTTTCGAGAATAAAAAGAGTAGTCTATGGAGCGAGTGATCCGAAGGCAGGTTGTGCCGGATCATTAATGAATCTTTTAAATGACAATCGCTTCAATCATCAAAGTGAAGTAGTTAGTGGAGTACTAGAAGAGGAATGTAGTGAACTTTTAAGTACCTTTTTTAGAAATCTTCGAATGGAGAAAAGGGAGAAAAGGAAAAGTATTAATAATCAAAAGGAAACCAATAATTAACAAGTGGAATGCATTGATTTTTTTTAAAAAAACTAGTATACTTTATATTGCGTTGATAAGACGCATAATATTGGTATCAACTTTGCCGTGCTAGGTGGGGAGGTAGCGGTGCCCTGTACTCGCAATCCGCTCTAGCGAGACTGAATCCCTTCTTGAGGCTAGTATACTGTAGGGTCTGCCTTAAGCAAGTGGTGTTGACGCTTGGGTCCTGCGCAATGGAAATCCATGAACCATGTCAGATCCGGAAGGAAGCAGCATTAAGTGGAATCTTCCATGTGCCGCAGGGCAACCTGAGCTGAGCTAACTACTTAAGTAACGCCTGTGGGTGCTAGTCGATGGTAGGTGCACGGCAGTTTATCTACATAATTCAAACTCATCCAATGGGATGAGTTTTTTTCTATATAATTTATATATCCATCTCAGATAACGGGGATTTTTAAAGTATACAATGATTTTGAATGGGCTTTAAATCTATTTAGTTAGGTTTTAGAGCGTCTTTTCTAAAATAATTTTGTTTCTAATTATTTATTGATGTTTTTTATATCGATATAAAACAACAAAATTTATGAAAAGAACCTAAATTTATTATTCATAATGTTAAATTAGTGAAGGATAAGGTATAATATGAGCAAAAGTAAAGCTTTACACAAGTTTGCTAAATAAGTGATGGAATTAGTTTCTTGAGCTAGTCATTTTTTATAGGACGAAATAAGTAAAGAGAAAAAAGGAGGAGGGTTAATGGGTTACCAGGCTTTATATCGCGTTTGGCGTCCTCAAGTCTTTGAGGATGTTGTAGGACAAGAACATGTAACAAAAACATTGCAAAATGCCCTCCTGCAACAAAAAATTTCTCATGCCTATCTTTTTTCTGGACCAAGAGGAACAGGGAAAACGAGCGCGGCGAAAATTTTAGCAAAGGCTGTAAATTGTGAACGGAATCCAGTTATTGAGCCATGTAATGAATGCGATGCTTGTAAAGGTATAACAAATGGTTCGATACCTGATGTGATTGAAATTGACGCCGCTTCTAATAATGGTGTAGAGGAAATTCGTGATATTCGTGATAAAGTAAAGTTTGCACCAAATGTTGTACCATTTAAGGTCTATATTATAGATGAGGTACATATGCTTTCTATTGGTGCATTTAACGCTCTTTTAAAGACATTAGAGGAACCGCCGAAACATGTAATTTTTATTTTAGCTACAACTGAGCCGCATAAAATCCCTCTAACCATTATTTCCCGTTGCCAACGGTTTGATTTTAAAAGAATCACCTCCCACGATATTACAGGTAGAATGGCACGTATTGCAAAAGAATCGGGAATTGAATTTGAAGAGTCAGCTCTAAATATTATTGCTCGTGCTGCTGAGGGTGGTATGCGTGATGCATTAAGTTTAATGGATCAAGCAGTATCGTTTGGTCAAGAAAAAATTACTATAGAGGATGCACTAACAGTAACCGGCTCTATTTCGCAATCTTACTTAAATAAATTAGCTCAGGCCATTTATGAAAAAAATGTTGCGGGTGCCCTTCATGTATTTGAAGAGTTACTATTTCAAGGAAAAGATCCGTCACGTTTTGTAGAAGATTTGATTTTTTACTTCCGAGATATGCTCTTATATAAAACTGCACCAGCCTTAGAAGAAGCAATTGAAAGGGTAATGCTCGACGAAGAATTTTGTCAGCTTTCTGATGAAATTTCATCAGAACAAATATATGAATACATTGATATATTAAATAAAACGCAGCAAGAAATGAAATTCTCTAATTTAGCTCGAATTTATTTAGAGGTTTCATTCATAAAATTATGTGAAATACGAATCAAAAATCAACCTGTTAGCAGTCCTGATATGCAGCAATTATTAAATCAGATTGAGATGCTTCAAAAAGAAGTAAACGAATTAAAAGCTAACGGGATTCCAGAAAAACAAGGAACAAATCAGCAGCCGATTAAAAAAGCTCCGCGTACTGGGAAGGGATTTAGAGCACAAACTGGAAGAATAAATGATATCTTAAAAGAAGCAACAAAACAGGATTTAAGCTTAATTAAAAGTAGATGGGGAGATATGCTTAGTCTTTTAAATGATCGACAAATGCGGTCTCAATCGGCCCTTTTAAATGAAGCCGAGCCTGTTGCTGCTTCGATGAATTCATTTGTGCTAAAATTTAAATATGAGATTCATTGTCAAATGGCTATGGAAAATCAAAAATTTCTAGAAGCAATTTCAATGATATTGTTAGAACTAACTGGTATAAGTTATCAAATGATTGGTGTCCCTGAGAACCAGTGGAATAGTATTCGAGAAAATTTTATTCACAACCAAAAAGATGTTTCACAGGAAAATGTTAAAACAACTGAGGATCCACTGATATCAGAAGCGGAAAAATTAGTTGGTGCTGATCTAATTGAAATAAGAGATTAAAAATAACAACAAATCCGGCGAAAAAGTCAGGATCATAAAAAATGGAGGCTAAAAAAATGATGCGTGGTATGGGAAATATGCAAAATATGATGAAGCAAATGCAAAAAATGCAGAAGAAGATGGCAGATGCCCAAGAAGAGTTAGGGGAAAAACGTATTGAAGGTACTGCTGGTGGAGGTATGGTTACGGTAATCGTATCAGGGCATAAAGAAATCGTAGAAGTAAATATTAAGGAAGAAGTAGTAGATCCTGAAGATATTGATATGCTTCAAGATTTAGTACTTGCTGCAACAAATGATGCATTAAAGAAAGCGGATGAATTAACAAATCAAACGATGGGACAGTTTACGAAAGGTTTAAACATTCCGGGTTTTTAAGGGGAATAAATGATGCATTATCCTGAACCGATAACAAAACTAATGGATAGCTTTATGAAACTGCCAGGAATTGGGCCGAAAACTGCGGCTCGACTGGCGTTTTTTGTGTTAAGTATGAAAGAAGATACTGTCCTTGATTTTGCAAAAGCGCTCGTGAATGCGAAAAGAAATTTAAGTTACTGTACGATATGTGGTCACATTACTGATCAAGATCCTTGCTATATATGTGAAGATCAAAGGCGGGATAGAAGTGTAGTGTGTGTTGTCCAGGATCCGAAAGATGTAATAGCGATGGAAAAAATGAAGGAATTTAATGGTCTTTACCATGTTCTTCATGGGGCCATTTCTCCGATGGATGGAATAGGTCCTGAAGATATAAACATTCCGGATTTATTAAAGAGATTACAGGATGAAACAGTCCAAGAAGTTATTCTAGCCACTAACCCAAATATTGAAGGGGAAGCAACAGCAATGTATATATCACGTCTATTAAAGCCATCAGGTATAAAAGTTACTCGAATTGCTCATGGATTGCCTGTAGGTGGTGACTTAGAGTATGCAGACGAGGTTACGCTATCAAAAGCTCTAGAGGGCAGGAGAGAAGTATAAACAGAGCCTATTAAGAAAAGCGCAAGCGCCTTGCCCATCGGCGTACGGATTTCGTAGTCTTCGACTGAGATAAAGGAAGCACGGCGAGGGACGAGTCGATGTTGACTTATCGTAGGGAGAAGACGGAGAAATCCGCTAGCCGATAGGCGCTGGAGCTAGACACAGCAGACACTTTTCATGTCTAATATCCTTAGTAAATTTTATACTTTCTTATCTTTTAAAAAATGGGCTTTGTTAATCCATTTTATTGGTATTTTTAATATCTTGTGGGGCACATATTTAGCTAATTATACTATGTTTTGAAATTGCTGATCGATGCTTACAGGATATTTAGTAACAAAAAAATTAAATACATTTTGTAAAAGCAGCCTAGAAATGAGGTGTATTCACATGTTCAATCGTAAATTGAAACTGCGTAATGAATATGACCAAAAGTTAATCGATTTAATGACGAGGACTAGGAACAATTGGATTCAACAAAAGTCCTTAGTTGACATGAGTTTTGAGTATAATGAAGAACTTCATTTTCAAAGAAAAATAGCTGAGATGAAATACTTTTTTTTATTCCGTGAAGCTAGGGCAAGAAATATAAGGATAAAATAATAATCCACACATTTTTTACAATGTAGAGTTCTTTTTGGACAATCTGTTCATAAAATGGATAATACAATGTAAAAAGTGAGGTGTGGTTCTTGAGTGATCCGATAATCGTTATCGCAGTTATTTCTGGTCTAATCCTTCTTCTATTAGTAGCAGGTTCTCCAGGTAAACCATTACGTATGATTGGACAGCTATTTATTAGGTTTGCAATTGGAGCGTTGTTTTTATTCTTTTTAAATCAACTTGGTGGGCAATTCGGAATTCATGTTCCAATTAATATAATTACTACATCTATTTCAGGTTTATTAGGAATACCAGGGGTTATTGGCCTTACTGTTATTCAAACTTGGATACTAGGCTGAAAATCTGTTTCTATGGTTTTTCTTTATTAGGGAAATATATATTTAGCGCAAGCGGCCTAGCCTCTCGGGGTATGTAAAAGGTGCTTGCGTAATTGTTTTTAAATATTTTTATTTAAAGGGTTGACTCTTTATATGTAAAGGTGATATTATATTTATTGTCGCTGAAACGTTAGACATTAAAAAACAAAAAATGTTTGACCTAATGCACAGAATATGATATTATTTAAAAGTCGCTAACAAAATGACATTATGATTGATCTTTGAAAACTGAACAAAACGAAACGTCAATTAATTAACTTTTTATGAGCTATATCAAACATCTTTTTGGAGAGTTTGATCCTGGCT
>NZ_JBNNWS010000035.1:0-19832 GCF_050281185.1 Heyndrickxia sp. NPDC080065 | reverse complement strand
TGTAATATAAATTGAAACGCCGTATACGCGAACCGTACGTACGGTGTTGTGAGAGGGGCGAAAATAAATTACTTTATTTTCCCTCTACTCGATTGAAATCCTTTAAAATTCAATATTTTCTAGATATAATGAATATAGAGTGAATGATCATTCATTTTTGGTGAGGAGGAAAGTTTTATGAAAAATATATCGTATATTGAAAATGTTGATGAGTGGAAAAAGGGTTTCACTTTTTTTCAACCAATGAAAGTTCGGTTTTCTGAAACAGATATGTTTGGACATTTAAACAATACAGTGCCTTTTGCATATTTTGAAGAAGCGAGGATTGAATTTTTAAAGCATAAAGAATTTATGCAAGATTGGTTAAAGGAGGCGGTTGATACAATACCAGTAGTAGCTGATCTTCAATGTGATTTTATTAAACAAGTGTATTTTGACGAAAAACTTAAAGTATATGTTAAAGTAAATAAAATTGGAACATCTTCAATTGATCTTCATTACATGGCCATCAATGAGCAAAATGATCTATGCTTTGCTGGTCGAGGAGCGATGGTACAAATTTCGACAATAACAGGAAAAGGAGTTCCTTGGACGGAAGACGAGAAAGTAAAATTAGGTACAGATCAATAAAGGATTTAAAATTTAAGCATTTTTAAGTATTTTACACAATATAATATTAAATAATCAGCACATTTTTGTCTTTTTCTTCACTTCCTTGCCATTACGATGTCACTCTAATTATTTCTCTCACATATGATAATCTGACAATCAAATTACCCATCCCCGCGGTTTAAAGCTGGCGAAGGCAAGGAGGGTTACAATAGTTGAAGGACAATGATTTCACACACAAACCGCTGCTTACAAAAAGAGAAAGAGAAGTGTTCGAGCTGTTAGTACAAGATAAGACCACAAAAGAAATTGCAAGCGAATTGTTTATAAGCGAAAAAACAGTTCGAAATCATATTTCCAATGCCATGCATACCTTACGCAAATAATAAAAAGACCGTTGTGGTCTTTTTATTATTTCTTTAATTTTTATTTAGAGTGATAGAAAAAACAAAAGGCAAGTACATAGAGTTTAAATATTAGAGAAAATTAAGTATGTGTTGCAGCTGCTTCGAGAAAAGCAGATCCAATGAAATCGTGTTTTTTCTTTGTTAAGTTTTGACTTTGTCGATATTCAAAAGCTTTCATTGTAGTTGTAAATTTAACAGTTGAATCAATGTCTTGCACAATACTTTGAAGTTCCGTAACATTAATATTGAAAAACTCTTTTCTTAAATTTATTTTATTTACTCTATTATGATCTAAAGTCTGATGTAGTTTTTGTTCAAGATCAACTGCATTGTCGCTGAATATCATTGCATGAATATCGAATTTAAAAGGTACAGATGCACTTCCGAGTTCATCAATTCGATCCAAAGGGTTAAGACGACGTGTCATCCCAATTTTAAAAGTATTTTCACCAAAGGAACCTAGGTTAGATATGACATAAACATATCCAGCTTTACCATTTGCACGTTTAACTATTTCTTCTTTTTCTTCTTCGATTTTATTAAACTGCAATTCTAATTCTCTCAGTTTCTCTTCTAGGGCTAATATTTTTTGATTGTCTGTTTCTTGTTGTAATAATTCTTTGTTTTTAGTGATTTCCATAATATATTTTTCTTCTTCTTTTTCTAGTTTTTTTCGTTCTATTTCAAGCAAACGGCGTTCTTCTGCTTCTTGTCTCATTTGTTCTTTAATCTTTTTTTGTTCCTCTTTTTCTTTTTCCTTTTGGAAGTGGTATTTATATTCGATTTGAATAGCGTTGCTGAAAAACGGTTCGAGTTCAGTTAAAAAACGGGTAATTGTGGGAAGAATACTAGCATTTCCATTTCCACAGACTGTAAGATACTTTTTAATTAACTCTTTGGAGTTGTTAATTGCCTTATCCAGATTACTATAACTTAGTGTATATAATATATTTTGTAATTCTGCTTGTAGACCAATAACCATTAATTCGTAAATTGTCATATTAGCTTTCGTAGTGTAACGATTTTTATAATTTGCAAGTAGTTTTTTAATTTCTCTATTATTAGCGTTCATTTCTTTCTTTAGAATTTTTGAGTCTTTGTGATGTAAGTCAAGTTCAACAATCGTGTTAAAAAAGTTATCTTCTGTTAAAGTGTCTCTTATTTCTTTAAGGTTGTTTTCAATTAATGAATAATCAATTGCTTCTGGAAAGTTCTCTATTAATGTTGTAATGCCTAAGTAGGTTGCTTTCAATTTGGATATATTTTTTTCTTGTATATTAGTTTTTTTCTTTAATTCTTCATATTTATCGGTTAACAATGCAATATTTTCATTCGTATTAATTTCCAGTGTTCTTGATTCCTTTAGTTGATTTTCTAAATCTGCTAAACTGATTGTTGCTTCTTGAATATTATTGTCCAACTTCATGAAAACTTCTTCATGGTTTTGTATTTTAGATAAAATCTCATGATTATTATCAATTTCTGCATTAAGGGAAATTAATTGAGTTTGCTTTTCTTGAAGTAGTGAATGACAAGTATCTATTTGAGTTTGTAATTCTTCCAGTTGTTTTTTTTCATTTTCTATCTTAATAGTTAAATCTTTAAGGGATTGCTCTGATGAAATAATCTCATCGTAATTGTTCTCTTTCCATATTTTTTGAGCCTTTTTATAATTGATTGTTTGGATAATTAGTAAAATCAGTCCAATTATTCCTGGAATTATTACAAATGAGAACGCGAATAAAATTGCTATCAACCAACTTGATAGATACCATTTTTGTTTATACAAATTTTATACAGTCCTTTCTACTGATAATGTAACCACACAACACTTTCGAGCTGTAAGTAATGCATCTTTCTTCCGGTGTTATTCTAGTTCCAAAAGATCTAGGGGCAAATTATCCATCAATGATAATATTCGACACAAAACCCTAATTTCCTCTCATTTGGAACCAAATGTAATACTTCTTCGACATCAGGAAAGCATAATATAAATTGCTTAACTTCGTCTGGATCAACATTGTGATTCATAATACGTTTTTTAACAGAATTTAGATGAATCCCAAGTTTTCCGGGGGTAGATTTATTTAAAAGTAATTCTCCTTTATTGATCGAAATAGAAATGATCGATTCGTCAAAATCATCAATACCAATGTATTCAAAGGGTTTGATTACATCGAAATAAACGACTGGTTTGTCCCAGTTAATTTCGTTATGTTTAAATGTCATTACGTATAGATATGGCACTAATTTTTTGTTTACATAGTCGTAATAGACTCTTTGCTGTGGCATTACTGGATAACTCCTTTCTAATCCACAAAATTTATTTGTGCAATAGTCAAAACCTCTTTTACATCAACTGCTTGAATAATAAATCTTTCCATCTGAACTGGATCCATACCAACTCTACATAAACGGTCATGAATTGCTTGGAGATTGAACCCGAGGTATTCTGGACCTCTATGTGTAATGATTAGTTCTTCAAGAAGTATAGTGCACCCGATAATATCGTCTTGAAACTCATAAACATCTTTGTAGTCGCAAGGACTAACTTTAATATACATAGTTTTTTCCATCCAAGGTATCGGTTCCATAAAGTCAATCACAAACCACATATTTCGTTGTCTACCTTCCGGTTCATAATCATAAATAACTGACATTTTCGTTTTCATATTGTTCTATACCCTACCTGTCTATTTAGTTGCATTATTAATCGTTTAGTTTCAGCTGAACGTCCTTCAAGATTGTAAGGACTAACTTCATAAGACTTTTTAGGAATTTGTATTTGTTTTGATGCTACATACAATTTCTGTTGTATATTATTAAATCGTTTTTTTGCTATTGTATATGGCACATTAAAACGTTCCTGAAGACTTTTAATTGTATTTTCAACAGAAAAATCAATCATGTAATAGGGGATTGCGGCATACATAGTGAATGCGTGTGCATCCCATTCCTGCTTATGTCGGAACATTTCGACCATAATATTTTGATTTCCTTCATGTAACAGAACGTGGCATAATTCATGAAAAAACTGCTCGTTTTGTTTTTCATGAGACACCCGTTTATCGGTGACAATAAATGCTTCTCCGTATTCTATAGAAGAATATGCTGGCGCAAAGTGGGTTTCATAATCAATATCGAATGCTTTAGCAATGAGTTTTGGCTTAAGGTCTGAAGGATAGAGGATGTCCATTTTTATATAACGGTCTGAAATCCATTTTTCTAGGTTACTTGGTCGATACATTTGCTTGCCTCCTGTTGCGAATATATGTTTTGTGGGAATATATGTTCTGTTTTGAATTAAAACAAAAAGCCAAAAAAGGCTATTGTTTATTTTTAGTTCTATTCAAAGAAAATAAATGTATTTTAGGGTAAATTACCCATTTATACCCTAAAATAAAACACGCAAAACAAAAACTTTCATTCAGCGTGTAAACTGTTTTAGATATCTTTTTCTTTCTTCTTAGCTTCTGCTCGTTTTCGAGCTCGTTCTTTCATCATCTTATACGATTGTTCTAACAGGTCTATTTCTTCCTCGTTTAAGCCTTCTTTGTCGAAGTAGAAGAAGTTACTACTTTCTTTTACAATGGACGGTTCGTTTAAACTACTTGGCGGTGTTGGATCATCAGTACGACCTAGTAAATAATCTGTAGAAATATCTAAGACTTCTGAAAGTCTTTTTAATTCATGGTCTTTTATAGGTCTATCTTCTGATTCTATTCTGTTCATTACACTGACGTTCAAATCAACTCTTCTTGCTAATTCTCTTTGACTCCAGCCTTTTCTCTCTCTTAAATAGATTATTCTTTTTCCAATACCCATAATTACCACCACTTTCTAGTTCCGCAACACCATTCTATCATTTTTCTAAAACAGAAAAAATAAAAATTGCTGAAAAAGAAATTATTATATTGACATTTCCGAAATAGCAATGTATTCTATGTTTATAGAGTTGCTAAAATAGAAATCAAGGAGGGTTGATATGCAATCGTTAGATCTTAATTACATCAAGAATAGAAGGAATGAACTCGGTATTACACTTCAGGAAGCGGCTGATCAATTAGGTATGAAGAATGCCTCTACTTATATGAAGTATGAAAATGGTACTTATTCATTCAAAGCAGAACAGCTTCCTGCTTTAGCGAAAATTTTAAACTGTAAAATAATAGATTTTTTTAACAAAAACGTTGCTAAAACAGCAATTTGATAAGGTGGTGATCTAGTGAACGAACTACAACGAATTTTTAATTTCAAAGGCCGAGATCTTCGGATGATTATTCAAAATAATGAACCGTGGTTTGTCGCAAAAGATGTTTGTGTCATTTTAGAAATTTCAAATAGTCGTGATGCTGTATATCGATTGGATGAAGATGAAAAAGCTATGTCGGTAATACCTACCCAGTTTGGAAATAAGGAAATGAACATAATTAACGAATCTGGTCTTTACGAATTAATTTTCTCTAGCAGAAAGCCAGAAGCGAAAATCTTTAAAAAATGGGTGAAGCAAGAAGTTCTTCCTTCTATCCGTAAAACAGGGAGTTATTCAACCGAAAAAGTAGTACCACTTTCAAAAGACCAGGCATTAGTAACAGTTCTTCGTACTACTGCAGATCTAGTAGAAGATACACAAGCAATAAAAGAAGAGCAGCATGAAATCCGAAAGCTAGTTACTCAAATCGATAGTAAGGTTGAAGAACAGATCACTTTAACAAGCGGCGAACAACGTAGACTTCAAAAAGGAATCGCTTCTAAGATTTATGAGATTTGTGATGATCCAAAAGCAAGACCAATGTTGTTCCGTGAATTACATCGTGAAATTAAAGATCGATTTGGTGTGGCTAGTTACAAAGATGTTAAGCGCAAGGAATTGCAATCAGCTATTCGCTACATCGAAAATTGGGTACCGAAACGAGTTTCATGAGTAGGTCAGTCCATCTGTCCCTAGCGCATAAGTATTAACGAGGTGATGATATGGCAAAAAAAGAAAAAAAGTCACCCCTGTATCTCGGTAAAGAGACTTACGGAAAAGTTCCAAAAGAAGAGGCATTCAAAAAAGCGCTGGAGCCTTACTTTAGTAAAGAGAAATTTTTTACTAAGAGAATTAGCTCGTAGCCGATTTTCGGCTGCCTCTTCTTGGTAAGACAAGCATGGGGTCCTAGTCTTAATAATAGTTTACTAGATAAATTTGTTAATTATCTGTTCTTTGAAAGAACATGTTCAAGATATGAAAACGTTCCAAATTAGAACAAAAGGGGAGGGGGTGATTCATTTGGGTTTCGGTGCAATTTTGAAATCAGTTCGCAAACAGCGAAAAATGAGCCAAGAAGAAATTGCAGAAAAGCTTCATATATCAAGGAGCAACATTAGCAAGCTTGAGAATGACAAAATCACACTAGATGTCCAAACGCTTGTACAGTGGATGGAAGTAACTAACGCGAAGGAGGTGATGATTGCAGCTTTGTGTGGTTTAGATCCAGTTACAGTTTCTCAGTCAATTCAAAATATCATGAGTTTGTTTGGTATTTCTTAATGCAAAGGAGGAGGGAAATCAATGGGTACAATTCCAAGAAGTTTGCAACAAGATCGTTACTGGAAAGGAGTAATCCATTTATTCAAAAATAACGCAAAGCTAAAAAGTGTTTTTACCACAAAATACTTTGACCTTGAAGATGAAGTAATTAAAGTTGCTTCTTTAAAAAAAGCGATTGCTCCTTGGTCACAATCAGAAAAATTTTTAGTAAATTTAGCACTTCATTTGTACAACGAAGACAACAAAGTGAATTTATCATATATGGATTACTTAGATGACTATAACAAGAAATTAGCCATGGAAGCTATAACACTACGATTTTTTAGGGGGTAAAAAAAGATGAAATTTATATTATCAGCAAGCAAATTAATGAAGGCTAGTGAGGTTAGAACGCTTTGCAATGAATTGAAAAATAACAAGCAAGCCCTTACTCAACAGGAATTAATCATGAAGTCACACATTTTTAAACAAAATGAAAAAGCAGCAAGCTAAGCGGACACTTAACTTACTGCCAGAATCAACGATTCCAAGTTAAAAACATTATATCACCCAATTCAATCACATGCAACGATGGGCACTTAGTGCTCATCATCATGGCCGGGAACTAGACAAGCCCCCTATTCCCCTGAAGTCGGTTCCTGGTCGTGATGATGGACATTAACCATCATGAAAGCAAATATGTGAGTCTAAATGAGCGGGAGTGAGCGATGATATGAGCCACACCGGAAATACATATTTGGCGGTCACTGCGACGACTTTAGACTTAGATACTTGCTTTTATAAGCAAAGTACATAAGGGAGGAGGTATAAAGATGGCACGAGATGTTGAACACCCAAAGGTTATGGATATTGAAAAAACCAGTATTCCAAACTTAGTTACTCAACCCGAACATAATGGTATTGACTACTTCGGAAATGAGATTTTGGTTGGAGATTCGATTGTGATTGACCAGGTAAATGGAGAAGTGATTTTAGAAGATAGCTTAGAAGATTATTTAATCGAAAAACTTGAATTTCAGTTTACGACTGCAGAATAAAAATTCAAAGTGAGAGGTGAGTTTTAGTTGATTGAAACAAAAAATGGTCCAATTTACGAACCTACAACAAGTGTTTCCGAATCAGTTTTTAATTCTCTAAAAAAGTACCAAGAAACTCTAGGAGGTTCTCGTGCTTACGAGGATATGAAAGACATCTATGAAACACTAGAATACGATTTTGGCCAAAATAAAAGACACGTCGGCTAACGTGTCAGTAATTCAAAAAAACATATCATTAAGCAGATTATAAACGATTTTATGATCTGCTTCAAGTGGAGGGATAAGTAGTGAAAACTATTAAATTGTTGGAATTGAACTTAAAAAATTTCAAAGGGATAAAGAATTTTTCTCTACAGGCAAATGGAGAAAATGTAAGTGCGTATGGAGACAATGCAACTGGTAAGACAACATTATTCGATGCATTTGTTTGGATTCTATTTGATAAGGACAGCCAAAACAAAAAAGATTTTTCTATTAAATCACTTGATTTTGGAGGGAAAGAACTTCACGGTCTAGATCACGAAGTCGAAGTGAAATTTTTAATCGATGGCAGACCTCTCACTTTAAGAAAGGTTTATTCAGAAAAGTGGACTAAAAAACGAGGTAGTGCAAACAAGGAATTTACAGGGCACACTACGGATTATTTTGTGGATGGAGTTCCCTCTAATAAAAAAGGATATACAGACCGTGTTGCTTCTATAGTAAATGAAGATATTTTTAAACTTTTAACAAGTCCAACCTATTTTAATGAACAACTTAAATGGCAAGATCGTCGTAAAACATTGCTCCAAGTTGCTGGTGATGTAACAGACGAAGAAGTAATTGCTTCTCACAAGTCTTTGGCTGAATTACCTACAATCTTAGAAGGTCGTAGCATAGAGGATCACAGAAAAATTATTACTGCTAAAAAGAAAGATATTAATGAGCAGTTAGAAAAAATACCAGTTCGAATCGATGAAATAAACCATGGATTGCCGGATATTAATGGACTAAATAAACAAGTCCTTGAGGGTGCTATCAACCAGATTAATAAAGATATCGACGAAAAAACAGATTTAATCAGTAATATTCGTAATGGTAATGCCATTACACAGAAGCAAGGGGAAATTCAAGAAATAGAAATCGAACTTCTTCGAATTAAACAGGAGCACGAATCAGGATCCAAGGATGAAGTTTATAAGTTAAAAGCACGTATTCAAGAAGAACAATCGAATGTTTCTATTCTAAATTCCAAATTGGAAAGCTTAAAAAATCAGAAGCGATACAACGATGACAGCATTAAGCGAATTGATGAAAACTTGGTGCAGCTACGACAAGAATGGCATGAAGTGAACAGCCAAGAATTTTCCCATAACGATCTTTGTGAATGTCCTACTTGTGGACAAGATCTTCCAGAAGAACAAGTATCAGCTGCAAGAGAAAAGGCTTTATCCCAATTTAATCTATCAAACGCACAAAAGCTTGAGGATATAAATCAAAAAGGAATGCAAGGTAATGAGGAAAAGCAAAAATACATTTCCAATAACGAAAACCTCGCTAAGGAATATGAGAAGTTGAACGGTCAAATAGCTGAAAAGAATGAACTTCTTTCCAAATTAATTGATAAGTTAAAAACACTGGAAGGCAGCATCATCGATATATCAGAAAATGCCCAGTATAGTGCTAAACTTCAAGAAAAATCGAACATTGAAAAAGAAATAGATAAACTCCATATGTCTGCTAGTGAATCAATCACAGGTATACAGGAAGAAATTTTAAAACTGAAAGAAGAACGTGATCGTTACCAACAAGATTTAAATAAATTCTCTATCGTTGAACAATCAAACAAACGTGTGGAAGAACTTTCTCAACAGGAAAGAAAGTTAGCTACAGAATACGAAAACCTAGAAAAAGAGCTTTTCCTAACAGAAGAATTTATCCGTACTAAGGTAAATTTACTCGAGGAAAAAATTAATTCTAAGTTTAAATATGCTCGATTTAAGTTGTTTGAAGAACAGATCAATGGAGGTTTAAAAGAAACATGTGTCACTACTTTCAACGGAGTTCCTTATGATTCTGGTCTAAACAACGCGGCACGAATTAATGTCGGATTAGACATCATAAATACTCTATCTGAACATTACGGTCTACTGGCGCCAATTTTTATCGATAACCGTGAGGCTGTTACTAAGTTGATAGATACTAAATCACAAACTATCAGCCTGATTGTTTCAGAAAAAGATAAGACTTTACGTGTAGAAAATAACGATTCATTAATGGAAGCTATTTGATGGAAACATTTATAGAATCCAAAGTATTTAACCAAAAATTAGCAGGTAAAGCAGTACGAATTAAAGGTTTTGATATTGATGGTGGAAATTGGGATAGATTATTCCTCGTTAAGGATGTAAAAGGCGAATATATTACCCTCATTAATTGCCAAGGTGAGGAAATTGAAGACGTGCATATAGAAAATTTTGAACATGCAGAGGATGGATTGAAAATTACAGTATTGGAGGAAAAAGAATGAGTAATCAAAATCAAGTAGCAGCAAAGAAAAGTTCGGTGGTTGATCAAGTGACTGCGAAGGTCCAACAATTTCAGCAGAATGGGGAAATTCATTTCCCTCCTGCTTATTCACCAGAAAATGCTTTGAAATCAGCTTACTTAATGCTTCAAAACATCAAAACAAGTAAAAATGACGGTAATCGTCCTGTTCTTGAAGCATGTACGAAAGAAAGTATTGCTAATAGCTTGCTAGATATGGTGGTACAAGGACTCAACCCAATGAAGAAACAAGGTTATTTCATTGCCTATGGAAATCAATTAACTTTTCAACGTTCTTATATGGGGACAATGGCCGTTACCAAAAGAGTTGCAAATGCCAAGGAAATTAATGCTCAAGTTATTTATAAAGATGATGATGTTGAATTCGAAATGGATAAAGGTAAGATCATTGAATTTAAGCATAAACAGAAGTTTGGAAATATCAATAAAGATAATATCACCGGTGCTTATTGTGTTATTGAATTTCATGACGGATCTACACATACGGAGCTTATGACAATTGATGAAATCCGTAAGGCATGGAGCAAAGCTCAGTTTTGGGGAAAAGATGCTAAAGAAGAGAAGAAAGGTTCAACACATGACGAATTTAAGCAGGAAATGGCAAAAAAGACAGTTATTAATCGAGCATGCAAAAGATTTTTAAACAGTTCAGATGATGGAAGTCTTTTATTAGATACAATTCGTTCTTCAGATGAAAGGGCGGAAGAAGCGCAGGTACAAAGTGAAATTAATCAAAATGCAAATTCCGAGATCATTGACGTTGAATATGAAGTACAAGACGATCCAGAAGAACTGCCGATAGAGGAACAAGGGCAAACACAAGAACAAATGGAATCTGCAACGACTGGAACAGAAGGACCTGGTTTTTAATGATTGAGATTAGAGCGTTCGGAAGTTCCAGCGCGGGGAACTGCTATTACATTACAGATGGCAGAACCCCACTCCTTTTGGAGGCAGGAATCAAATTTAAAGAGGTTCAGAGGCAGTTAAACTTTCAAACTTCCAATATTGCTGCTTGCCTTATCACCCATGAGCATGGGGATCATTGCAAAGCACTAAAAGATGTTCTAAAGGCAGGAATAGATTGTTACATGTCAGATGGAACTGCAGGGGCGATTGATGTTCAGCATCATCGTATAAAAACAGTAAAAGCCAAACAGCAGTTTCGGATAGGCACATGGACCGTATTACCGTTTGACGTTCAGCATGATGTAGCAGAACCATACGGGTTCTTAATGGCCAATCAAGCCGGAGAGAAGCTTTTATTCGCCACAGATACATATTACATCAAATACCGGTTTCAAGGGCTTACCCATATCATGGTTGAATGTAACTACTCCATGGGAATTTTAAACGAAAATATCGCAAATGGCCGTACTCCAAAATTAATGAAGAAACGGCTTATACGGTCCCATATGAGCCTTGAAAACTTCAAGGAATTCCTAAAGGCGAATGAATTAAAAATGGTCCAGGAGATCTGGATGCTTCATCTGTCAGACAGTAATTCAGATGCAGAACTATTCAAAACAGAAGTACAGGAATTAACCGGCAAAATGGTTTTCATTCCTTAAAAATGGAGGAGAAATTATTGGGATTAGATATTACTGCTTATAGAAAATTAAAGGTTGTAGAAAATCCGCAATTTGATGAATACGGAGAACTTGAAAATTGGGATACCGAGTGGAAACCCGGAGTAAGTATGGAATGGTCTGAAAAACATTTCCCAGGGCGTGGGGAAGGCATTGAACCACAAAAAGTATACACATGGGAAGAAAGTTTTGGTTTCCGTGCTGGTAGCTATGGTGGATACAACTGGTGGCGTTCTAAACTTGAAGAATTCAAAGGTGATGTAGCCTTTCAAGAACTGATTAATTTTGCAGATAACGAAGGTGTAATTGGTTTTGTTGTATCAAAAAAATTAGCAACTGATTTCGCTAAGTATGAAGAAGAAGCAAAGGATTTTTCAAAAACATTAGGAGAAAACAACAGGGAATACTGGATGGAGTCTTATTACAATTGGAAAAAGGCTTTTGAAATGGCAGCAGATAATGGGGCAGTGGATTTCCATTAGTAATCGAGGTTAAAAAAACTATTCTCTTTTATCTGATTAGAGGAATTTAAAAGAAGATGTATTGGAGGGATGATCGTGGATGGCTAATGTACAGGTGGAAAATGGGTATATTCGAATTGCAACGGAGCTAATGGACGAAATCATTAGGAGAGATTTTTCTAAACGTCAATTAGCCATCCTTCACTTTATTATCCGGCTTTCCTATGGCTGCCAGAAAAAAGACTGTGTGATTGGAAAGTTTAATTCTTTTGAATTAGCAGGTCTAAATAAATCTGATATTAAGAAGGAGCTAAAATTTTTAAGGGAATGCCGGGTAATTAATTGGGATGAGGAATCCATGATTTTTTCAATAAATAAGGATTATGAAAAATGGCAAGTAAATCCCACTAAAGGTTTTGAAAGAGAAAAATTGGATCAATTGATTCATGAAAATATCAAGAATAATGTAGGTAAAACACTAACAAAAAAAGTTGGTAAAATACCAACTTCATTAGAAGAAATAGTTGGTAAAACACTAACTGAAATGGGAGTGAAAGTTGGTAAAACACTAATTGACAAGTTGGTAAAACACCAACGAGATATGTGGGGGAACGCTTGGGAGAGTAAGGATGAAGACACCCTTAAAGATAGTATTAAAGATATTTATTTAAAGATAATTACTACTACTACTACTACTGAACAAGAAAATCCTATTGCTTTATTTGAAAAATTACTTTGCAGATTGTCCCCTATTCAGTCGCACTCTTTATTGAAATGGGTGGATGAGTTTGAAGGGAAATCGGAAATCGTAAATGAGGCAATCACAATAGCGGATAACAAGAATAAACGTTATTACGGCTTTGTCGAGTTCCTCTTAAAAGAATGGGCTAATAACAATCTTAATTCTCTTGATAGGGTACGAGCTTACGAGCAAGAGAAGTTTAATAAAACAAAAGGGCCTAGAAACATTAATCGAAAACCTGTAAGAACCGAAAAGATTCCTTCTTGGTATGACGGAGATCAACCTAAATCAACTCCTCCATTACCAGCTAATGATGGTGAGTCACTAGAGGAGAAGCGTGCACGATTACAAAGAATACAAAAGCAATATCAAAATTCTGGTTCATGAAAGGAGAAATATGATGGGTATTTTATTCGAAGCTGCTACGGATATGAAGCGTAATTTCGTAATCCAACAACTTCAGAATGCTGGCATCAAAGAATATCAAAAACAATCAATCTATGATCTAGACTATCGTACTCTTAAGCATGTTTTAAGCATGCATAGGGTACAAAATTCGTGAGGTGTAATAGATGAATCTTGAAAAAATGTTGACTGCACAAGCTGAATTAGATAAACATATCGTCGAGAAAAAAGGATTGCATGGTGTTGTTCTTGTTCCTAATACGTTCCTAGCATTACAAGTAGAACTAGCTGAATTCGCCAACGAGGGACGTTGGTTTAAGCATTGGAGTGATAACCAGAAACCAAGAATTGAAGCTTATGTAGAATGCTTTGCTTGTAATGGTACAGGTGATTTAAATTATGAAATGGTTCAAGAAGACGCAGAAGGAAACGGTGATCATGAATATATTGATTGTCCGGACTGCGATTGTTCAGGTTTCTCCGGAACTAAAAACCCACTCCTTGAAGAATTCGCTGATGGTGTTCATTTCTTCTTATCCATCGCATATCAAAAAGGTTGGCAGGATGCTCTATATATTTACGAGGAGCAATTGGATCCAGATGAATTTGATGGTGATTTAACAAGTTATTATCTTGAAATGACTTATTTCATTAACAAATCCCACTTTGAAAACCCTAGCAAAGAAAAGGACGATAAATTCAAAGATACCTTTGGTTTTCCGCAAAAACAATATTGGTTCCGTACTTCTTGGATATTGTTTTTAAACATCGGAATTAATGGTTTTGGATTTACACCGGAGCAGATCGAGGAAGCTTATTTTTCTAAACATAAAGTCAATTATGAACGACAGGAGAATGGGTATTGATGAATTGCCCAATCTGCAATCGTCCATTAAAAAGCAAACGAAGTATCGAGCGCGGTATCGGTCCTGTATGTGAAACAAAGATAGCAAAATTGAAAGAAAAAGAGAATGAGGATCAGATCTCCTTTGATCAAGAGTTAAGCGAGGAAGAATAATGCAACGAATGTCAGCAAAGGAATTTCGAAATTTAAAGGCCAAGAAACGGCCAAAGTACGGAAATAAGAAAACAATGGTTGATGGCATTACTTTTGATAGTAAAGCCGAGGCAGTTTATTACAACCAACTCAAATGGCTCAAACAAGCTAAGCAAATAAAAGATTTTAAGCTGCAGCCTAGATACATACTCCAAGAAGCTTTTTCTAAAAACGGTAAGAATTTTCGTAAGATCGAGTACGTAGCCGATTTTGAGGTTCTTAAGCTTGATGGATCAGTAGAGGTCATAGACATAAAAGGTGTTGAAACCAAAGAATTTGCTATAAAGCGCAAACTCTTCGAACGGAAATACTTAGATACTCTTTCTGTCCTGGCATACGATGATCAATTCGGATTCATCGAGTTGGACAAGCTGAAAAAATTAAAACGGAAGGTGAAGTGACGTGGTACAAACTAGCATGCCACACCGGTATACAGGAGCTGTCAAAATGACGCCATCGAATGATGGTTGGAAACCTACACTAAGCGAATTTAAACTTAATCCGGAGCAATTGGAACGGTATAACAAAGGCGAATCTATTGAATCCATTTTGAAAGGGGAGAAAGAAGTGAAAGTAACCATGAAATTATCAAAAGAACGGTATTTAGCTCTTAAGAAACAAGGACTTGCGGATGTAAAAATCATTAAGGATTTTGGATTCAAGCATGTCGGTGAATTAACCGCATGGAAAAAGGTGCACCTTTCCCCTGAAGAAATTGAGCAACTCAGATTGAAAACGTTAATTGCGAAAAGGGAAGGGACAGTAAATGAATCCAATTCAGGCTCGATAGTTATCTCTGATAGTAAAACCATTAATACGGAAAAATCTCCTGAAATTGAGGAAATGGGCAAGGAAATAGAACGCCTTAAACGTGAAGTAATCGACGCTCATAAACTCCTCACGGAAATGGATGAAAGATTAAAAGATTCGCTACAAGAACATCTGAGGAAAGATAATCAAATTGAAAAGCTTCAGAAACAGCTTGATCAATCGGTTGAACTCTATGAATCGGCAATGGTAGATAAAGAGAATCTCCACAAGGAAAATATCAAGCTTGAAAATACTTTACAGCCTTTGAAGCAGCAGATAGTTGCTCTGGAAGATCGTTGTGACCGGTACCGGAGTGATTATATCGAACTTGAAGAAGAAGTAAACGGCCTAAGACGTTTTGCTCTTACAAAGCTAAAAAGGGATGTGTACCCAGCATGACCAGACGTGTTGTGGAGCATAAGTACAAAGGTACCGACAATGAGCTGCTGCAAGTAGTAACGGTTTTCGAGGAAGGTATTAACAAGCAGGATATAAAGAAGATGAACACTTTCACCAAGAAATTTAACACACTGATTCCTGAAGGTAGCAAATACGACTGGAAAAGGAGTGGGTGATGTGGGCAATGCACTTCAACAATTAAAGAGGCAGGGAAGGAATAAGCCTTCCTTGTCCAATGCTCAAATGAAACGGATTTTTGATTCTAAAGATTCTTTTAATGCGGGTTTTGATGCAGGGGCAAAAAGGCAACGTGAAGCAGATATTAAATATTTAGTTAAGATATTTGAAGATTTAGAGACAGTGCCAGGTATCGGAAAAAAGACTGCCGGAAAGGTTAGGGAATATTTCAATGAGCGTTTTGGGGTGAATCAGTTATGAAAAATTTGCAGTTAGATATTTTCCGCGAAATCGTTGTAGACCATTTCGCTGGCGGTGGCGGAGCAAGTAACGGTATTGAAATGGCAACAGGTCTCTCGGTAGATATAGCCATTAATCATGATCCAGCTGCCATCGCCATGCACAAAGCAAATCATCCAGATACGGAACATTACTGTGAATCTGTTTGGGATGTTGATCCTGTTAAGGCTGTTAAGGGCCGTAAAGTTGGACTAGCTTGGTTTTCTCCAGATTGTAAACATTTTTCAAAGGCAAAGGGCGGGAAGCCTGTTGAAAAGAGGATCAGAGGGCTTGCTTGGATTGCTGTTCGTTGGGCAGCTACCGTAAAACCACGGGTAATAATGCTTGAAAATGTAGAAGAGTTTAAAACCTGGGGACCACTATTAAAAGATGGACGTCCGGATCCAGATAAAAAAGGAAAAACATTCAAAGTCTTCGTAAATGCGTTAAAAAAACAAGGCTACAAAGTAGATTGGAAAGAACTACGTGCATGTGATTTTGGAGCACCGACAATACGAAAAAGACTTTTCTTAATTGCTAGGTGTGATGGACACCCGATTGTATGGCCAAAACCAACACATGGGGATCCAAAAAGTGAAGAAGTAAGAAAAGGAAAATTAAAGCCTTGGAGATCAGCTGCAGAAATTATTGATTGGTCAATTCCTTCTCCTTCTATTTTCGATCGAAAGAAGCCTTTAGCAGAGAATACATTGCGGCGAATTGCAAGAGGGATAAAGCGGTTTGTTTTTGATAATCCAGATCCGTTTATTGTTCGAGTTAATCATAGTGGTTCATCACATCATTATTGTGATTCAATTAATGAACCTTTGAAAACTATAACATCGAAAAATGGTTGGGGATTGGTTACACCTTACATTACTAAAATTGGTCAAACAGGGTTTGGTGGGGATCGATTACAGTATTCACTAGAACAATCACTTACAACAATTACAACTAAAGCTGAACATTGTCTTGTAACTCCATTTCTAGCGCAATATCATACGGAGACTCAAAAGGATGAGGTGAGAGGACAGACGCTAGATAGCCCAATTTATACATTAGATACATCTAATCGCTATGCCCTAGTTTCAGCATTTATCGTTAGGCAGTTTGGCGCAAGCACAGGGCATGAAATGGATAGTCCATTAGGAACCATAACTACGGTAAATAAATCAAACTTAGTAACGGCTTTCTTAATGAAATATTATGGTTCTGATATAGGTCAGCAAATAAGCGAGCCCTTACACACTGTTACTACTAAAGATAGGTTCGGGTTAGTAACGATTAAAGGAAAAAACTATCAGATAGTTGATATCGGGATGAGAATGCTTCAACCACATGAATTGTTTGCAGCACAAGGTTTCCCTGAAAATTATATTATCGATCGTGACTGTGAAGGTAATGTTTATTCAAAAGCAAAGCAAGTTACTCGATGTGGAAATGCAGTTCCGCCACCATTTGCAGAAGCACTTGTTAGAGCAAATTTACCTGAAATGTGTGTGGATCCATATGAATATAAGCCAGCAGTGTCGAGTTAGAACCATTATGTTCAATAAAAAGGAGAGAAAAACTATGGCTATATTTAAAATTGGAGACATTGTAGAGGACAGAGTAAAAGGGGAATTACTAGGAAGATACTTAGTATCAAGAATACATTTTGGTTCTATGATTGGTACTAAATTTTTCTTAATGAGTCTTACTGGAGTTGGTGTTGCCAATGGCTATCACAATAGCTTAGAGGAATTAGAAAAAGCAACCTTTTCAGATTCAATGCTTGTAGTGAAAAGCTATGAAGAACTACAAGAAGAAACGGTAGATTTAAAGGCGCTTTTAACACATACTCACACTTTAATTAATGAGAATGCAGATACTCAGATTGCCAGAGATTATTTAGATGATAACAGCGAGATATTTAATTCTTAATGTTGCTTAACGAAGATACCACGTACTTCGTTATATAAATTTAATTTATAATTGAGGTCAAATTTGCGTTAAATCAAGGGTTTGTAAGTGTGCCAATATAAAAAAATGTTGATCGCTTATAAGAATCAAGCTAAAACCAACATTTTTCTATATCTTTTTTGCTACATGTATTTAATTTATATTACCAAGCCGATTCCCACATATCAAATCCGATATGTAGGGGGACCCTCGGTAATATAATTTACTTTTCCTTTGAACTAAACTTTTCAAGTATCCAAAAAGTGATCAAGCCAGCGACAACGTTATTAAAAATTAAATTGAGATCAATTTGAATCGAAAGAATTTGATTCAAGTTACCTCCTTCTGGTCCACTTATACATCATATTCGTTATGGATTGAAATTATCCTTTATTAATATTACGAATAATAAAAAAGGAGAATTAACAATGGCTTTACCAAGAATTTTACATTACCCAGGTAGCAAATGGAGTATGGCCAGTTGGATTATTAATCATATGCCTGAACATAAAACATACCTGGAACCTTTCTTTGGATCCGGAGCAGTGTTTTTTAATAAGCCACCCTCCGGAATAGAAACAATAAATGATATGGATAGCAGCGTGGTCAACTTATTTAAGGTTATTCGAGATAATTCAACGGAATTGGCAGCGGGTATTGAATGGACTCCCTTTTCAAGAGAGGAATACTATAAATCTTATAAGTTTGAGACAGGTGATGAAATCGAGGATGCAAGAAGATTTTTAGTAAGGTGCTGGCAAGCTATTGGAGCAAAAACAAGCGATAGAACAGGTTGGAGAAGTCTTATTTCATCCAATGGTCCTGATGTTGCTATGGAGTGGAGCAAACTTCCTGAAAAAATATTACGAGTCGCAAAAAGACTAAAGCAGGCTCAAATAGAGAATCAACCAGCTGTAAAGCTTCTTGAAAGATACAGAAGGAAAGAAGTATTGGTTTATGCAGATCCTCCTTACATCATTGAGACGAGAACAAAACGTCATTATAAACATGAAATGACAATAGATGATCATATTGAATTGCTAGAAGTCTTAGATGCTCACCCAGGGCCTGTTCTTCTTTCCGAATATGCTCATCATATATATGACGAGAGATTAAAGCATTGGCAAAGAGAAACTATGGATGTTGCTGCAGAAGCCGGGGCAAAACGTCAAGAAGTTCTTTGGATTAACCCCGTGGCAGCAGAAACAGGATTTTATCAAGAGACTCTGTTTTAGATACATAAAGCGCAGTAAAGGAAGGTGGACGATTTGAATATTTACAAGCATAAAAACCATACAGTTTATAGATTGTCAAAGAAGATATATTACTTTAAACAACACTCAAAAATGATGTTTTGGTTTAAAGGAAAGTTAGTAAAAAATCATAGATTTAACATAAGACCACATAAACAATGGCGATATTTCCATTGGTTTATACGAAAGCCTTTTTTCTACTTTGAACGCAATAACAGTGGGGTTTATATCGGAACTCCTAACCATTATTTTCAATTTCAAAAAACATATCGGTAATACACATTCCGACAAAGGAGTGAATACTGTGAGAGAATCATTCAGGCTGTACAAGGTTGTGGAAACAGAAGGCATGAGCGCAGACGAGTTACAAATACTATTAAATAAAGCAACAGACGGGTTCCCAAAAATGCAAATAGATCATGTTGTAGGTACCAAAATAATTCTCGGTTATGAATCACTTTTGAATGCGAAAGGGAGAGCTGAAAGGGCAGTAAAAAACAGTTTAGGTTTTAGATGAAAAGTTTGAAAAAGTGAAGTTGTGAGGTGGTTCAATGGAAATAAAATTAAAAATGCCTTCATTGTTAGA
>NZ_JBNNWS010000034.1:0-29169 GCF_050281185.1 Heyndrickxia sp. NPDC080065 | reverse complement strand
AGTACCTTGCGCTTCCTTAGTGGTTGGCTGATGTGTACCCCCACAGTGGACTTTCACCACCTAGATAGTTGCCATGCCTGGCACACATAAAAAAGAAGCCCCTATATGTGAGCTTCTTCTGGAAAGTAAATCGTAAATAATACACCTTCGCTTACATTTGTTATATTGTATTTTATACGATGCAGCTCTAATATTTTTTGGACAATAAACAATCCAAGTCCGCTGCCTCCGGTGTTTCGGTTGCGCGATTTTTCAATCCGATAGAATGGCTTAAAGATTTGTTCTAATTCTTTCTCTTCAATATGAGCACCGGTATTAAGGACTTCTAATGTAACAGTCCTATTATTTCGGTGTAATTTCGTAATGACCTGTTCCCCATCCTTTGAATACATAATGGCATTGTTAATAACATTTATGATTGTTTTTCTCATCAAATTTTTATCCACATATACATGTAGACATTGCTCTATATCATTTATCATGTGTAATTGCTTTTGGCTACTGAAATACTCAAGGTCCTCAATAATTTCGGTAACCAGATTCGATAGATCGACTCTTTCAATCTGGGGTACAAACTCATACCTTTCCAACCTGGAAATTTCCAATACTTCTTTCACGAGCTTATCCATTTCCTCCATAATTTCAAAGGATCTTCGTAAATATTTATCCCGGTCCTTATACACTCCGATTCCGTATATCATCGCTTCTATCTGGCCCTTGACGGCTGTGATGGGCGATTTTAATTCATGAGAAATCGTTGCAACAAATTCTCTTCGATTTGCTTCCATTTCCCGTTCTTTTTCAATATCATCCTTAAGCTGTTTGTTCTTCTGTTTTAGCTCAGCCATGGTTTTTTGTAGATTATCAGAAAGCTCGTTTAAGCTGTTCGAAAGCTCTTCAATTTCATCATTCGACTTCATTTCAGATTTATAAGTGAAATCCAATCGTGCCATCTTTTTTGCTACTTCATTAATTTTCAACAATGGATTTGTAATAACTTTAGAGTAGAAAAATGCTCCTGCAATGGAAATAATCAAAATTAATACTCCGATATAGGGCATAAACATGAGAATCACTTTAGATGCTTCATCAATCGGCTGTAAAGTAGCCGTAAATCTCGCAAAATATTGTTCATCCCGAAATTGCATTGTCTTTTCCGTAGAATAAACAGATGGAATGTTGAGTGTCCTCAAAATAATCCTTGGATGCGATTCAGCCGCGGAAAAAGGTTGCTGTACCCGCATAGATATGGAAGATGGTACATATACAAGATTTCCATGGACATCCCAAATCACCATGCTCACATTATATTTCTGAGCAAACGTATCTAGTATTTCTTTTGATTCTCCGAAAGACTCAGTTTCTACTTTCTGTATCAGTTCAGTTATCCCTTTATCTAATGTATTTTTTTTATATTTATAATAATAGGATGGCAATAAAGAGTAGAAAATCAGATAAATTAAACAAGTAGAGATCACGAGAAGGGCTGTTGTAATTAGAAAAATTTTATAGGTAATGCTTTTTCGCTTAAGATAAGGCATCTAACTTATACCCGATTCCTTTTACAGTTTTTATATACGGAACACCCAGTTTCTTCCGTAAATTTTTCATATGTGAATCGATCACTCGTGTATCTCCGTAATAGTCAAATCCCCATATTCGATCCAGTAAAACTTCTCGTGTCAATACTTTTCCTTTATTCTCTAAAAGGACAAATAAAATTTCAAATTCTTTTACTGTGAGCTCGATCTCTTCTCCATGAATGGAAACCGTGTATGCCTCCCCATCCAATACTATTTCTTCAAATTGCAAAATTCGGGAAGGGAAAGGATTTACTCTTCTTAATATCGCTTCTACCCGTTTAACCAAAATATTATAAGAAAATGGCTTCGTGATATAATCATCTACCCCGAGTTCAAATCCTTTCACTTGATCTTTTTCTTCTCCTAAAGCTGTCAGCATAATAACAGGTATCAACGAGTGCTTGCGTATCATCTTGCAAACACTGTACCCATCTAGATTCGGAAGCATAACATCCAATATCACGAGATCGTACGTATCTTTTTGAAACAACTGAAATCCCTCTACCCCGTCACTTGCGGTACACACTTCATAATCCTGTGTCGTCAAAAACTCACGAATCAACTCTTGAATATCAAAATCATCTTCTATTACCAATATTTTGTATGACATGCTTTTCACCCCTAATCCAAGCATTATAGCAATGTAATGTGGAATTTATATGAAGATATTTTATATTTTGCCCGGATGGTTATCTGATTCATTTAGACTCGATGCACTAAGCATTGACCATATTAATAGTATAAATATAATTAAAAAACAGACGGATTTCTCCGTCTGCATTTACTAATGGCCATTTTCGAAAAGATTGTTACTATTACGTAAAGAGTTTAGAATCCTAATATAATTTGGTTTCGGGGCATCTTTTCTTAGTAAAGGCTTCATTCTCAATATTTTCATGCATTATTATTAAGATTTTCGATTCAAATGCTACAAGGAGGAAATGTACTTTTTTCCTCAAAAAGTTTAAGAAAAGAGCCTTATTGATAAATATGAACAAATGGTTCTTTTTCTCCTGGTTCACGCACAATGATGGCTTTCGGACCGTTTACAGAGGTTATACTTACTTCTAATGAGATGTAATCTGGGAATGTTTGTATAACTTGCCCTGTTAGATATTGAGTGAAACCAATTACTTCTGCTTGCCCATAAAATTGGATAGGGATTTCGACGCTTAATTGGCTCAATTGCTTGTCTCTATATAATCCCCGGCCAATGACACCATTGTAGTTAGGAAAATATTCTTCGATGTTCTGTTTAAATTTGTCAAACTTATTAGCATCATCTCGATAGTCTTTCGTAGTAGTATCATCAGGGAATAGATAATATTTTTCATCGATCTTCTTCCATTTATCAATGGAAGAACTCCCTTGCCCAACTTCTGCATAAGATACAAAATTACCTGGAACAACTGAATCTTTTGCCTTCTGCTCGAATAAAGCGATTGTAATAGGAACATCCTTTAATCCATTCATATTACGGAGACGTTTAATTACCTCTTGAGCAATTTTCTTCCCTTCACTCTCCGTATTTTTAATATCTTCTTCGTAAACTGCTCCATACTGTTCTTTTTGATAGTAGTGAACGGTGTTCAGAGCCAGTCCGATGACTACACCGCCTAATTTAGCAGTATTACCTTTTTTGCTTTTTACTAAATAATCATGTTCCAAAATATGTGCTAAATAAATTGGAGCTTTCTTATTTTGCTCTTCAATGGATCCCTTCCCATCATTGACGGGATTTAAGCCAAGATTGTCAGCACTTGTAAGCTTTTTTTCTTTTAATTGACTGCTTGTATATTTTCGATTTAGCCAAGCATCAACAGTATCTTTATCCAAGTACTGTCCCTCTTGAAAGAGGTAGGTATCCGGTGAAAAAGATTTTTGTGCAACCCTCATTAACCCTGTTTCAAATTCTTGAATATCATAGCGAGTATTTAAGTTGTTAACAATTCTCCCTCTTGCCTTACTAGGTTCGAATGGTATTAGCGTTCGGTAATATTCATCAGAAACTTGGTAAGTAGGAATAATCGCTGTTTGTTTTTTATTATTATTATTTTTATCTTGTACAATCTTATCTTGAGAATCAAACTTCGGTGCACACCCTGTAATGAGAAGTAAAACGGAAGCGAACACCGGCAACCACTTTTTCATGCTTATTTGCCACCTTTATCTCATCCATCGTTTCATTCTATATAATGGACGCATTATTACTATCATTTTAATAGACTTTTCACCTAAAGATAAAGTTTCAGTTAATATTAAATTCTTCCAGCATTTTTTCTTCATCCCATACTTCGATTCCAAGTTCCTGAGCTTTCGTTAACTTTGAACCTGCATCTTCACCAGCAATGACTAAATCCGTCTTCTTACTGACACTTCCTGTTACATTGGCACCTAATGCTTCAAGCTTTTCTTTTGCTTCATTTCTTGTTAGCTTTACAAGCTTCCCGGTTAATACGACAGTTTTTCCTGCTAATGAAGAAGAAATCGACTGTGCCTCAACTGGCCTTGAACCATTGTAATCCATATTTAATCCAGCGTTTTTCAATTTATTTATTAACTGAATCGCATCTTCATTTTCAAAATAAGTGACGATGGAATCTGCCATTTTTTCACCAATATCTTGTATAGCTGTGAGCTCTTCCCGAGTAGCAGCGGCTAACGCATCCATATTGCCAAATTCTTGCGCTAATGTTTTCGCTGCTTTTGCACCGACATGGCGGATACCTAGACCGAACAACAGCTTTTCCAACGAATTCGTTTTCGATTTTTCAATAGCTGCTAGAAGATTGGTTACCGATTTTTCCCCCATACGCTCCAATTCTAAAAGCTGATCCTGTTGTAAACGATAAATGTCTGCTACATCATGAATCAACTCATGTGAAAACAACTGACTAATGACTTTTTCACCTAAGCCATCAATATTCATCGCATTTCTTGAGACGAAATGAATCAAGCCTTCCCGAATTTGAGCAGGACATTTTGGATTAATACACCTTAATGCTACTTCTCCTTCTAAACGAACGAGTTCACTTTCACACTCAGGACAATGGGTTGGCATTAAAAATTCCTGTTCTTCCCCTGTTCGTTTTTCAACCAGTACGTTTACTACTTCAGGAATGATATCTCCAGCTTTCTTAATGACAACATAATCACCAAGTTTAATATCCTTTTCACGAATTAAATCTTCATTGTGAAGGGATGCCCTTTGTACTTTTGTACCAGCTACCCGAACCGGATCAAGTATCGCTGTTGGAGTAATGACACCTGTTCTGCCAACACTTAATTCAATATCAAGCAGCTTTGTGACAACTTCCTCTGCAGGAAATTTATAAGCAATTGCCCACCTTGGACTTTTCGCGGTAAATCCAAGCTCTCTTTGTTGTTCAAAAGAATTAACCTTAATAACAATTCCATCAATTTCATATGGTAGATTTGGACGCTTCTCTACCCATTTTTGTACATATTGAAGCACCTCTTCAATATTCGCACATTTTTCTCTTTCTTTATTTACCTTAAATCCAAGATTCTCTAATAAATTTAAGCCGTCATTATGCGTAGATTCGCCTGTTTCACTAAAATCTCCGATTGCGTAAAGAAAAGTATCTAAATTTCTCGATGCTGCAACTCGAGGATCAAGCTGACGCAAGGACCCTGCAGCCGCATTTCGAGGATTGGCAAATGGCTCTTCTCCGTTCTCTTCTTTTGCTTTATTTAGCGCTTCGAAGGATTTTTTCGGCATATAGGCTTCTCCGCGTACTTCAATAGACATCTCTTGCTTTAGTCGGAGCGGTATGGAGCGAATCGTTTTTAAATTGGATGTAATGTCTTCACCAATTGTTCCATCTCCTCTTGTCGCACCTTGAATAAATAGTCCATTTTCATAACGAAGGGAGATCGCTAACCCATCAATTTTTAATTCACATACATATTCAACATCATCACCGACAACTTGCTTTACCCGACGGTCAAAATCATATAGATCGGCTTCATTAAAAGCGTTTCCCAGACTTAACATTGGAATCCGATGCTCTACTTTTTCAAAAGCGGACAAAATTTCTCCACCCACACGCTGTGTCGGAGATTCAGGTGAAATCAAATCCGGATATTGTTCTTCAATGCTTATTAATTCTCTCATTAATCGATCATATTCTGAATCAGGTACAGAAGGATGGTCCAAGACATGGTATTCATAATTATATTGATTCAGGAGATTATGAAGTTCTTGAACTTTTTTTTCGGCAGCTTTTTTATCCATAACAACAGCCCTTTCATTTTTGAGGTGAGATGTTAGAGGTCAGATTGGAAGAAATCGGCTAATTAGCCGATTTCCTTATCATCCTATTTACAACTATACTTTTTGAATTGGTGCAAATTCTGCTAATAATCGTTTGATGCCAACTGGACTTGGAAAAGCAATATCAAGTTCGATCCCTTTTCCTTCTCCTTTTACACTAACGACTGTTCCAACACCCCATTTTTTGTGCTCTGCCTTATCGCCAACCTTCCAAGCCATTTCATCTCCGCCAGAACTTGCTGGAACTGGTCTTGTGACAGGGCGGTGCATACTAGGTTTACGAGGAGCACCAAATGGATTACTAATTTGTTTAGCTTCCTTATGAACTGGTTCTAGTAATTCTTCAGGAATTTCGCTAATAAAACGAGAGACAGGATTCATATTTGTACGTCCAAATAAAGTACGCATACCTGCGTTCGTAAGGAACAGCTCTTCCTCTGCGCGTGTAATCCCTACATATGCTAGACGACGTTCTTCCTCCATTTCCGATTCTTCCATAAGAGACCTGCTATGTGGAAAGACCCCTTCCTCTAGACCTATTAAGAAAACTACAGGAAACTCTAAACCTTTAGCCGAGTGCAGTGTCATTAAAACACATGTATCATTTTTGGTTTCTTCCTCATCTAATCGATCAATATCAGCAACTAATGCTAAATCTGTCAAAAAGGCAACTAAACTTTTATCCTCATTTGCCTCTTCAAAATTCTTCGTTACTGATAAAAATTCGTCTATATTCTCAAGACGGCTTTGTGACTCAATTGTTTTTTCAGCTTTTAACACTTCTCTATAGCCGGACTTCTCTAGTACTTCCTCTACTAATTCTGTCACAGAGAGATAATCCTGCATCCCAGTGTATCCTTTGATTAATTCAAAGAATTCATTTGCTGCATTTGCTATTTTAGGACTTACACCGATAAAATCAATTTCTTTTAAAGCATCCATGATAGAGATATCATGGTCGGCAGCATATCTTGCGATTTTATCAAAGGAAGTGGCACCAATTCCTCGTTTAGGAACATTAATGATGCGCTGCAAACTAATATCATCATTCGGGTTCGCAATTAAACGTAAATAAGCCAAAATATCTTTGATTTCTTTTCGATCATAGAACTTTATACCGCCAACAATGCTGTAATCAATATTTGATTTTAACATTACTTCCTCAATCACACGAGATTGCGCATTTGTTCGATAGAGAATCGCAATGTCAGACAATTTACGACCGCCAGAACTCGTCATTTCTTTAATTTTTCCTGCAATGTATTGAGCCTCTGATTGCTCACTATCTGCACGATAATAAGTGATTTTTGGTCCTTCTTGATTTTCTGTCCAAAGATTTTTCGGTTTGCGGTTTAGATTTTTTTTGATGACTTCATTCGCTGCATGAAGAATTCTTTTCGTTGAACGATAATTTTGCTCTAACAAGATTACTTTTGAACGGGGATAATCTTTTTCAAAGGATAAAATATTTGAAATATCCGCTCCCCTCCAAGCGTAAATCGATTGATCCGAATCTCCGACTACACAAAGATTTTGAAAGCGAGACGCAAGCAGCTTTACAAGCATATATTGCGCACGGTTTGTATCCTGATACTCATCCACATGAATGTATTGGAATTTTCTTTGATAAAATTCTAAAACTTCTGGAACTCGCTTAAACAATTGAATCGTCATCATAATTAAATCATCAAAATCTAATGCTTGATTTTTTCGAAGACGCTTCTGATATTCATCGTACACATCACTTACTACTTGTTCATAATATCCACCGACTAGTTTTGAATACTCTTCTGGGTCAACTAATTCATTTTTTGCACTGCTAATCGTTCCTAAAATTGTTCTCGGATCGAACTTTTTCGGATCGATATTTTTGTCTTTAAGAATCCCCTTGATCACTGATTGCTGATCAGTTGGATCCAATATAGTAAAGTTTCGGTTAAATCCAATTCGATCGATGTCACGTCTTAAAATTCGTACACACATGGAGTGGAAGGTTGAAATCCATACATTTTCGGCAGCGCCACCCATAATATTCCCGATCCGTTCCTTCATCTCTTTAGCCGCTTTATTCGTAAAGGTGATCGCTAAAATATTGTATGGGTTCACACCCTTTTCCACCATTAAATAGGCTACTCGATGCGTTAGAACTCGGGTTTTTCCACTCCCTGCTCCAGCCATCAGTAAAAGCGGACCATCTGTCGTTTTCACTGCTTCTTGTTGCTCAGGGTTCAATCCATTCAAAAGCCGATCAGTTAAAAATTGCATTTTTCTACACCACCATTAAAGAACATTTGTTCCTATTATATAAGTATTTAGTACTCATTGTCTAGATTAGTTCTGGACTGCATTGACTGTTTTCAATGCTTCCTCAAAGTTCTCGTAAATTACATTTCCGACCACAACAACATCAGCAAATTGTCCCATTTCTCGTGCCTGAGCAGCTGTCTTAATCCCGCCGCCATAAAATAATTTCGTATTGCTTAAGTGTCTTTTTGCTGCTTCCACGAGCTGAACATCCCCATATTTTCCGCTATATTCTAAATAAAAGATAGGCATTTTAAATAAATGTTCAGCCATCATTGCATAAGCGGTCACATCATCTTCATCCAAATCCGTTTTCGCTTTTGTCAGCTTAGCCGCTTTACAATCTTCATTCAAAATGCAATATCCTTCAACTACAATTTCTTCCCAATTCATCAATATTCCATATTCCTTTACGGCTTCATGATGAATCCCATTTACCCACTTCACATCTGTACTATTAAGAACAGTTGGAATAAAGAACAAATCAAAACCAGGTGTGATGGATTCAATATTAGAAACCTCTAACACACATGGTACAGTATATCTTCTTACTCTTGACATTAAGTTAAGAACATTGTCTAATGTGACTCCGTCCGAACCACCAATTATGATAGCACTTGTCCCAGATTCACATACCTTTTCTAAGTCTGAATCTGAAATTTCCTTATTAGGATCTAATTTAAAGGCGTGGCGCCACTCGCGAACGTCATACATCCGATTAAAATCCTCCATTCTATGCTCTTTCATCATTATAGCATTTGATCGTTCAAGCTAAAAAGAGTTTCCGAATTTATTAAGAGGAAATTAGAAAAGCGCAAGCGCCTTGTTCATCGACGTACGGATTTCGTAGTCTTCGACTGAGATAAAGGAGACACGGCGAGGGACGAGTCGATGTTGACTTATCGCAGGGAGAAGAAGGAGAAATCTGCTAGTCGATAGGCGCTGGAGCTAGACACAGCAGACACTTTTCATGCCTAATATCCTTAGTAAATTTTATACTTTTTTCCCTTTTTAAGTTGCAACAAGTTATTTCGAAAATTTAGGCAAAAAATAATTCAAAAGGACTATCTTTTTCATCAAAATGAATGTTTTTGTATAATTATTAGTCCATTTTAGGAAAACTTGAAAATTTTGTGGTCATTTATCACAAAAATTTCGTGTTATTTTCCCAAGTTAAATGTCCTAGAAAGTGTGCTATTATAAGGATAAGAACTTTTCCACCAAGCAATAAAATTTGTTAGGAGGATGAAAAATGAGAAAAGAAAACCAACCTAAAAAAATTACAAAAAGGGAAATCGACACTTTGATATTCAAAATTGATAGGTTATTAGATGAAAAAAAGGAAACTGAATTACAAAAAGCATAAATTTTCAAGGCTTTTGACATAGGTCAAAAGCCTTTTCTTTAGATTTTTCAAATTGAAACAGTGATATTTTTAGTGTATTCTAAATATATTGAATAATAATGGCATTAGCCCCATACCATTTCTACTAGAAAAATAGTATTCCCAGAAAAAGTTTTCTTATAATTACCACTTCGTACAATTTTTAATATATAATAAGATAAATAAGTAGGTTCAGGTGATTACTATGAATATCGGTGCCATTATAAAGTTAAATAGAATAAACCAAAATTTAACCCAAGAAGAACTTGCCGACGGAATTATTTCGATATCATATTTGTCGAAAATTGAAAATGGTAAAATTGAACCGAATGAAGAAGTCATTAAGCTTCTCTGTCTTAGACTAGGGATTCAGATGAATACCCAGCTTGATGACAGTACAAAAGAAAAATGTCATGAATGGTTCCAGCTTTTGTTAACCTCTTCAGATGTCGACCTATTAAAAAACAAATATGAAGAAGTCACTGAACTAACTAAAACCATCAATGACCCAGAATTACAGGTTTTAATAAAGATTCATTTGATTAGATACTTCTTAAAAATTGGTGAAACTAATCAAGCCCTTGAGCAAATTAATAGGTTAAAAGATGTAAGCGGTACATTTAATAATAAGCAAAAATATTATTGGTTAAAATTTAATGGGAATTATTATTCAATTATTGAAGAAGAGAATGATGCATTACGGAACTATGCTTTGTCAGAAGATTTACTTCCACTTCTTGAATTTCCGGAAGATGAAGTGGCAGATATACTTTATTCACTTGCAGTTACATACAGTAAACATCATTTAACCTCTGAAGCACAAAGCTATGCCAACAGAGCTTTGGAATATTATCGGCAGGTTTATAACTTTTCAAGGTGTGCAGAATGCCATTTAGTTCTTGGGATATGCTATCGGCGTATCAATAACCATGATAAAGCAATAAAAAACTACCATTTAGCCAAACAACTTGCAGAAAGTACACAAAATAAAAAATTAATTCTTCTCACTCATTTAAATATGGGATATCTTTATTTAGTAAAGGGAGATATTCAGAAGGCAATTGAAAATTTTGATATAATAGTAAATTCCCAAGATTCCACATTGGATGATCGTTTATTAGCAATTACTTCTATTATTGACCAATCATATAATAGCAATAATTATAAAGAAGCAAAGAGGAGAATAGACCAAGGGCTTAATTGGATTAATACTAAAAATAAAGAGAAATATTTATCCTTTTATTATGAAATTCTCGCTTATTTATATTTAATAGATAAAGATCATAAAAAATTTGAAAATTTGATGGTAAATAAGTTTATTCCTTATTTAAAAGAGCAAAAAAATTATGCTAAGTTGACAGAATATGCAGAAATGCTGGGTGACTATTTCGAAAAAACAAATAAATATAAAAACGCAGCTACTTACTATAAACTAGTCAACTTTTCATATAAAAAAATTATAAAAATTTAGGAGGTTGGAAATAATGAAAAAATTATTACTATCATTAACAGTTGGAGTATTCCTTTTTGGTGGAGCATTTATTTATAATAATGTTCATAATACAAATGGAAGTAAAAATATTGCAGCCGGAGGCGACAAAGAACCAAGCATTCTCTCAGCAAGAAACACACTCTAGGCTAATATTTACGAAAGAAGAAGTATTTATCACTTCTTCTTTTTTATTTTTCATATACCCTTACCAATAATCCCCACAATACAAAAACAGCATGCCTAAGCATACTGTTCTTTACAAAGCATTATTCTTCTTCATCCTGTTTCGGCTTGCTAATTCGCTCCAACACCATCTCATAAGTATCATTTCCATAATTTAAGCATCTTTTTACGCGTGAAATTGTTGCTGTGCTGGCACCGGTTTCGGATTCGATCACATGATACGTTTTCTTCTCACGCAGCATTCTGGCAACTTCTAAACGTTGAGCCAATGATTGAATTTCGTTGATCGTACATAAATCGTCAAAGAATCGATAGCATTCCTCAATATCTTTTAATGAGAGCACTGATTCAAATAATTGATCCAATGCTTTTCCACGTAATTTTTCAATTTGCATATTTTATTCTCCTTATATAAGACTTTTATAGTAACGATCGTTACCATTGTATTAATTAACTGGAACTATCCGTTCTTCCATACTCTCTTAAAAGCCTTTTTATTCAGCAAACGATACATCCTTCAAATTTGGTACGATATTAATCCATGTTTTTCCCGGAACGAACTTTGCAGGGATCCCATTTTCATATGGAATGATTTTTCCATCGACATTTTTCCACTCTATTTCTCGGTAAAATCCTCTTTGGACAAAATAAGCTTTCCCGCCAGACGTTAGATTAATGGCACGGCGACCATAGTTATCAATAATTTTATGCTCCATTTCAACTATTAGAAGGTTATCGAGCAGTACAGGTTTCTTTGATTCCTTATCAACGGTTTGTTCATTTGCGGAAAATCTTTTAAATTTCTTCAATTCTTCATCATATTGATAGTCAACATTAAATGAAGCACTATTAGAATAAGAAACGGAAACATGATTTACTTTTTGCCCAGAAATTTGGTTGATTTCATCTTCTGCAGCAAAGCTTAATGCTTGAGGAGCTGTATCCATTTTGAAATTTTTCTGTTCAGCCCCTTTAAGGATGTTTTCAAACGTAATATAGGAATTATGTGGTGCCTGCCTATCACTTGAACGCTTGAATAATGTTCCATCATATTGCATGCCATTAAGATTATCTATATACCCGCTTTCCAGCATTTTCTTGGCTTCTGGGCTGTATCCATGGGCGATATATAAGCTATCATAACCTTTAGCGAGCTCAATAAAATAATCTCTTGAGCTTCGAATAGGGCCGATTCTCTTCGGCTTCTCGCTTTGAAAAATGGCTAAAAATCGAGTAATGTCTCCCTCTGCTAATACCTCATATACGATATCTGCTTTAGTTAAGCCTGATTGTGGACGTGCCAGCGGATGGTTATTTATCATAACAGCAACTGCACGGTCATTTGATACCTCTTTTGCTGGTAACCCAGTTAAAGGATAAATAAATTTGGGCTTTTCTTTTTCTATTCCTGAAACTTCCCCTCTTTCAGGAGCTTTAGCTGAATCCTTGCTATTTGTTTTTTCATTATGGCTGCAGGCAGATAAAACAGACATTAATAATAGAGCCATAATAAACATTCTTTTTACCATAAAGTAACATCCATCCCTTTGTAAAATACCTTATCCCGATTAAGCGAAGATCATTGGCTTCATTTTCACTTTACCATTTTACCGCATTATAGTTGGAAAGAGTACTGTTTTGTTCATGACATCATATATCCCTCTTTGCGTAATTCGAACATATGGTAAGTGTGTAGCAGAGAAAAACAATAATGTATATATTGGATCATTATGCGGATAGCCTCTCTCTTGAAGAAGCTCTTTCAGTTTCTTCTCTGCTTCAATTAAAATGTCCATTGGTTTGGCTGAACTAAATCCTGATAAAGTAAGAGGGATTTCATGAATAACCTCTCCATCCTCCACCATCACTATTCCCCCGCCCAGCTCTTTCATTCGATTGAAAGCTGATACCATATCATTTTTATTTTTTCCAATGATAATAATATCGCCTGTACTCGAAAAGGATGAGGCAAAGCCTTTCACGCTATTTGCAAATCCTTTAACCATCGTATTGATTCTCCACGTTCCATCCCGTCCAATTAGGATCAAGAAGCTTTCGTCATGATCTAGAGTTAATTCATCTGTTGAAATATCAATAGTAACAGAATAAGGCTTTGTGATGACATCATTGATCATTTCGATTCCAAAAGGCATCGAAAACTGCATATCATCATGATTTAACTCCCAATTCAATTCTAAAGGAGCAAATCCATGTTCTTCCCAATTTAAATCCTTGTCTTCCACAGAGACAATCCCATCTTTTTTCAGCCATTTTCCTTTTGAAAGGACACTAACAGGAGTAGGATTTTTTTCATCTTCAAGAAAATTGATGCTTGCAACACGCCCTGTAGCAATTAATCCATGGAGATGTTCGATATTATAATAACGAGCCACATTATAGGAAGCCATATGGTATGCATCTATGACAGGCACACCATATTCCAGTGCCATGCGAATCACCATATCGATTACCCCATTTTCATAAAATGCAGGTGTCGATCCATCCGTATTAAAAAACATAGACCCATATTGATCGATTCCTAATTGTTTCATGTCTTCCAAAATCACTGGCAAGTCTGGGCGAATGGAAGAATGACGAAGTGAAACCATATATCCTTGCATTAAGCGGCGATACACTTCTTCACCAGTCATCGCTTCATGATCGCAATCTGCACCGAATAACATCATTTTGGCAAGTGTTTTTTCCGAAGCTCCAGGAAAATGCCCTTCTATTTTCTTTCTCATTCGTTTTGCTTCTTGCATCCAGTGAAGGATTAAGTCATCCCCGTCTAATAACTTAGGCCAGCCAGTTAATTCACCGCCCTGTAATACTGCATCATGCTCGAGCCATGATTTCACCTCACCATGAGAAAAAGTTGTTTCTTCTTCTCTTAGCTCAGTTTGTGAGTCAAAACGACTCCACCAATACATCGTTACAGGTGAATGCCTTAGCTCCCTGATTAAAGAAAACGCTTTCTTTTTTCCAGAATGTAAAGCAAGCACCAAGTTATCATTTATGATGGTGGTTGTCCCAGTTTGTGATGCATATCGTGCAAACGACTGGGGATTATATAATTGAAATGGATGGACATGTGGTTCGATGTAACCTGGAACAAGTGTAAGACCTGAACAATCAACTATTTCACAATTTGTTGTGTCTTCAGGAAGCTCTTCCCCAGTGTATACAATTCGGTCTTCGTAAATCCAAATATGACCTTTCATCCATTTACGAAATATCGAGTGCAAATACCGTGCGTTTTTTAAAAGTAGTGTCGGTGATTTTTTACCACTTATTACGGCAACGTGTTCACGGATTTGTTTATTTTTCCATCGGTATCGTTGGTCTAACATGAACATTCCTCCCTAAGGAGATACCTCTTTTTTGTTTAATACTACCATATTTTACTGTTTAACGCATTAAAGTTTTGAAAATAATTGTAAAAACTTTGTGAAGGAGTGAACAGAAATTGAAAATTACTTCAAATGTTGGGATTGTAGGTGCCCTTATTCGTATTACATGCGGGCTGACTTTTCTTTCTTGGTCAACTGCTAAATTTGCAAGAAGACCATGGTGTAATTCTTATTTAGTGGTGATGATTTTAAGTGCGATGAAGGTGGCTGAAGGAATAGTAAGATATTGTCCACTAACGGACTTACTTAAAAATTGCCAATTTCAGTCGAAAAAAAATCAAATGGTTAAGACTGAAAATAGTGCAAATGAAATAAATTTAATGAATGAGTTGAAAAATTTCCAACAAAATTTAGATGAATAGGAGGGAAAATTCTGACATCATAGGTGTCAGAATTTATCTTCTATCTAAAAAGATAGTTCGTGCGTATATTTTAAATTTCGTGCGATTCACTGATCATTTCGCACAGTTCCCTGTCGATTTCGTGCAGTTCCTCTTAAAAATCGTGCATATTCCATTAGATATTCTTTTTAGCCCAGAATTTATGTCTATTTTATTTATAAAAAACAGACCTATCATTGAATAGGTCCGCTTTTTCTAACTTTTTATTGCTTATTATACATTAAAGCTTTTGCTCCGATGTCGCTTCGATAAAAATAGTGTTTTGAATGTATTTTTTCCATTTCATTGTACACTTTTTCCTTAGCTTCTTGTAGTCCATTTCCTTGTGCTGTCACCAATAAAACCCTTCCTCCATTAGATACTAAGGAGTGTTTTTCATTTAATTCTGTTCCAGCATGAAAGACAAGTGTATGTTGGTCTAACTTTGATAAGTCTGGTATCGGCATTCCTTTGTCATAGGAACCTGGGTAGCCATCTGCAGCCATGACAACACCCACAACCGATTCATTATTCCATGTAATTGTAGGCGATTTTTCTTTCATAAGGTCCAAAATTAATTGAACAAGATCAGATTCTAATCTCGTTAATACGACCTGTGTTTCCGGATCTCCAAAACGTGCATTAAACTCGATTACCTTCGAACCTTCATTCGTAAGGATCAAACCTGCATACAGAATTCCACAAAAGCTTCTTCCTTCTTTTTCTAAGGCCTCCGCTGTCGGAGTTAATATTTCCTCCACTGCACGATCAACTTCTAATTGAGAAATTTGCGGAACTGGAGAGTATGCTCCCATTCCACCAGTATTCGGTCCTTTATCTCCATCAAAAGCTCGCTTATGGTCTTGTGCAATGACCATTGGGTATACGTTTTCTCCATTAACAAAGGCCATCAAAGAGAATTCTTCCCCTTGGAGAAATTCCTCAATAACTACCTTAGTTGAAGCTTCTCCAAATTTTTGATTAACCATCATTTCCTCAAGACCAGATAAGGCTTCTTCAATTGTTAAGGCAACGATTACTCCCTTTCCTGCAGCAAGTCCGTCAGCTTTAATGACTACAGGTGCACCATGTTGTTCAATATACTTCTTCGCATCTGAAAATTGATGAAATGTTTCATATTTTGCAGTAGGAATATGATATTTTTTCATTAAATCTTTAGCGAATGCTTTACTGCCCTCAATCATTGCTGCTTCTTTACTAGGTCCAAACACCTTTAATCCAGCCGCTTGAAATTCATTAACGATACCAGCAGTTAACGGATCCTCTGGTCCTACGATGGTTAAATCAATTTGATTTTCTTTTGCAAATGCGATTAAATCTGAAAAGTTCAATTCAGAAATGGGAACAAGCTCAGCATCTTCAGCTATTCCACCATTTCCTGGAGCACAAAACACCTTTTCTACAAGTGGACTTTGCTTCACCTTCTTGCAGATCGCATGCTCTCTCCCGCCTCTGCCAATAACTAAAACCTTCATTCAATGTCACCTCTTTAAAATGTGGGTGTTATAGGTCAAAATCCTAGTGCTTGAAATGACGTACTCCGGTAAAGACCATTGCGATCCCATATTCGTCTGCTTTTTTAATGGAATCTTCGTCACGGATGGATCCACCAGGTTGAATGATGGCTGTTATTCCGGCTTTGGCAGCTGCTTCGACAGTATCATCCATTGGGAAGAAGGCGTCAGAAGCCATTGCTGCTCCTTTTGCTTTTTCTCCAGCTTGTTCTAAAGCAATATTTGCCGAGCCAACTCGATTCATTTGACCTGCTCCAACACCAAGTGTCATTTCTTGATTGGTTACAACAATCGCATTTGATTTCACATGCTTTACAACTTTCCAGCCCAACTCAAGTGCCTTCCATTCCTCCGCAGTTGGCTCTCGTTTTGTCGGCACAGAAACATTTGCATCTTCCAATGTATAAGTATCTTGATCTTGAACAAGTAAACCACCTTCGACAGAAGTAATGACTCTTTCCTTCTTGTTCTCAAGATTAAATGGCACGGTTAATAATCGAAGGTTTTTCTTCGCCGTCAAAATATTCAGCGCCTCTTCTGTAAATTCAGGAGCGATGATAATTTCTAAAAAGATTTCATGTAATTTCTGTGCTGTTTCACTGTCAACCGTACGATTAAAAGCAATAATCCCCCCAAAAATAGAGATTGGATCAGCTGCAAATGCCTTTGCAAACGCATCAAAAGTACTGTTTCCAACACCAACACCACATGGGTTCATATGCTTAACCGCAACAGCAACAGGTTCGGAAAAATCTTTCACAATTTGTAGTGCGGCATCTGCATCGTGAATATTATTATAAGATAGTTCTTTCCCGTGTAATTGAGTTGCATGGGCAATCGAGAATGGAGATCCAATTGGATTACTATAGAAGCTTGCCTTCTGATGTGGATTTTCCCCATAACGTAATGATTGTTTTAATTCATATGAAAAAGTTACTCGTTCCGGATTTTCTTCACCGACTAGCTTAGTCATATAATCAGCAATATAAGAATCATAGGAAGCCGTATGACGGAAAACTTTAGCAGCTAATCTCTTATTTGTTGCCTTAGAAACTTCCCCGTTACTTTTCAATTCAGCTAATACCGCATCATAATCCTGTGCATCTACAACAACTGTTACATAATCATGATTTTTGGCAGCTGATCGTAACATCGTAGGACCGCCGATATCGATATTTTCAATAGCGTCTTCTTCTGTTACATTTGGTTTTGAAATTGTTTGTTGAAATGGATAAAGATTCACACAAACAAGATCGATTGGTGTAATCCCTTGTTCTTCAAGCTGTTTCATATGTTCTGGTACACGTTTAGCTAATAATCCACCATGAACAAAAGGATGAAGAGTTTTCACTCGACCTTCTAAAATTTCTGGAAAGCCTGTAACATCCTCTACACCTATGACAGATAAACCCGCTTCCTCTAATGCCTTTTTCGTACCGCCAGTCGAAATAATTTCAACACCTAATTCAAGTAATCCTTTTGCAAACTCAATGATTCCTGTTTTATCAGAAACACTAATTAATGCCCTCTTCATGATGCAACCTCCTCAGTTTATTACAGAAAGCTTTTGAAATAATGCTTGTATTGTTTCTGGATATAAGCGATGTTCAATTTCATGTACTTTTTCTGCTAATGTTATTTCAGTATCTGATTCGTCAATGTTCAATGCCTCTTGAGCAATGATTGGTCCAGTATCCATCCCTTCATCAACAAAATGAATCGTAACCCCTGTTACTTTGACACCTGCTCTAAATGCCTGCCCAATGGCATCTTTTCCAGGAAAAGAAGGAAGAAGTGATGGGTGAATATTTATAATTCGATTAGAAAACTCGTTTAGTAGAGTCGGACCAATGAGTCTCATATAACCTGCTAAAATGATATAATCTACATTCCGTTTGTTCAATTCGAGTACAATTTCACTTTCAAATTCCGCTTTTGATTCGTAACTCTTTGGATTAAAACAAAAAATAGGTGTTTGCTCACGGTTCGCCCTTTCAAGAACATACGCATCTTGTCGATCACAAACGAGCAACTCTACCGATGCATCTAAGTTCCCTATTTTAATCGAATCCATAATCGCTTGAAAATTACTTCCGCTTCCTGAAGCAAAGATGGCTATTTTTTTCATTGTATTATCTCCCTGATACAAACTGAACACCCGGTTGCTTCGTGATTTGACCAATTGTATAGGCTTCTTCACCTTGATTTTTGAAAAACTCGATTGCTGTATCTGCCATGTCTTTGTCAACAGCTACAACAAAACCAATTCCCATATTAAAGGTGTTAAACATTTCTTGTTGTTCGATTTCACCATATTTTTCTAACGCTTTAAATATTGGCAAAATTGGCCATGAGCCTAGCTCAATTTCTACACCTAAACCTTCTGGAAGCATGCGAGGAATATTTTCAATAAAACCGCCGCCCGTAATATGAGCCATCCCTTTAATTTCAAATTCCTTCAGTGCATTCAATACCGGTTTCACATATATTTTTGTCGGCGTTAATAATACTTCTCCGAGTGATCCGTCTAATTCTGGAAGTCTTGCTTCCGTAGAAAATTGGTGATCTTCAAAAAAGATTTTTCTTACTAACGAATAACCGTTGCTATGAATACCACTTGAAGATAAACCAATTAGGACATTGCCATCTTCAAGAAATTCACCCGTATTTAGTTCACTTTTTTCACATGCTCCAACAGCAAAGCCTGCTAAGTCATATTCGTCCACTTCATATAGCCCAGGCATTTCCGCCGTTTCACCACCGATTAAGGCACAGCCTGCTTGCTCACATCCATCTGCAATACCTTTAACAATTGCTTCAATTTTTTCAGGAATCGATTTTCCACAAGCAATATAATCAAGGAAATACAACGGTTCTGCTCCCTGTACGACAATATCATTTACACACATCGCCACACAGTCAATGCCGATCGTATCATGCTGATCCATTAAAAAAGCTAATTTTAGCTTTGTTCCGACACCATCTGTTCCTGAAACGAGAACAGGTTCCTTTAAGTTCAGTGCAGATAGGTCAAAAATCCCCCCGAAACTGCCTAATTGACCTAGCACGCCTAATCGATTGGTACGTGCGACATGTTTCTTGATTCTTTCGACTGCTTCATATCCTGCTTCAATATCTACTCCTGCATCCCGATAAGTATTTGCCATCCTTTTAGAGCCTCCTAGCGCACAAGTTCTTTTTCATGAGGTAATACAGTGTCTGGATAGATTTCCGTCGGATAATTTCCAGTAAAGCACGCTAAGCATTGGCCACACTGATTTCCGTCTTGAGGTCTGCCGATTGACTTTAACATTCCTTCCACACTTAAAAAAGTTAAGGAATCCGCTCCAATGATTTCACGAATTTCTTCAACACTATACTTTGATGCAATTAGCTCTTCATGTGTAGATGTATCAATGCCATAAAAGCACGGATTTTTCATTGGTGGTGAACTGATACAAACATGAACCTCTTTAGCACCAGCTTCTCTTAGCATCGTGACAATTCGTTTACTTGTTGTACCTCTTACAATTGAATCGTCGACCATCACAACACGTTTTCCTTCAACAACCCCGCGTACAGGTGCTAGCTTCATCTTCACACCTTGTTCTCGTAAAGATTGTGATGGCTGGATAAATGTTCGGCCAACATAACGGTTTTTAATTAATCCCAGCTCATATGGAATTCCAGCGGCTTCTGCATAACCAATCGCTGCAGAAATACTTGAATCAGGAACTCCTGTTACAACATCCGCTTCTATTTGCGCTTCGAACGCCAATTGTTTTCCCATATTTTTTCGTGCTGTATGGACATTAATTCCATGAATATTGCTATCTGGTCGTGAAAAATAAACATATTCCATTGTGCAGATGGCATTGGATGTAGAATACGTAAACGGTTCAGAATGAAGGCCATTATTATCAATCACAATTAGCTCTCCGGGCATTACATCACGAACAAATTCTGCACCAATAATATCAAATGCACATGTTTCAGATGCAACACAATAAGCATCTCCTAATCGTCCAATGGATAGAGGACGTAAACCATTTGGATCTAAAGCTACCATTAACTCGGTTTCAGTCATCAATAAAAATGCATACGCACCTTTAAGCATGGTGAGAGCATTTTTCAATTGATCTTTCAACGTAAGAAAACCACTTCGTTTAATTAAATGAGCTAACACTTCTGTATCAGAGCTCGTTTGAAAAATACTTCCTTGTGCCTCTAGTTGATGCTTTAATGCATTCGCATTAACTATGTTTCCATTGTGGGCAAGAGCTAAGCTGCCATTTTGCGAATGAAAGAGAAGCGGCTGAACATTTTCAATTCCGCCTCCACCTGCAGTCGCATAGCGCACGTGCCCAATCGCGGACTCGCCACAGAGTTTTTCAATCTTTCCTTCATTAAAAACCTCAGTAACAAGTCCTTCGCCTTTATGAATCTGCAAATGACCACCATCTGAAACTACAATACCTGCTCCTTCTTGACCGCGATGCTGAAGGCTGTGCAAGCCATAGTAAGTGATTTTTGCCGCATCGGGATGTCCCCAAATTCCAAAAACGCCGCATTCCTCATTTAAACCTTTTATTTCAGCAAGCATGGGATGGCTCCTTTCCAAGCCTGTTCACATTCATTGATATCGGCTTCAATAAGCAATTCATCATTCTCACCGTGAATGCACAGTTTTTCGACTTCTGTTACTTGGCCAATTAAGATTGCATTTTCAACTAGAGCTTCAAATTGCTCTTTATTGTCTTGATTTACTGAAACAATAAAACGAGATTGTGTTTCACTAAATAATGCAACAGTTGGATTACCTGCTAATGTAATGTCTGCACCCAAGCCGTTGGTGCCAAATAAACTTTCCGCTACAGCAACAGCTGTGCCGCCTTCTGCAACATCATGTGCCGAGGAAACAATTCCTGCTTTAATTGCAGCTAATAATTCTTTTTGTCTGCTAGCTTCTACAGCTAAATCAATGTTTGGACACTTTCCAAAAATGCTATTGTTCTGCATTTTTTGAAGCTCACTGCCCCCAAATTCTGCATTTGTTTCACCTATGATGTATATTAGGTCACCAGCATGTTTAAACTCTTGAGTAGTAATATGGTCAAGATCTTCAACAAGTCCAACCATTCCAACTACTGGAGTAGGATAAACTGCTTCCCCATTTGTCTCATTATAAAGAGAAACATTTCCGCCAATAACAGGACTATTTAAAGCGATACATGCATCACTCATTCCATCAGCTGCTTTTTCAATTTGCCAGAAGATTTCCGGTTTCTCTGGATTTCCAAAGTTTAAGCAATCTGTAATGGCAAGTGGTTCCCCACCAGAACACACGATATTTCTTGCCGCTTCTGCCACAGCAATTTTTCCGCCTGTTTCAGGGTCTAAATATAAATAGCGAGAATTACAATCTGTTGTCATCGCTAATGCTTTACGAGTTCCACGAATTCTGACTACCGCTGCATCAGATCCAGGTGTCACTACTGTGTTCGTACGAACTTGGTGATCATATTGACGATAAACCCATTCTTTGCTTGCAATCGTAGGCTGTTGCAAAAGATTCATGAATGTTTCCTGATAATCTACAACATTCGGAATCTCCTCATCCATTTCTTGAAACTTACGGAAGTATTCAGGCTCTGCAGAAGGCTTATGGTAAACCGGAGCATCTTCTGCAAGAGCATCTGCCGGTACATCTGCCACAATCTCACCATGATGAATAAGTCGAAGCTTTTTGTCATCAGTCACTCGACCGACAGATACAGCTTCCAATCCATATTTAGAAAATAAATCTACTATTTCTTGTTCTCTTCCTTGTTTAACAACGATAAGCATTCTTTCCTGAGATTCAGAAAGCATCATTTCATATGCTGTCATTCCTGTTTCCCGTTGTGGTATATGGTCAAGATTCATCTCTATTCCTGATCCAGCTTTACTTGCCATTTCAGCAGATGAGCTGGTAAGGCCAGCTGCTCCCATGTCCTGGATACCGACAAGAGCATCGGACTGAACAAGTTCAAGACAAGCCTCTAATAAAAGCTTCTCCATAAACGGATCTCCCACTTGAACCGCAGGACGTTTCTCTTCAGACTTTTCGCTTAATTCTTCTGAAGCGAATGTCGCACCGTGGATCCCATCTCTACCGGTTTTAGCTCCCACATACATAACCGTATTTCCAATACCTTTTGCTTGCCCTTTTTGTATATCCTTATGATCAATTAACCCTACACACATTGCGTTTACAAGCGGATTCCCGTCATACGATGGATCAAATTGAACCTCTCCACCAACAGTAGGAATTCCAATACAGTTACCATAGCCTGCGATTCCCGCGACTACTTCTTTAAATAAATATTTCACTCTCGGAGACTCTAATTCTCCAAAGCGTAGTGAGTTAAGCAATGCAACCGGTCTTGCACCCATTGAAAAGACATCACGAATGATTCCGCCAACACCTGTTGCAGCGCCTTGATAAGGCTCAATAGCTGATGGATGATTATGGCTTTCAATTTTAAAGACAACTGCCTGTTCGTCACCAATATCAACGATTCCCGCACCCTCACCAGGACCTTGAAGTACTTTTTCACCAGTTGTAGGGAATTTTTTCAAAACAGGCTTTGAGTTTTTATAACTGCAGTGCTCAGACCACATGACAGAGAAAAGGCCTGTTTCTGTATAATTTGGCAGTCTACCTAAAATATTTTCGACCATTGCAAACTCTTCATCTGTTAAACCCATTTCACGATAAATCTTTTCTTCTTTTATTTGAGATGGATGTGGTTCAAGCATTAACGACATGTGCTTCCCTCCAGTTTTTCACTATCGATTGAAATAATTTTAGTCCGTCTGCACTTCCTAGTAGCTCATCAACCGCTCGTTCAGGATGTGGCATCATGCCAAGTACATTCCCTTTTTCATTAGTAATACCTGCGATATCGGCAACACTGCCATTGGGGTTCTCATTATACGTAAAAACAATTTGGTTATTATCTTTAAGGCATTGAAGTGTTTCAGCGTCACAGTAATAATTACCTTCACCATGTGCAATTGGAATATTGATCGTTTCACTTTGTCCATAAGCTGATGTGAACAAGGTTTGATTGTTTTCCACTGTTAATTGAACCGTTTGGCACCTAAATTGCAAACTTTCGTTTCTTCTCATTGCACCAGGTAATAATCCAGATTCCAATAGGATTTGAAATCCATTACAAACACCTAAGACCGGTTTACCCGCTTCAGCTGCTTTCACCACTTGCTGCATTACATTCGAAAAACGAGCAATGGCACCTGATCTTAAATAATCACCATATGAAAAACCGCCCGGTAATAAAATCCCATCAAACTCATCAAGATTTTCTGAATCATGCCATACATATTCCACTTCTTCCCCAAGCTCATCCTTGATTGCGTGGAACATATCAACATCACAGTTGGAACCTGGAAATACGATTACGGCGAACTTCACTGTGCAACACTCTCCTCAATCTCATATCGATAATCTTCAATGACAGGGTTAGCAAGAAGACGCTCGCAAAGTTCTTTAATCACTTCCTCAATATCACGCTCTGTTTTTTCAATTGTAAGCTCCATGTATTTCCCGATACGTACATCAGCTACTTCCTGATAATTCATCGTATGAAGTGAATTTTTAACAGCAGTTCCTTGTGGATCTAATACACTCTCTCTTAAGGTTACATAAACTTTTACTTTATACATGTGAAGTTTCCCCTCTCAAGCGATTTAATATTTCTTGATAAACAGTCGTTAAATCTCCTAAATCTCTGCGAAAAACATCTTTATCGAGCTTTTGATTCGTATCTGCATCCCACAAGCGGCATGTATCAGGTGAGATTTCATCCGCTAATAAAATTTCTCCTTGAGAATCCTTGCCAAATTCTAGTTTAAAATCAACTAAACGAATACCTAGCTCTAAAAACATATTCGATAAAACTTCATTTATTTTTAATGCATGTTTTCTTAATAGCACCAATTCTTCCATACTAGCAATCTCTAAAACTTTTATATGATCCTCTGTAATTAATGGATCTCCGAGGTCATCATTTTTATAGTAAAATTCAACAATCGGATGTTTTAATGGAGTCCCTTCATCAATTCCAAGCCGCTTTGATAAACTTCCAGCAACCACATTTCTTGTCACGACCTCTAGAGGGATAATGGATACCTGCTTTACTAGCTGTTCATGTTTGGAGATTTTTTCAATGAAATGGCTTTCAATCCCTTGTTCATTTAACTTTTCAAATATTAAACTTGTAATTTCATTGTTTAATTGCCCTTTACCAGCAATTTCTGACTTTTTTTCCCCATTAAAGGCTGTTGCAGAGTCTTTATACTCTACCCATAAAACACCTTCTTGTTCTGTTCCATAAATTCGCTTTGCTTTTCCTTCATACAATAACCCTTGCTTCTCCATCACATATGCCCCCTAAGATATTGGGCGGGGCTGCTTAATTAAGTGTCTGACACTTTGCTATTTAGACAGCCCCGTCATTAAATTAATCGTTTAATCCAAGTCTTTCAAATATGATGTCTACATTTTTTAGATGGTAATTATAGTCAAAGCAATCAGCAATTTCTTCTTTTGTTAACTTGCTTTGAATCGTTGGATCAGCTTCAACTAATTCACGGAATGGCACTTGTGTTTCCCAAGCCTCCATCGCTTTCGGCTGAACTGTATCATATGCCTCTTCACGAACCATGCCTTTATCGATTAAAGCAAGTAATACACGTTGGGAATAAATAAGTCCAAGTGTCCTATCCATATTTCGTTTCATATTCTCAGGGAATACCGTTAAGTTTTTCACGATATTAGCAAATCGATTTAGCATATAATTCAAGGCAATTGTTGCGTCTGGTAAAATAATCCGTTCTGCAGATGAATGAGAAATATCTCTTTCATGCCATAATGCCACATTTTCATAAGCAGTCATCATATAACCTCGAATCACTCTAGCCATCCCAGTCATGTTTTCAGAACCGATTGGATTTCGTTTATGAGGCATTGCTGACGAGCCTTTTTGACCTTTTGCAAAAAATTCTTCTACTTCACGTGTTTCACTCTTTTGTAAACCACGAATTTCAACTGCAAACTTCTCAATTGAAGTAGCTATTAATGACAGAGCTGCCATATAGTGAGCATGTCGATCACGTTGTAATGTTTGAGTAGAAATAGGGGCTGGTTGTAAGCCTAGTTTTTCACATACAAACTTTTCTACAAATGGATCAATATTTGCGTAAGTACCAACAGCTCCTGAAATTTTCCCAAACTCAACACCTGCTGCAGCTTGCTTAAATCTTTCCAGGTTCCGTTTCATTTCTTCATACCATAATCCAAGCTTTAAACCGAATGTCGTTGGTTCTGCATGGACACCATGGGTTCTCCCCATCATGACGGTATATTTATGTTCCTTCGCTTTTTCGGCAATAATTCCGATGAAATTCTCAATATCCTTCAAAATAATTTCATTGGCTTGTTTTAACAAATACGATAAAGCTGTATCCACCACGTCTGTAGACGTTAATCCGTAATGAACCCATTTTCTTTCTTCACCGAGTGATTCAGAAACCGCTCTTGTAAAAGCAACGACATCATGACGTGTTTCCTCTTCAATTTCTTTAATACGATCCACATCAAATGTTGCATGTTCCCGAATTTTTGCTACATCCTCTTTTGGAATATCTCCAAGCTCAGCCCATGCTTCACAAGCTAAAATCTCCACTTCAAGCCAAGCCTTAAATCGATTTTCCTCTGTCCAAATGGTACCCATTTCTGGTCGTGTATAACGCTCTATCATAAAAATTTTCCTCCGATTCTAATTCCAAATCCTTGTTTCATTTAGTTTTAAAAGTGTTGCTTCAATATCATCTGTTAAAACCGTAATATGTCCCATTTTCCTTTGGTATTTCGCTTGTTCTTTTCCATATAAATGAATCGACCAATCAGAATGCAAAGGGATTTGTTCAATTAACTTTTCCACATGCTGACCTAAAATATTTACCATGATGACCGGTTTTAATAATTCCGGTTTTTTCAAAGGCCAATTGCAAACCGATCGAATATGTTGGGCAAATTGTGAAAAATCACATGCCTCAATTGAGTAATGACCGGAATTATGCGGTCTTGGTGCGAGCTCATTCACAAATAACTCGCCATCTCTTGTTAAAAACATCTCAACCGCTAAAGTACCAACTAGTTGAACGTGTTCCGCTACCTGTTTCGCTAGTTCATATGCGGCATTTTCGACACTTTCTTTAATTCGAGCTGGAACAATGGTTTGATGCAAAATATTATTGACATGAATATTTTCTCCTACTGGAAAACATTCCATGTCACCTTTTATATTTCTCGCAACTATCACCGATATTTCCTTTTCGAAAGCAATCCAGGATTCAAGTACGCAATCACCATGAGCAAGTAATTTTTCCGCTTCAGAAATTTCTTCACTGGTTTTAATTACTTGCTGCCCTTTACCATCATAACCACCGCGGCTTGTTTTCAAAACACAAGGATATCCAAGACTTTCAACACCATTTTTCAACTCGTCTGTGGAACGAATTACTTCAAACGGAGCCACTTTAACACCTGATTCTACTAAAGTCTTCTTTTCAGTAATTCGATCTTGAGTTATACGGATAATTTCTGCTCCTTGTGGAACGTAGGCATTTTTTGAAAGCTGATGTAATGCCTCATAATCTATATTTTCAAATTCAAACGTGATCACATCACTTTTTTCTGCTAAAAGCTGAAGGGCATGTTGGTCATCATAACCTGCAACAATTTGTTCATCCGCTACTTGCCCGCATGGACAATCTTTTGTCGGATCCAACACGATGATTCGAAACCCTGCTTCCTTCGCAGCAAGCGCCATCATTCTTCCTAATTGGCCGCCACCGATAATTCCAATTGTTTTTCCTGGTTGGATAAATGTATTATTCAAGTTGATCACTGCTTTCAAGTACCATTTCTTTTGTCATTTCACGTTTTTTTTCTAATTTATTGGCAATCTCTTGATCTTGAATTGATAAAATTTGAGCAGCTAACAATCCAGCATTTTGAGCACCTGCTTTTCCTATTGCCACTGTTGCTACTGGTACACCTCCAGGCATTTGGACAATGGACAATAATGAATCAAGTCCATTCAGTGCTTTTGATTGAACCGGAACACCTATTACTGGCAAGGTTGTCTTTGCCGCCACCATTCCTGGTAAATGGGCAGCTCCACCTGCTCCTGCAATGATTACTTCTATTCCGCGATCTCTAGCCGTTTCTGCATATTCAAACATTAATTCTGGGGTCCTATGTGCGGAAACTACTTTTTTCTCAAATGGAATCTTTAATTCTTCTAAAATTTCACAAGCATTTTTCATCGTTTCCCAGTCTGAAACACTTCCCATAATTACTCCGACTTTGGTTTTCATAGTAGCCTCCGTCTAATTTAATTTCAATTAAGGCTCTTTTCTTAAACTTTGTTGCTTTTGAACGAAAATCTTTATAACAAAATATCAAATCATTTAGTTAGAAGCACTTTTCAAAGAAAAGATGCCCCGAAACCAAACTATATTAGGCTTTTATACATTATACGAAATAGCAACATTCTTTACGAAAACAGCCTCAATTAAAGAACAAAAAACCAGATAAACTGCATCCTTTAAGAGAGAAAGCAGCTCATCTGGGAGAAAAAACAACTTAAATAAATGGAAAATAGTTTCCCAAAAACACTTTCTCTCATAGTCCAATCATTTACGGTAATTGGGTAGAAACGTATGGGCCATATCCCCATTATATATGAGAGGAATATTCAACTTTGACAATTCCATCTTAACAAGATGGTTCGTTCATGTCAATTAAAAATCGAACATTAATAAAACAAAAATAGATAATGTTCGTGTTTTAATCAATCCTTTGTCCTTCAAATAGTATCTTTCGACTAACTGGTTGATATTCGGTTTGATTATTCTTTTGTATCTCTTTAAAAATTGGTTTTTCAATTCTGCGAACAGGACGATATCCTTCCTTTTCCATTCGCGCTAAACATTCAGATATCGTTTCATTGTCTAACACTTCAAATTGCTTTTTTTTACTCATGCCTTCAATTTACCTCACTTTACATTTTTCAACAAGAACCTTTTTAGATTTTTGTTCCTTTTTCTTGATATTCCGTGAATCTTTTTTGGTTTTTGCGATCCTTTTTGATTTATGTTCCCATTTTGGATTTTTGCGTGACTGTATTTTAGTTTTATGTTCCCTTTTCTTGATTTTGCGTTCCCTTTCCTTGATTATATTTTACCCTTTTCTGCTTTTTCGTGACCCTTTTTAATTTGTGTCCTCTTATTTAGTTATTCTCATAAGCGTTATTTTCTAATAGAAAAGCACATCCTCAGAAAAAAATGTTCACCAATGAGGACCTCTCTTTGATTTTATTAGTACCTCGAGGGACTAATTGCTTGCGCAAGACAATAAAAAAACACAGAGTGAACACTCTGTGTTTTAGCTTGCCTGGCAACGTCCTACTCTTGCAGGGGGAGAGCCCCCAACTACCATCGGCGCTGAGAAGCTTAACTTCCGTGTTCG
>NZ_JBNNWS010000033.1:24234-29703 GCF_050281185.1 Heyndrickxia sp. NPDC080065 | reverse complement strand
TCCTCCCTTCATTTAAGAAGTCTAGACAAAAGACCCCTAACTCACCAAGGCAAAAAACTCACTTTTTTTCTTAAACTAGTAAAAAAAGTAATATGATTTTTGTATTTTACATTCCTTGGTTAAGAACATACACCCCCCAATTATGCTGGAGAGTCGTGAAATTTAATACCCATAACTCATGAAGGATGCTCCAACAATGATTAAAAGGATGAAAAGAACAACGATTAAAGCGAAGGGATTATGACGACGTTCTTCAAATTCCATAGAGTATCACCACCATTATTAAGAGTCTTTAAATAATATGTAATGATTGTAAAATCTGAAACGGACATGAATGGAATTCTATACCTATTTAATAAAAATATATTTTAGTTTAACCTCCATACCCTTGGATATCACCTTCGGTAAATGCGTATGTTTTATATCATGCACTTTTATCTATTATTTGAAAGAACGTCGATGTATAGGAAAAGAATCTACTAGATAAATGAAGATTTTTCTCTCTTTTAAACATTTGTCCACTAACACTTTCTATAAATTTACATAATATAAAAGTAAGGGATTGCATTTATAGCACCCATAAACAATCCATAGGAGGTGTTAAGTATGGGATCAGCTTTTGCTTTGATTGTAGTATTATTTATTTTGCTTATCATTGTAGGTGCATCATTTATGAGTGGTGGTTATTAATTAACTCCGTAGCTTGATTCATACAAACCCAATCTTGTTTAAGAACACACTCTTAAATATCCGATTGGAGGTGAGTGATATATGTGGTCTGGATATGGTGGATATAGTGGATATGGTGGATATGGCGGATATGGCTATGGTGGAACATCTTACGGTGGCAGCACTTTTGTATTGATCGTAGTATTGTTCATTTTGTTAATCATTGTATTATCTGCTTGGTGCTAATAAAAGTCCTTTTATTTTATAAAAAATAGCCCCTCCAATTGGAAGGGCTTTTTACTTGGAAGTAAATCTAGAGGACATTACTAATATTTCAAATGACAACCAAATTATTCTATTTCACCCGCAATTTTTGACCGATTTTAATTAGGTATTTACTGTTTAGATTATTCCACTTTTTAATATCTGCTTGTGTGGAACCGTATTTAATTGCAAGAGCTGATACGGTATCACCTTTAACCACTATGTGATCTTTTGTTTGCGACGTTGTAGTAGCTTTTTTATTATCCGCTGGATTAATCCAGCTGCCAGGAACACCTTTTTGAGTAGTGACGTTGATCATTCCATCAGACTTGTTGAATACAAAATAGGATCCCGCAACAACTGTAGTCTTTTTATTTTTCTTGCCCTTGGCATCTGAAGCATTTATATAGCCATTCAACGTTTTTACAACTTGATATTTTTCATCTGACTTTGAAGGTGGTTTAATAGGTTTATCTTGTGGCTTTTTGGCACATGGCAAAGATGGCGATTTACCAACAAACCATTCAAGATCCTTATCACCATTTAATAAATTTAAGTCTAAATTACCCCCATACCAGTTTACTTTACAATACTGGGAATACTGCCATAGGCAGCAAGGATAATCCGGCTTTTTATCAGGTTTTCCATTATCTTTACCGTAACGTGGAATCCATAGAAAATCAGCTTTTACTTTATCCAAACTGTATTTTTTATATAATTCATGGGAAACATAGAATCCTGTTTTATGACCAGCTTTTATTAATTCATCGATAAAGGCTTGTGATGCTTTGGCGAGGTCTTTTGTTCCGCAGGATTTTATTGTATCGCCTTCAACATCAAGCGCTAAAAACAAAGCATCCATATCCGCACGTGCCATAAAATCTTTCGCTTCTTTAATAGCATCTGCAACCGATACAAACATTCCATAGGCATAGTGACCAAAAGGAATACCGTATTTTTTACAGTTGGCCACATGATTTTTATATTCACGATCAATGAGATTCGAACCGTACTGCACACGAATAATACACAAGTCTACTTCTTTAGCTGCTTTAGCCCAATCGATTTTGCTTGAAATTTGATGGTGGGAAATATCCATGATAACACCCATGTTTATCAATCTCCTTTTTTTATAAAATAAAAAAGAGCAACGAAAAAACGCTGCTCTTACTTCGCTAGACCTTCTTTTTTCAATACTTCTTTTTGCTTTTTACCTTTTTGGCTCAAATAATTATTCTTCCATGCGACATAAATAAAATAAGCCCCCGAAACTACGGCGACTAAATCATTAACGTATTCGTCAGAAATGGTTTGAAACCCAATTAAATTTAATACGGCATTAATCACAGCCACAATTAAAAATGCAAAACGAGATACACTAGCTTTATCCATTATTTCAATTCCTCCTTAGATTCAATGGTATCTAGCCTTTTATGCGCTTGCTTTGATGATTCTTCGACCCTTGTTACCCTCTCGCCCAATGCTGCCATTTGACGTTCATTAGTTCTTAAATCGATTCTGATATCATCCACACCTTTGCCAATGTAATCAAGCTGAGCCTTTATTTCAGCACTTTCTTTGGCATCTGTCCTTGCATCGTCTTTTTCGTTTTTCTGTTGCTCAGATAGATTTTTTTGCTTATTCAGTTGAAACCCTTGATAAGCAATAATTAATCCGAGAACAGATATCAATACTCCTAGCTCAATTGTCAAATGACCACCACCTATTGGAAATAAAAATAGCCCCGATCAGTTCAGAGCAAACTTAGGTCATAGGGCATAAAAAATACACCTACTCAATGAGTGGTGTTGTTGTGCATAATGTTTATTAATTCTAAAAAAGCTCGTCATTTGGACGAGCTTACTTTTTTTGCATAATCGAGATAATTAGTAAAAATACCATCCACGCCTAGATCAATAACATTCTTAGTTCCTTTTTTTTCATTCTCAAAGAAAAAGGTATGAACCAATAAATGGTTCTTATGAAGAAGTTTAATTAATTCCTTATTGGCGGTTTCAGCGTTTATACCTACTCCAGATGCGTATTTTTTCCATTTGCTTATATTGCTACTAGTGAATTCTTCATTGTTTTTATACAAAAGAAGTTGAATGAGAGGAATCTTAGAATTAAGTTCATGCACTCTTTCTAAACTTCTCGTCGAATAAGACTCTATTATTATTTTGCTTTTTATCTTTTTCTTTTTTATTGTTTTTAAGAGTTTCTTTTCCATCAAAGTCTTATCGTTTACTAATCTAGTTTCAATATAGTAATTTGTTTTATTACCAAACTTGTCAAATATCTCATCTATAGTTGGTACCTTTTCTCGCTTAAATTTCTTGTTAAACCAACTTCCTGCATCAAGTTTTTTTATTTCTTTAAGCGATAAATTTTTTACATCTCCTTTACCGTTAGTAGTCCGATCTACTGTATCATCGTGCAGTGCGATTAAATGACCATCTTTTGTCATTCTTAAATCGATTTCAATGTAATCGGCTCGTAGATCAATAGCTTTTTTATAAGAAGCCATTGTGTGTTCGGGGGCAACTGATGATGCACCACGATGAGCAATAAGTAGAAAATTCTTTTTGTCTCTCGCTTCAGTGTGATTGGTACACCCGATACAAAATATAGATACCATTATTAAAAGAAATTTTAATGTTCTCATACTATCCTTTTTACCATAAATAAATGTGAATTGAAAGTAGAAAAAGCAAGGCTTTAAAGTGGTGTAATAACAACATTACTCCAAGAACAAAGCGCTTGTTTTCTTCCGAAGTGCAAAAATCCCTTTCTGAATGCTGTATCGTTTACCTGTGCATAGTACGATGGATAATCAGCCCTTGCAATTTTGACGCTTGTAGCGTCTATTGTTATTTCTAATTTGATGTCTACACCACTAGATAAAGATGGCGATGATGTAGTTGCTATTTTTGTAGATGTGCCATTTGTACATTTGTAAATATCCAATGTCCCGGCTTGGCCCCAAAGAATATGATATCCATTAGAAAGAGATGTTTTATTATCATCAAAGTAGTCTATAGGTGTACAAAGTGCCAAAGAGCCCCAGCTTCCAGAGACAATTCTATCAAATCTAAAATCAAATGTTATTTTAAACTTATCCGGTAGTTCTCCCGCCCAACCAGCTAAAACAAAGTCACGATCCGAGTTATCGTTTACCCATCCCCATCTATTAGGTGAATAGAATCCCCCACGATAAGTGGTATAACTTGGGATCATACCGTGTGTAAATTGTTGATTGGTAAACGGGTCCTTTCTTAAAATTGGAGCTGTATTAGATAAGTACCAAGGGTCATTCGTGAAAAATCCATTAACCCCAAGAGCTGTGAATCTATCTCTTATATATCGGTTATTTATCGTATAGACATACACTTTTAGTCCTGCGTTTTTTAACCCTGTTATAAATGAGTCTGAAACGCTAGATGATACACCTACTATCTTTACACCTCTCGCTAATATTGCTTTTGGGTCTGGTATACTATCATGTAGGTAAATGGTCGGTATTCCTACATCAATTGCTGGTTGTAAGTCATCCAGGTCAAATGATTGGATTAATACGTATTCTTCTAGATTATATTTTTTCACCAAAGCCACAATTTCTGCAGTTGAGCGTTTATCTTTTGATTCTGGCATATATACAGCATTATTTCCGATAGCTCTAAATACCTCTTCAAGTAAAGGCGGAGAAACTAATGAATATCCAGGAGACGCTTTTTGAGAGTTCGAACCCTCAACGTGTGCTAAAGTATTAATTTTCAAGTTTCTCCATCCCATGATGTTATAATCCGAAACATTCCCTTTTCCGTTAGTAGTCCGATCTACTGTATCATCGTGCATAATTGCCAAAGTATTATCTTGCAGTTTTTGTGCATCCATTTCAATAACTGGATTTCCTAAACTAACACAATTTTGAAAGGCCTCTAAAGAGTTCTCAGGGAATATATTTAGGGCACCTCTATGACAAATATAGATAGGTTCTTTTAAGTCTTTAAATTTAATTCCACCTGATAAATCTTTAACCCATTGTTTTGCATCAGCTAACGCTTTATCTGTCTTCGATTGCGCACCTGCGGTAGTTTCCTTTGCATTCCAATTGGCTTTTTCAGCATCACTAACAAAACGGTTATTTGCATCCTGTGTAATAATGCTTGGTGGGTGATTAGATGGGTGGACATAGTTATTCGCACCTGTGGCAACCCCGTCTAATTTCGATTTATCGATTGAACTCATTAATCCATTTGCTGTTTGTGTTGCAACAGCCGTTCCTGCCTTACCATTCCAATTAGATTTTTCGGTATCTGTTACAAAACGATTATTTCCATCTTGTACAATGATACTCGCTGGATGTGTTGCTGGATGTGTATACTTGTTTGCACCCGTTTCTACTCCATCAAGTTTCGTTTTATCCTCTTTACTCATAAGCCCATTTGCTGTTTGTGTTGCAACAGCCGTTCCTGCCTTACCATTCCAATTAGATTTTTCGGTATCTGTTACAAAACGATTATTTCCATCTTGTAC
>NZ_JBNNWS010000033.1:0-24135 GCF_050281185.1 Heyndrickxia sp. NPDC080065 | reverse complement strand
GCTGGATGTGTATACTTGTTTGCACCCGTTTCTACTCCATCAAGTTTCGTTTTATCCTCTTTACTCATAAGCCCATTTGCTGTTTGTGTTGCAACACTTGTTCCTGCTTTACCATTCCAGTTTGCCTTCTCCGTATCAGTAACAAATCGATGATTTGAATCTTCTGTGATCATTGTTGCTGGATGGCTAGATGGGTGGACATATTTGTTTGCTCCTGTTTCAATTCCATCTAATTTCTTCTTATCATCTGCAGTGACATGTTTATCTTTGTCATTAATATGATCATCCAATTCTGTTTTTTTAGCCGCTTCATCTAATTTATCAAAGTTATCATTTAACATAGTTTTAATGTTGAAAGTATCATTTCCATCTGTAGACGGATCCTTCTTTAATAAAGCATATCTTTTTGTTGTTGTTGCCAAAAGTTATGCACCTCCCGCAAATTTAGATAGAGTAATTTGCTCAATTTCTTTTAAAGTCTTTACATTATGAATCTCGTTAATTAATAAATAAGTGAATTCGAAAATTAACTCCATGTGCGAAGGAAATATATCGTACAAAGCTTTTTTTACATCATCTAGATTGCTGGGAACTCCATAATTAGATATAAATTTAACTCTTCCTTCTAGCTCACGTGGAATCCCTGTCACTTCAACTTCTCCGCCATAATAAGCCTCTGCAGTACTTCTAATTAATTGTTTATTAACTATTCCTATTCCACGCTTCTTTGCTATTAGATTAGAGCGTCTTTCTTCAATAGGCTTCTTAAAATCAGTTAAGATGCCATAATCTTTTTCCCAAAATGCAAGTCCCCATGTTGCTGTCTCTATAAAAAATTGGTTAAGTACATCGTCAATTGCCGCTTCTAATAAATCAAATTGTTTTCCTGCCACTCTCGCAATCTCTAGATATTCTGGTGATTCTCTTATTAAAGCAGGATATAATTCTACTATTTCATCTTTAGACGACATTAAATGTCACCAACCCTGGTACTGCAATTTCGTCAGCTGCAAGGACAATATTGCTTGTTTTTCCGTTAATCTTTACATTTTGATAATCTATAGAACCTGGTTGATCAAGAATCATAGAGGAAAGTTGTGAGTAACGAACTAAATTTGAATTAAAAGCCATTTTAATAAACTCTTCAGTAACATCGGAAAGATAATTTCCCTCCACCAGTTCTTTATCTGTTCCAGCTTGTAAAGATACATCCGCTGTAATATTAATAGGAACTTCAATAGCTGCATTAACAGTAACCTCAGCATCAAATGGACGATTAGTTTCGATATAGTCAAATACTTCTTTTACTTTATTTGATGTAGGAGCACGACCATCTGATCTAACAACAACTACCCTAACCGTTCCTTTCCCTTGCCAACGCGGAAACACCCTTGCTCTTTCTATTCCACTTACTTCTTTTGCCCACTGTTTATAGTGATTGTCATTTCCGCTAGTTGCTGGTTCACTTACTTTCTCTTGAAATCTTTTAAAAAGAGACTTATCAGCCTCTTGTTCTTCACCTTTTATTAATATTTCTCCCAACTCTGCTACTTCAAGATTATCTATATTATCTAAAGGCAGGAGTACTGATCCGCTTGAAGGTTTATTACCAATTTCTCCCGCTTCTTCACATGTTAATTTAATGTCGTCTCCTACTTCGCTTACATAATAATAAATGTCGTCCACAAAAAATCTTGTTCCAAGTTCTAGAGGGATATTGAATATTCCTTTCCTCACAGTGTAGACAGGTTCTTTCTTTTTGACGCCAGATTCACTTACTCGATTTTCTAAATACTCATCTTCACTTGTTGATGCAAATCCAAGTTCTAGAACTCTATCTAATGCAACATAACAATCTGCAAGTTTTTTAGAAAGGGGAGACAATGACATAAAAATTGGTGACTCCTCCCTCTTATCAAACTCATCCGAAACGTCATCAAGCATTTCTTCCAATAATGTTTCAGATGTGCGATCTTCAAACATTGATCAATACACCTCCTCTATTTCAATCGTTCCTACAGTCGTTTCAACTATAAAATTCACATAAAATGAATCATCTTCATGTTCAATTTCAAACTCTGAAACTTCTTCCACAAAATCTAAATAAATAAGAGCCTCCGTAATTAACCTTGGAAGCTCCATCTTTTTATATTCTATGGTCGTTTCATTATCCGAAAGCATTTCTTCTATTTCATTTCCAACATCGCTTGAAAAAATTGGGTATGCATAACGCTGTATTTTCAAAGCAAACATGATTATCTGCTTAGCCGCTTCTAATCTATCTATGATTTCACTGGTTAATCGATTCCTTTCAAAATCGTATCTAAAAGTCTTTAAAATAGGAATTATTTCTACTGAATCAAGTTCTTCAACATCTACTTCAGGAGAAAGAGCCATTTTTCATTATCCCCCTTGTACGTACCGATCTATAATAAAAAATGATTGCCCGCCTTGTATAGCTGCAACCATTACCTGATCTCCTATTTTTAATTCATCTACAAATTCATATGACTGTATCTCCTCGTCCTCATCCAATCTAATTTCTCTTGTATGATTAGTTAAGTGCTCAGAAACAATAATTAGTTCACTGGGAATAACTAGTTTCTGATTATCTTTAAACCGCAATTCAATATTAGGTGGAGAAGAAACAACTTCTGCTGCTTCAATTACTAAAGGGCTCATTGACTGTATGGCTTCAAAGGCGATTTTTTTCATTATTTCAATCATGAAACAGCCTCCACCGTATTTTTTTCAATTAACTTTACTGTCATGGAATGTTGCTTTCCTTGGAACATATGTGTATCTTCATCTACAAAAAAAGTCTTGCTAATCCCTAAATCTTTTTCGATGACATAGACAGGAACTCCGCTAATAATATCAGCAATGCCCAATGCTTCTAATTCGAGCTCTCGTTTTACTCCTTTTTTCTTAGACAAGCGTTTTTTTGCACGATCATTTAATTGCGCTTGATTTATATTTCCGCTAACATGTTCAAAATATTGGAGTACTCCATACTTCTTTTTACCATCTTGATCAGTTACAATTGCAGAAATAGGCCGCTTTTCTTTTACTTTCTTCGTTCTTGACTTTTTCTTTCCTTTGATTACTTTTATAACTTCTACTTCTTTTTCGCCTACTAGTTTAACCCTTGTAGCAGTATCGTCAATTGAAGTGGAATAGGTATAGTCGATAATATTTACTCCGGTTTCTAATACCCATTGATTTGTAGAGTTTGGCCATTCCCTTAAATGTAATTTCCCCTTAGATGACCACAACTGAAATTTACTATTCGTTTGCTTATGGGTCTCTATCAAAGCTTTTAACACCATATCATAAAGACTGGTTTCATTTTTAAAAACAAGTGACTTTAACACCTGTTTTGTATTAGCGATTGCACTATAAGGAATTTGAAAATCTTTACAAATTCGTTTTAAAATTTCATCCGCTCTTTTTTTAGTGAACACATACACATCTCTATTAAGAATAAGATACTGAAGCATATCATAAGCAACAACGGACAACATACCGCTTTTAGTTCTAGATCGATTAAAAACCGTTCCTCTAAAGACTTCTTTACCTTGCCATTTGAAAAGGACTGTATCTCCTTCACTAACTTTTGTATATTGATGTCCGTTTTTCTTTGTATAAAGAATATTTGCTTCAATTTTTCTAGCAGCTTGATACCGCCTTCCAGACCACGTAATCGATTCAGTCGGAATTTCAACCATTTCATTCGGTTTAACTAGGAATAATTCAATCATGGTACTTTCAACACCTGATTAGGATAAATCCAATGTCCGGGTTGTTTAATGTTTCTTTTATCCCGCTTGATTAACATTTCTTTATTTGCATTCCAAAGCTTTTTCCATTCCGCACTATTACCATATACATCCGATCTTCGGGCAACTGTCCATAATGTATCTCCTTTTAAAACTTTATAGGTTTTCACTTTAGCCTTATTATTAGGTCTTGTGGAAGTAGCTTTCTTTTTCTTTGTATTAATTTTTCTAACCTTAACAAATTTAAATTCTTTTAAACTAATTTCATAGTTAATATCACCTACCGCTCCACCGACTTCATCATTAGAAAAATCCTCTATTGAGACATCCCAATTTATAGGTGTTTTTGTAACGATCAAGCGTATAGGTTTACCTGAGGCTTTCCATTTCTCAATTTTTTTTACACAATCCCACGGCTTAGGTATTTTTGCATATTCGACTAAAGGACTCATAGTTGCTGGAAAAAATGATGAAAAACTAATTATCTTAGCAGCCGGATCTTGTATAATGGTTGCTTCACCAAGCTTAGCTATGCTTACACTTTCGTTCTGTGATGGAGAACTAATGTTTAACGACTCCGGAAGAACAGGAAGGCGGAGCTTTTCTTTGCCATTATTATAGGAAAGCCAAAACTCATAAATGCTTTTACTCATAAATCGGCATCTCCCCTCCTGTAAAATATTGTTCTTCCACGAATTTTCTTATTGCTCTAACCGCTATATTTCCAACTTTCTCAGCATCCATATCATTTGAATAGTGATTCTCACCCGTAATTTGAACAACAATATCACGTATTCCGCTTGATTGATTACTTGATGGTTTACTAGATTGCGTCACTGCTGCAACTTGTTCAGATGGTAAAGTGGCACCAAGTTCTTGTCCCGCTTGAGCCCACATTGAGAGATTCCTATTTTTGTCTCCTGATGTAGGAATAATCCACTCAGGTCCTGCTTCAGCGACTATGCCCATGTGCGCTCTGGAGAACCTTCCTCCATCAGCATGCAACTGTGCAGTTACTCCGTTGTTTCCTACAGTAATATTCTTTGGTGTTTTTGGTTTAGAAGGTGTTAGTCCGGTAATTGTTGAACCACGATCGGATATTTGATTGAAGGTTCCTTTCACTTTATCCCAGGTTCCGGAAATCCAATTGATCGCAGAATTAAACTTACTTGACACCCAGTCAAGAGTGCTCTCTGCTCCAGAAGCTAAAGGTCCCCATACGTTTGAATCAAACCATCCTGATACGGAAGACCATACAGATGAAGCAGTACTCCAAGATTCACTGAACTTATCACCTATCCATATACCTACTCTCTGAGCTTCATTTGATATTGGTGTCCAGATTGTAGATTCAAACCATCCAGATACTACTGACCAGTCCTCTTGGATTCCATTCCATGATTGTTCAAGTTCGTTAGATATCCAAGTCCCTGCAGTTGTAGCAGCAGCAGATAGTGGTGTCCATACGGTTTCATCAAACCATCCTGAAGCAGTTGACCATGTTTCAGAAATCCATGACCATGTTCCATCCGCTACCCCTGTAATAAATCCCCAAGTAATTCCAGCCGCTTCGGAAATTGGAGTCCATACGGTATCACTAAACCAAGTACTAACTGATGTCCATGTATCTGTAATACTAGTCCAAGTATTACTCGCTTCTGTAGAAATCCAAGTCCATGCTATCCCACCTGCAAGCTTGACTGGTTCCCAAACATTATCACTAAACCACGCCGATACGGGGGCCCAGGCCATAGATAGCCCTTCTTTAGCTATATCCCAAGAACCTACGATAAAGTTAATTCCGTTAATACCAGCATCACTTATTGGGGTCCATACATTATCATCAAACCAACTGCTTACTGAGCCCCAAGTTCCAGAAATCCACTCTATAGCTGAATCAGCTCCGTTACTAATAGGAGTCCATACAGAATCATTGAACCAAGATTCGACATTTCCCCAAGTTTGAGTAACAGAATCCCACCCAGAGCTAAATGCATCACTAATCTTAGTTCCTATCGAAGCGAAGTCTATGTTTTGAATCCAGTCTCCGACTTTCTCTCCGCCCATTGAACCGAGTATTCCCCCAGCTAGTCCTCCCATCGCAGTACCTACACCGGGAATTACGGATCCAATGGCAGCACCTGCAGTAGCTCCAGCCATTCCGCCTCCGAGTCCCCCGGTAGCTCCTCCCATCTGGTCCTTAGAAGTACCAAGGAGAGATAGTCCTCCGAGAGCTGTTCCTAGTAGGGGAACGCCTTTTAAGAACTTACCAACCTTTCCTATCTTACCGAATCCTCCTAATAACTTAGACATCTTGGAAGGTGGTGGGATAGGAGGTTCTTTCTTATAGGCTTGTCTCATGAGATCAGAATATGATGGTGCATTCTTAGGTTTTTTTGAGGTAACTGTAGGAGCAACTGTAGGTGTCACTGTAGGAACTTTAGGATTCTTTTTACCGAATAATCCGATAAGTCCTTTAGTTCCCTTAAATCCTCCCTTGAGAAGCTTACCTGGTCCTCTTAATAAACTCATTACTTTCCCTAAAGCAGCCAATGCTGCTAAATCCATGAGACCAGCAGTCCATCCAGAACCTTCACCTTTCACAAAATCAACGTTGACCTGTTTTAGTTTAGATCCAATTCTAGATGCTAGATCTCCCGGATCTAGTGATTTAAGAAACCCTTCCACAAAACTTTTACCAACAGTGACTCCCGCTTCCGCATAAGGATTATTACCATTTTTGGCTTCTAGACCTAAAATGGTAGCAATTGCCCCGCTTAAAACACCACCATACATCCTCCCTGCTCTATCACCAATTGAGGCTAACTCCTTTTCTCCATGTTGGTTATACCAATCTTCGAAAGCCCCTTTAGCATTACTAATCACAAGTTGTAGCCTAGCTTTAAAAGTCATGTTTCGATAACGATCGAGTTTCTCCAGTTCCTCTCTCATACCAGGATCCTGCATCATTCTCATTCTAAGATTAGAATCTATCTCGCGAGGGAAAAGTATTTTCATCTGATTCCCAACAAACTTCCCAACCCTTTTTATTGGTTTTAGAAAGTTCTTTGCCGCTTTCTCTCCGTATTTTTCTATAGAATCAGCCATAACCTTAATGGTGTCAGCATTAGCTTTCCTCCACTGCCTAAATCCATCTAATACTGGAATTAAGGCTTTGCTCATTCCTGTTCCCCACTTCATAAACACGTTGTTCATAAAGAAACTTTTAGTCCCAAGTAATAGATTCTGAAGATTATTTGACATTTTCTCCATCATGCCATCGTATCGACTAAACTCTTTTTCTACTAGTTTCCACTTCTTCGCAAATTCCATAGGAGTCTTAGATAACTTTTCTAATCTTGCGCGAGCTGCACCATCCATAGCTCCCATTTCTTGTAGCCTACTTAGTTCTTCACCGATCTTACGTCCTGATTTCATGGAATCATACATCCGGCCGAACCATAATGATGTATTTTCCAAGTCGTTCTGAGTTCCTACAGCAACGTTACCAACCATCTCTAAACCTTTTCCTGAAGATAACGCTCCTTTAGTAAATGTTTCTAATAATCTACTGGACTTATAAATTTCATCCCGGGTAAATGGAGTCTTTCCGGCAAAGTCCGTTAACTCATCAATTCTCTTCTTAGCTTTATCAGCACTACCTAAGAGAACTTCAAATGCCGTAGTAATACTCTGTCGGTCCATTACCATTTTTAACGGGAATATGATTCCGCCACCTACACCTCCAGCTATTCCAAGTAGTCCAAATGCAGAGGTAGCCGCTCGAGCCATAGCTCTTATAGGCCTTGTTGCCAAGTCGATAGCTCTAACAGTCACATGATAAGACTTACTAAAAGTTCTTTGTGCTGCTGATCCGATATTGCGAATAACTCGTGTAGCTTTGTCTACTGCAGTAAATACTAGAGGTTTCGATGTTTTCCTTCGTAAATTTTCTGCATTTCCTGTTATAGTTCGCAATTTTCGAGACATTTTATCCTGCAAATCAAATATTGCTGATAATTTCGCCATCTGTTCACCTCACTACTTCTCAGTGGCACTCTTAACCAGCTGATCTATCTTTAACTGTATTGATCCGAAGTACATAGCCTTCTTGTGTTTAGGGAGGTTCCACAAATTATCTATATCGTCTGGAGTATATTTAAGCTCATGTATACAATAGTGAAGATATATGGCATCTCTGTCTCCAGACTCAATTAGTTTTTTGCTTCTTCAGCCAAATCTTCAAAACTGTCATCAAATCCGTTGATTCTCAATGCTTCTTCGATCCATGTACTGTATTCACCACCAACAGACAATACTCTTTTTGCTACCTCAATTGCATCTTCAGTTTTATAAGATGTTCGAAGTTCTTCTGACTTGAAATCTGGGTATACAGTAGTTTCAACGGCAATACGAGCATAGAAGCGTGCAGTATCTACTTTTTCTCCAACTTTTCTCCCTTTAAAGAATTCAGGCTTTTTACATGCTCTCTCTAACTCATCTAATTGTTCGGTCGGAATAGCTTTCATAATAAAAGGAATCACTTTTCCTTCTTTATCTTTAAATCTCTTAGAAACGGGCACTTTTTCTTCCTTGATTTCTTCTGCATTCCCAGCCATAAAAAAACTCATATCACGTACTAATTCTTGTTCAGACATTATTTTCTCTCCTCTTAATTTTTATTTAATAAAAAAGGATAGCTGATTAAAAGCCATCCTTTAGTGCTTGTGGTAGATCTGCATCTTCAAAGGTAAATGGAACTTCTTCTTCTAACGCGTCTGAATCAACGTCTAATCCGGCAATTTTAGCACTATCGAAATTCACATCATACAATGTTACTCTTTCAGTTCCTCGGCCAGAGCCTTTGTCGTCTAGAACTTCTTGAAAGGTAAAGTACTCATCCTTACCTGTTTTAATGTAGTTGAGCATGATTTGTACAAATTTAGAAGTAACTTTATAGAAAGTAGCAGTACCACTTCCTTTTGCACCGGTAGATTTATGTCCAGTCATTCGACGTCCCATAATGTTTACTTCTGATTTATTCTTTTCGATATTAGCTTCGAAACTTTTAATATGGGCCATTTCTTCACCATTAAGAAATAAACGACCTTCTTTTCCACTAATTGTATTACCCGCTCTAAATGCTCCCATCTATCGCACCTCCACGCCGACATAATATTTTTCTCCTGCATCAACTGGCTGGGCATAAAGTTTAATATTAAAACCATCGTCATCATCTGTAACTTCAATTAATATATCATTCTCAGCATCAAAGTTTTTAATTGCTCCGCCGCTTTGAAGTTCTTTTAAATAGATAGCAGACAATGTATTAATGATTTGGATACCATCGTCATTAACTGGAATATCTATTCCTCTTTCTTTACGATCTTTAATTTCCTCTTTTAATTCGCGAGTTAGATCATTATTAATGGCATCTAAAATACGAATAATTTTATTCTTAGAGAATTTTTTAAACTTTTCAGAGGTAAATGATACAAAGGAATTAATATCCTTCTCTACACTAACCGTTTTATCTCTTGGGTCAAAAGTGAATAAAAATTCTCCCTTGTTTAACCTGTCTATAATTTCGTCATTGTCTAACCGCTCTGAAACATCGATAGCACCTTCATACTGCACAAAGGTAAGTGATTGATTCATACTAGCCCCTGCACTAGCACCAGCAACCCAAGCAACCGCTTCAGCTGGTTCAAGAACATGTCCATCCTCTAAGACAACACCATTTGTTACATTAATAACCCCTTCATGATCAGCTGCATAATTTGGCAATACCCCAACTACTTTTATCCCTTGCTGATCACGAATTCTTTTTATAAATGAAACAAATGCTGTTTTTAATTGTTCTTCTCCATCTACAGGAAGCCCAATTACATCGAAATACTCTTTTTCTGCAGCAGCTAGAAAATCTGTATAATCTAGATTTGTAACTTTTCCATCATCACCACCAGATAATTTAAGGCCCGCATGATTAGTAAGTTCTCCCTTACCTTCGAAAATTACAAAGGCATTTTTATTTAAATCTTCTGCTTTTGAAACAGTTTGCTTGTCCACAACTTGATTAAATAAATAAGTAGTAACATCCTTTTTGGTTTCATCAAGGACATTAGAAGAAATTCTTATTAATAAATCGTTTCCTTTAGTTCCTCCACAAATTGCTGTTGCAGTAATATCATCACCTAGGCTTGCTTTTGCAGGAGTTCCATCATTTACTTTATAAAGTTTAACGGTTTTACTCTTCTTTTTGACTTCACGTAAAAGTAGAAGAGACGGGTCTTTAATATCCAATCCTAACTTCTTTTTCACATCATCTTCATCATTAATTTCAATGAATTTTTTGGATTCTCCCCAACTCAGTTCTAAAGGAATGGCAACAGTGCCCCTTTCTCCAACTGATATTCTTTTTTGAGCAGCTGAAGTAAAGCGAAAATAAATACCCGCACGTTCTTTTTCCTGACCTGGTGTAAATGTTCCTCCGTTCATTTTTTATCCTCCTTTTTTACTTCTTTTTTCAAGAAAGCCTCAATTCGTTTTTGCGCTTCCTCTTTTGTTACTTGTTCATCTTTGCAATTAAAAAAAGCACCGTCGAACACTTCTGGTTTAACATCGAAAAGTGTACGACAATGCTCTCTTAGTTCATTTAAATAAAACTTCTGCTCTTTCCCAACTGTATTATTCTTATTTTCATTCTTTGCCACTCTCTTTCACCCCGCTTGCTATTTTAAAATTCTCTAATCCTTTATATTCTTCACGTTCATAGAAATAACGACTATCCCAAGTTACTTGAATAATTGCTACACCTCTATCTGCTATGCGTGTTTCAATACGTGATAAACGAAGGTAACTCCCTATATTAGAACCATCGTCATTTAGTATAGGAATGATACTTCTTTTTTCCCTGACTACATCTGCAATTTTCTCAGCCTCGTCATCAGCCTGCTGGGAATCCTTATGAAACAATTTCACTGATAGACTATAAGTCTTTTTAAATGTTGATGTAGTATCGTTCCCGTCAAATGAAAAAGGGGCAGGAAAATACATACTAGGGACTGCAAAATTCTCTGGTACTTCTTTGGTATAAATTTTGCATGGAAACACATTATAAAAGAAATTCATGATAGATCCGACTTCTTGATTCACTGCGCCACCACCTAAAATGTATCAAGCCACTGTTGGACCTTCTTCTCTAAACTTTTCGTGAACATTTTTTCAAAAATAGCAAGAGCACTGTCCCAATATCCAGTACCGTCAACCCAAGTAAATTTTAATAGCATGCCAGTTTTAGCACTTGGATCATATTCAAACCTTTCACCCTTCCATCGACCGGGTACCCAGCGCCTATCTTGGTTCTTTCTTGGGTCAATAGTGAAGTGTCCATCGTTAGCATACGTCGCATAATTCAAGTTTGTTCCCACATGCAGAACAAGACCTCCACTATTAAGTTCAAATACATTTTCTGAATCACCGCGTTTAAATGAATTTAACAAAAGGCGGGTATCAACTGTTTTTGTTCTAATAATTTCATCTTGAATAATATCTAAAAATTCCATCCCCATACCTTCAAGCCACAAAGCCATCTGTTCTTTTAAACCGCCATTAGCAGCATCATCCAACTTCTTAATAAACCCATCAAGACCATCGATCATAAGTTTCCACTCCTTATTGCTGTGACCTCGATATGGTGGTTCTTGATTTTTTTAGGAATCTGTAGTTTGAACTCTACGCCATTCCATATCACTTTGTCGTTTGTTCTAACATCAATAGACGAAAGAAAATGGACGAGAAAAGATTGAATAACAGAATTCTCCGGCTCACCTTGAAAAATCGATTGATTTTTTTCAGAAAAATAACATGAGGCATCAGTTAAATCAGCCTGGTCCTCATAATAATATTCTTCTTGCAAATCATTCGTAGGGATTCCGAAACTTCCGCCATCGTATGAATTTTTCTTTTTTAAATGGTAAATATCACATCGATGAGTCAATAGATTTGAATAACTCATATCGATCTCATCCTTAATCGGAAACCCTTATTTTCTGGATTTGCAATAAAATCTTTTAATAATGTGTATACATCGGGTTTTCGGAGCGAATTTCCATCAGCGAGTGTATACGAATAGTCACTTATTTTCTCGGACTTGTATCCTTTAATAATCGATTCGTCGCTGTTGATTAGAGCGAAATATTGAGCCATTTTAAGCATCGCAAGTTTTGCTTTATCAGGTAGAGGTTTATATTCTTCATCGGAAAAATCATGGCCAACAATACTTTCAACTTCAACTTCCGCTTCCAATATATCTTTCTCTAATTTCTTGCTGTCTCGTTCCTTTACCGTTTCAAAATCGGTATAGTCTTTTAAATCAGAAGGAGCGATTAGCATAGGCCATCACTCCTTTTCACTCTTATTTTTCTTTTCTTTACGGACATCGAATTGAGGATTATCTTTCAGATATTCATACAACTCTTTACTTATTTGTTGTTCTTTTTCGCTGGTAAAAAAACAACCCATTACATGGTAGGTTTCACCTTCAATTAATTTGGCAAAATACATCACTAAACACCTACTCTTTCACGTTAATGATTTTTGCCACAGCATCCTCTTCTTCGTATACGCTATCAAGTTTTGCTGTCAAAACGATTATAAATTTACGTGCACGGATGTCTTTGTCTACTTCGATTCTAATGTTTCGAGAGAATCCAATAACAATATTCTGAGGGTGTGTAAGGATAATGTCAGATACATCAGTATCGTTTTCTCCAATTTTAGTTGTGTATGGTTGCATATTTGCAATACCTTTAACAGGTACACCAAAAGCAGATGCGCGGCTACCTTGGACGGCTGAATCCCCTAAATTCGTTTGACGATCGGCTACTTTGTCCATCCATTCTACTTCGATACCTGGTGAAGTATAATAACGGAATTGTTGAGGAACACGTAAATATTTTGAAGGTACCGCCTTATATCCCTGTTTAAAAATTTGCCTTGTTAAAGGTTCTCCAGCTACATCAACAATATGTGATTTACTTTGTTTACGAATCCCATCAATTTGAGCTAAATATGAATCAGAAGAACCTACATCTCCGTTGACCACTAATTCCTCAATATCTACTGAAGCACGTTCCACAAGAAGCTTCATAATGGTGTCTTGTAATCCACCTTTTTCGATGTTGTTTTCAAGTGTGTCGTAAGTAATGTTTATTTCTGCGATAACTTCTTTTGCATTTAATTGAATAGTGCCTGTAGTCGGAACTGTTTTTTGATCATCATTTAGCGCTTTCCCTTCTACCCCAGCTCGTAAAATTCGTTGACCGAATCCGATTTTTTCAAACTTTTGAGAGTCGTGATCCATCGGCAAAACACGAGCATCTTTTAATATAGTCGGTTGATCTTGAACCATTTGAATAAATGTATTTGCTTGAGTGGGATTCATCAATCCACCACTTTTTAAAGATGCTAAAGTCATTTCAGCTTTTTCAATAATTTGTTGATTTCTCAATTCTATTTCCCCCTTTTCTTAAAGTAATCCATCCCATACAGACTTTTTCACTTCTGTATGTTTGCCTTCATCGTTATCTGCTTGTTTAGAGATACCACGAGCCTTTTCAACTGCATCCAATCGATCATTGATTGGTGCTAATTTTTGATCTAGTACTTCACCAAATTGTTTTAATACTTCATCTTCCCCGGCTGGTGTTTCTTTATTGCCCTCTTCTTTTTCGATAGAATCAAGGCGTTTAGTAATTGCAGAAATCTTTTCATCCAACATTTTTTCTATATCTTCTTTTTTCACTTCTTCTTCCTCCTCTTCAACATCGCCTCTTAACTCATTTAGAGCATCAAAGGCAGCATTTATTTTTTCCATGCGAGTAGCTGAAAGTTTCTTTCCCGCTTTTTTAATTTTTTTCGGCTGATTCTCTAATGCTTTTGCTATGTCACCAGATTTTTTTATTTCTTGGATGATTTCTAAAAATTCAATAGTAGCCTTTTCAATTCGTTCAAAATCAGCAACATCAGGAGTCCGATTATCCCAAACTGATTCATAATACGCTGATTCTATCCCATCCCAAACTGCCCATAAATTTCGACGCTTTTGGTTGCGTTCGTAGTTATCTCGAACTTCCCCTTTTTGAAAGAAGGATTTCACCAAATTAAAAAAGCCCTTTACTTCCTCGTCATCATTTGACTTAGAAACAGGGTTTTTCTTCTCTTCTTTTTCAATTGTTTCTGCAGTTCCAGCCATTGAATAACCGGTAATGTCACCTTTCTTGATTTCTTCCCATATATCATTAGAAGCCTTTGTAACAAGAACCCAAGAGCCTTTTGTGATTGTTTCCTCACCAATAGTAAAATCAGAAGGGGCAATATAAGATTCCACTACTTCACCGACACCAGCATTAAAATCATGCTGCTTATCAATATTACGTGCATCCTTCATGAAGCCATGAGCCGCTTTTTCGATGGATTTCGCTGTCATAAAGTCACCGTGTGAATCTTCAATGTCAGGCTCATAAACAACACCATATACCAGTTGTTGCTCTTTATCCTCTTTACTAACAAACAACTTAACCTCCTTCTTGAAATCAGGTTGTTTATCTGATTTCGTGAAGAAGAACTGTTTTTTGTTAGCTCCTTTGTCTACATACGAAACGTGAGTGATGTTAGCATTAATTAATTCTCTTGGCATTTTATACACCTCCCTTCAGTAAACAATCGCTTGTTAGTTTTAGTGATCTCAGCACAAAAACCACCCTTTCATAAAAAAAGACATAAAAAATAGCCCTAGCTTTTTTCTTAGTTAGCATTGGGCTTACTAGGCATTGTTACCTAAAAGTTCTTTTCTATCTTTAATCATATTAGCACGATACTCTTCCTCACTTGGATATTCCTTTGTAGCATGAGGACCACCATCTGCCCTAAAGAAAAAGCCTGTGACCGTACCGTCTGGATTCTCTTTCATTCCATTTAATCCTATTGGTTCAGACAAGCGTTCTTGAGCCGAATTTTTATTCATTCACTAACACCTCCACTGTCATCTTTAATATGTTTTCAACTTGCTCAACACTCTTAACGATATATTGAGTGTTCTTATCTAATAGAAACTCTCTTTCATTTGAAAACTCACTAATAGTTCTAACATAAGCACCCTTGGCTTTTACAGGAATATGTAGAGTCATTTCTAAATCACCAGAAAATGCCCCTTGAAAAGCAATTTCTTGATCAATTGATGTACTAATAAATCCTAAGTCAGTGAACTTCATTCCTTCCAAAAGCTCTAAAGGAATATTGGAAAATATATTCTCTGCATACCCTCTATATGTTACGATATTTTCATCCAATGAGAACTTTTTGAGTCCATTACTGATTGTTTCAGAAAGGTGCTGTAGTTCCGACTCGCTGTAATGCCGGACTTGATTCATTCTAAGGTAACTATTTATATATTGATAATCATTTGATGTGTAAGTTTTAATAGCATTCAATTCCCCTACAGTGAGCTTGTCGATCCATGGTGGTGATACTTTCTCTTCCCAAGCATCGAAGTCCGTAATAGGAGTAAATTCATTATTACTAATTGTATCATTATTTTCTGAATTGGTCGAATTACTTTCTCCTTCCATTTCAGTAATTGCTTTCTGCCTTAATTGCTCTTTCTCTTCTTGCGACAGACTTAATATATTTTCGTCTACAACTGGGCCCAAAGCACAATGACAATTCGCTCTTTCACCTGCAGGTAAATTTGGATCACGAGGATAATCTGCTTCGTGGCCATTCACATTAAACTTTTCATCCACCCCAATCACAGTGCCATCTAAATCAACGTGAGCTTGCCTTGGTTTGATTTTATGGGCTCCACTGTGTTTCCATTTCTTCCCCGTTACAGCAGGACTTTGCATATAAGATTCCCACTGCGCTCTACTTGAGGCAGTAAGTACTTCTGTAATAGCCGTTGTTCTTGCTCTTTTTCTATCAAACTGTGGCAAATCTTTTAATTTCATCTCAATTTGCTGAATCGATTCACCATTTTTAATTCCTTCTTTAAGCAAATGTTCTATAGCATTATGAGTATTAAGATTTATGATATCTGCTAGATCAGTAGACCACTCTTCAATCCAATTGATAGATTTATTGGAAAGAGTGTTAAATGCCACATCCTTATCGATGGAAGCCATAATTTCTTTACATAGTTCTTCGACAGTCATTTGCAAAAACTCTGATGTTGCTTTTCCGAACTCCTCTGCAAACTGATCAGCTGAGAAAAGATCATTTGTGAAATAGTTTAAAATTGTTTCTAGTGTAGTTTTGTCATCTTTAGATATAAAGCCCTTAAACTCATCTAAAAACCGCTTGCGTTGGCTTCTGAGCAGTTTAGCAATCGTTTTTTCATAACCCTCTACATAACCAGGTATATCTTCTAAACCTGGGAAGTCAGGTACAACATCCGTAAGCTTTTCATCACCTTCTTCTTCGGCTTTTCGGATAAATGTGTCTAGTCTTTCGAGTAGTTGATCTACTTTGCTCATGTTCTCAACTCCTCAAGAACATCCCTTATGTCCTTCATTAGTAAAACTAAGTCTCCTTTTTGCACCTTGGATTTTTCTAATAACGAAGGAGTAGCAACTGATTTTTGTAATATCATTTGAATTGGTAAGTTAAATTCTTCTGGCCATTCCTCAAGTGTTTTTCCTAATACTCTTCCCAGTAGATCACGTAAATCATTTGGTGACACAGACCCAGCATTTATGAACGGGCCTAACACTCTCGCAATCTCCACCGGATCCCGAAAGTCTGGACCTTTTAACGCAAGCTTGACATGGTTTAGTTCAAGATCATATAGGAACAACGTATTAAATTTACCCGTAATATTTTTCCTCTCCGGCTGAAAAACTTGTTCTTCTGTAATTTTTCTAGCCGTATCAGATGTGGCTCGGTTATAATCTTGAGCTTCCCCAGTGTAAATTGGCGGTAAACGAAAAGCTGAACGTAGCTTATTCCGGCTTTTATCATCATATTCTAAAAACAGTGCGTCTTGTTGCAATATCTCTGCTAAAGACTTAATTTGTACTTTAACAGGAGTAACAGTTTCCCCAGTATCCTTTTCTTGAGCAACGCCCTCTGCCTCTAAAAGAAGGAATTTATGAGCATTTTCAACGCCCTCAAGATCGTTCATGTATTCCTGCAATGTCGCGTAGGAAGCTTCGGATAACATACCATTTTCAACAGTGATAGCAGCAGGAGTATGACGTCCTTGCTTGAAATACATAAAATTCAACTCTTCAGCTTTTCTTGCTCCGTAAAGGTTAACGATATTTCCTATCCATCGAGGAATGCCATATGTTCCTGAACCAATTTTGAAATGGATAACCTCATTCGCTCGTAAATTTTCTGGAGTACTCTCATCAAATTTACCTGTTGCCAAATTCATGATTCGTGGATCTCCATATTCTTTGAAGAAAACCTTCTTGCCATTAATCATCTGAACGTATCTTCTAAATTTCTTCCATCGTTTTATCTTTTTAGAAATACCATTTTCCGTAATAGGGAACTCAATCTCTTCTGGAATCGTATAGGTGCATACTCGCATGTTTTGACAGTCCAGATATTCAATTCCTGCTGGCTTTCCAAGGCCATCTCTCAATATTTCTAAAAAACCATTTCCCGTTTTTTCTCGATCTTCAACTGAAAACCCTATAATATTTTCAATCGGTTCATCAAAATTTAGATATTTAACAAATTCTTCAAGTCGAATCCAATCACTTTCCATTACCTTTTTCTGTTCACTCGTAACATCAGATGCATTAATGTCATAGGTGTACTCCAGTTGGAATCCGAATCCAACAATATTCGTTTTATACGCTTCTATACATTGATGCAGGATAGTTGAATACTCAGCAATAGTCTTTAATTCTTTTAAGTTATATGGAGGCTCTATAATTTCGTCACCATATGCATTTTTGAATTCATCTTCATATATTTGTTTAGTGGTAGAACTAGGTGTATTAGCTTTTACAACACGAACTCGCATAGTTTGTTGTGTCATGGTTACCTCCTTTCCCGGTTAGGCCGCTTCGATTTTCCTTTCTCTTTCAAATTGGCAACCTCATAATCATCTAATGCATACCAAATTGCTGAAAGTGTATGTGGATCTATTTTAAATTCATCTTCTATGATGTTCCCGTTTTTATCAGTAGTGTAGGTTAGGTCTTTCAATTCATAAATCGTGTTCACACATCGATCAGAACAAATAATCTTTTTGAACCGTTTAACCTTCTTTGTATACTGGAGTCGAGATCCTTGAAATTTCTTTGCACCGACCATATTAAAACCTAATTGGCGATAATATTTAATAGTCTTAGGCTCTGCACTATCAGCCTTTATGAGTTCTTTCGATTCTTTGAACTCATTGATTTCTTCGGCGGTTTGATCATCCGTCATTTGATTCTTGTAGTACTCCCAGTAGATATAAAGATATTTTTTTTCATGATCTACAGCCAATCGAACCAAAGCATTATAGGATTCAACAAAACCAAAGTCCATGCCAATCCTCTTTATTGGCTTTCTGATATTTTCTATAGCAGCCATTACCTCTTCATGGGGCATTTCTACAAACTGCGGTAACACTCGAACCCCATTCACACCAAAATGACCTTTCCGAGCAATGCGGTAAAGGTCTGGATCATAATCCTTCATTTCTTCAAGTTGTGCTATATAGCTTTCAGGAAGGAATAAGTTATCATCTGCTGTTGAGTGATGGTAATAAGTATCATTTTCTACAACTGTTCTTTTTTCATATAGTTCCTGGTCATCTAGAACCATGCGTTTATTTCTATCATCCTTGAAGAAATGCTTAAATGTCCAGTTATCTTCCCCTACTGGATTCGTGGATAAAATCATATGCAATTTTAAAGATGGATGACGTAATCGGCCAAGCAATTCTTTGAAACCTGCATACTTAATCTCCGAACACTCTTCAAGCCAAATAATTGAGATGTTATTAATAGATTTAAGCTTAGCTGGCTTATCCATCCCTTTAAAAATGATCTTGGACCCATTTGGAAAACGAATCTGCATAGGAGAAGTAACACACTTAACTTTATGTTCTAGTCCTAAATCGATCACTATTTCCTCGAGTAATGAAAAACAGGATTCCCTAATAGTCTCATAGACTTCACGGACGACAAGTGCTGTTCTCTTTTCTTCAAGCAATTTTAGAACAAGTTTCAAAGCAACGTGATAACTTTTTGATGAACCATACCCACCTACAAGGAACTGGAACTTTGTCGACCAATCGAATAAGAAATCTTCAAAATGAGGATTCACTTCTTTTTCAATCATGTGCCCTCACCTTTGTGCTTCCGCTTAATTATGATTTCAATTGGCTTATCATCGGATCCGGAAGATAGCTTTTCTACTTCTGCTTTCGTCTTTTCGATACCCAGCCTCATTTGCTCTAGCTTCAACCTACGCTCATCATCAACATGAGCCATTTCATCAAATTGTTTGATTAAGGACCTAAGTTCACTCATTGCCCTGGACTGGGCATTTAAAAAAGTAGCGTGACGATCCCAAGCGAATTGGAATTCGTATTCTTCCTCAGTAGTGACCTGTTCAATAGAATCATCCGTTGGAATAACTTCATATTTCCTCTTTTTGAGCTCTTTTATCATTTCATCCTTATTCTCAACAAACATGATCTTTTGAGCTCGAATGATGGCCGTATACTGAATCATAATTTGGTCCCATATCATATCAGCAGTAGACTTTTCTTGTATTTCTTCCATGATGTCTAAGGATTCTTGAGGGAGGAATTTAGAAAAGAAACCGTGTGTAACTGCATTCTGATTTCCTTTTGGTGCAGCTCCACCACGGTTCCCTTTTGCGTTAATATTACCTTTTGGTGCGCCTATCTTTTTTGTGTGCACACTTTTTTTAGAGGGTGCACCCCTATCTCGATTCCAACCATAGCGTTTTTTCCATGACTTTACGGTGTTGAGTGACACGCCGTATTTTTCAGCTATGTCTTTATACTTCATGCCTTTAACATAATCTTTTTCTGCTTCTATACGTTTTTCAGCCATGCTACATCACCTGCCACCTCCGATAGTTGTGTTTGTTTTGGGCATAAGAAAAAGCCGTCACAATTGACGACTTTATCATTTATTATTTTTTCATTAACTTTAATGTTTGTTGAACCAAATCAGTATCAATAATTTTTTCTTCAACTATTTTCACAATATCTGTCAAAGCTTCTTCTTGAGTATTATATATTTTTCCAGGAGAGAGTCCTTCACCAGTTGATTCAATTATTGCTTGTGATCCTATTTTTCCATCTTCAAAAAATAGCAACTCTATGTCTGCCATTGTTCTACCAGCATGAACATATCTGAATGATTTAACCTCATATAAAACTGATCCATAAATTGTAGAAAAAGTCATTGAAAATCTCTCCTTTTTGTTGTCTTTATAATTTGGCAAGATTATCATTGATGATTATATAATCTTCCTTATTTATCATTCGACAAAAGGAGACTATTTTCCTACTAGAAATAAAAATGCATCCAAGAAGGATGCTGATTATTCTATATCCGTATCAATCATGAAAACTTGTTCCAAAATTCTCTAACATCTTTAAAATGGATATTTTTTTCTAACAATATGCTTGTAACTAGTTTAGTTTCACTAATATCAAAATAATAGAATTCAATCTTCGATAGTTTTTTATTATTTAAGATAGCTTCAAAAATATGATTATCATTGTATGGTGATAACCCTATAATCGAAAGGTCTCCTTCTATCTCAGAAAAAATTTTAAGTGAATTATTTTCTTTAAACTCTAGTTTTTTATCTTTTGTCTTAAGTTTTATAGACTCATATAAATTTCTTAATATTGGATTATCAACATCCTTCCAAGTCTCTACTTCATTCCATAATTCGGGATTTTCTTCTAATCCTTTTGCAAATTTATCCATTGCAATATTAGCTTGAAGTCCCATATCTAAAACAAATTTTTTATTGTTTCCAGAATATGAAGTTAAAGCATTAGAATATAAATATTCATATCCATCAATAAAAACAGCTTCCTTTATTGGACTATCAGATAACATATTTCTAAAACTATTGGGATCATAAACCTCTGCTAGATGATGAAATGATCCATGAATATATTCAACATTTCTTCCTATAGCTTTTTCTATATTCCAATCATAATTTGTGGTGAAGATATTATCAAATTCATTAACAAAAGCTACAAATTCTTTAGGAAATTTTTCGTATAATGTTTGTATTTTCCCTTTATTATAAATTGAATCAATAAAAAAACAGCGTAAGCTTTCCGTCATATGATATCTCTCTGGATTAACAATATTTTCTTTTCCACATACTAAAAAATGCACTAAAAAATAATCTTCAAAACCAATTTCGTGAACTTTCGTTTTATTAGAAATAGTTTTATAACGATTTTTAAAATGCACTAATGAATTTCTCATTTCTGTTGTATTAGCATAATTATCATAATATCCTTTAATAATTAAAGGAATTTTTTCATGAAGTAATAGAATCCAATCCTTTACCTCTCTTGGATAAATTTCAGAAGGAAAACTTTTAGTATTTATATTATTTATTGCACGTTTAATTATTCTATCATTAAAATAATCTTTTCCTCCAAATTGAATAGTAATACCATTCCCATATAGGATAGTCTTCATTTAACTCCCCCCTTTATTTAATATATCAAATCTATTGAATTAAATGGGGAAATTTAGAAAAATATAAAAACCCCACCGAAAGGTGAAGTCTTTTCACAAATTTTTGATTTCTACCAGAGAGTAGCTTCTACTCCCCGACCTGCCTTTGAGTTTATCATGCGGATTTATGCTTTTGCAATTTCGTTTCATTTGTGCCATTTGTGCCATTTGTTTCATTCGCTAATTTATCAATAATGGAATCACGAATTCGCTTAATATGAGAAAAAGACAATCTCATATGTTCCCCGATCCAGCGATAACTTTTACCATCAAGCAGCCAATAGAGCACTTCACTTTCTCTCTCATCTTTAATTAAATACATACGGTCCTGAATCACTTGCACTTTTTCCTCATATTGCGCGATTTTTGAATAACGCTTTTCCCTTCGTACTGTTTCTTTATAAACCGGATCACTAGTTACTCCTTGTGGCTTTGGAAGTGTAGCTTCAATTCCATATTGAGCAGTTAAACCTTCACCGGCTTCCTTCATGGAATCCCTCAATATTTTAATGGAATTAATCATCCAATGATAATCTTTTAGGATATTTCCAATTTCTTTTCTGGTCATCGTCCATTCCTCCAAGCTCCGCCTTTTCCTCGTTTATATACAGGGCGATTCATTCCCATAAGGTCTTTTATTTCATCTTCTGATAAAACTTCTGATTTACGTTTCTGCGACTTCCTACTGCCTTTTTTGATTAATCCTTTATGCTTCTTCTCCCATTGTTTTAATTGATCCATTAATGATTGATTCATTCACTCATCCCCTTTTAGCAAATAAAAAAGGACACCAAACAACGCATAATGCGTCATTCAGTGTCCTCCAGTTGACCGGTAGAACTAATTTTATTTTTTTATTTTATCTAAAACAATTCCAACTAATTGGTGATATACAACAGGAATCATATAAAACGGATCACATATCGAGCTCAACAATGCCCATTTGATGTATATCTTTTTTTGGTACCAATTAAATTTTTCATAAACTTTTGCTTTCACATATATACTTTCAGCGCAGATAAGAATGTTTCCATTTGCAGGATTGATATACAATTTTTCATTCACTATATCATTAAATTCAATAATAACTTTATATTTTCTCGGCCTAGACTCACCGTAATGAGCTTGCATAAAACTACTAAAACTCGGTTCCCCATTTTTTGACTCATTTTCAATATGAAACCAAATAAAATTTTTCTTCTTATCTTTATATCTCATTCTATAATTTGCTCTTGCTCTATCATTTCCGAAAAGTTTAATAAAACCTGTATTTTTATAGCGATGGAACTCATCCTTATTAATAAAATTGGTATAATGAATAAGTCTCTTGCCAATTAGATTATTAACTTCAGAGATTTTAATAGCCCTTACATGATAATCACCTTTAATTTTTATATAAAAATACACAAGTAAGTTTATGAAAACAATTGTTCCAATAAAAAATATAAAACTAATAGTATGAAAAAATAAAAAATACACAAATGAAATTACTATAAATAGTAAAATTACTGTTAAGATTGTTGCCATACCACCAATCACTGCTCTAGACCAACCTATAAATCCATTCACTTTTCCTGACCTCTTACTACTCAGAACTCTTCCCCCTCATCCCACTTCACACGCTTAATCTTGCCTTGATGTGTGACAATTTTCGTCTCACCATGTTCCGGCAATGGAGTAAGCCTTGCCTTCCCATCACACACAACTATGGCAAAACTTCCCTCTAGTTCCATTATATCAACTTCTAGTCTCATCGTACTAGGATTAATTTCTATATCTTTTAGTCTCACCAGGACCCCTCCTATGTGATATACTTAATTTGGCTGACGGGAGGAATCCTGTCTTTTTTTAATAGTTTTTTAAGTTAAGTCCAGTATATTAAAAACAAATTGGAGATTGTCTTATAGCTAGGATTTGTCCTAGCTATTTTTATTAAGTTACAACTACCAAATTCCATCAATTTATGTAATAATGTTACAAATTGATAGTATTTTAGAAAGAGTTGATTACCGTGACTAATTACTTATTGGAAAAAGAATTGTCAAAACAAATCAACTATCTTAGACAAGTCATAATTAATACTGGTCTCGATAAAGGACTTAACCATCCAGATACAGTTCAAAAGAGCCAAGAATTGGACAAATTAATTGTTGAGTATCAGATTTTAGTAAATAATAATATACACTTTTAAACAACCTCTACCGATTTAATATTCTTTATTACCGGTACCTTTCATTGGTTATTACTGAGGCGACCATGCTTTTATTTTCTTCTCATAAGCTCGTCTTGTATTAAATTAAGAATACTTTCTTGCTTCTTAATGTACTGTGGATCCGGATTACCTCCAACCATATGAGAACCAATCCTATTGATAACATCTTTATAAAGTAGGAACATTCCATCTTCGGAAAGAGTTTTGATCTGTTGTTCTATTAAATACATTTTCATTCTCCTTATCTATTGATAAGTTCATAACTACTTACCTCACTTCTCAGCTATTTTCACGAACCATTTTTGGTGATACGATCAACAAAAAGGAGTGATCGATGTGATTAAACAACGCTTGTATAAAGAAGAAGTTGCAACCATTAACGAAAAACTTG
>NZ_JBNNWS010000032.1:0-40392 GCF_050281185.1 Heyndrickxia sp. NPDC080065 | reverse complement strand
AGATGGAACGCCTAATGCGGTGAAAATCGCACGTTGGGTGTGGAGCAGGGGAAAAGATGGAGATTACATCAAAGTCTTACCTATTGCTATTAAACTCAAAAAATCAGCTCCTATTTTATTGCTTCTTTGGTGTCGAATTTAAAAAGATCATTCAGTCTATGACTTTAAAATAAAGTTTGGATAAATTCCAAAGTAATTGATAAAGTATTCACTTATTTAAATCTATTTTTTTTCACAAGAAATTGTTGTACAACAATAAACATCATAAGTGCAATGCCGACAAGTATACCACTTATTAAGTCTACATAGTCTATGGAACTTATCCTTATTACTCCTCCCCCTATAACAGTCATAAACCAATTGCTTTTAGCAAAGGAATGTATTTGAAGTCAATTGTTTTACATTTTAGTGTAAATCTATGTGTTTTATATATTCCTTCTTCGTTATCTTCGGGAAAAATATATGGTTTTATTTGATTGTTTAACCTATACAATAAGGATTTATTGAAAGTTCTTTAGTTTCAGTTTAGTGTTTTTACCCCTGTCAAAATCATTTGCATCCATCACTACAAAAATAACTACCATAGGAGAATGTAAAGCTTCAAATAACGTAATTACCCTTTTATATTAACTTTTTCAGTGTTTCCGTCATCTGAAGATATTTTAGAGGTAATTGTAGAAACACTGGCAGATAAAATATCTAGTTTATGTAAAAGTAGGTCAACTAGATGGGCTAAGGAAAAAGCCATTCAACTTATTGTTCAGGAATAATAAAGTTCTTTAAATGAAAGTACATTTTTTCACAAATACCATAACAGAACCGAAATGGAGCATATAAAGGCTTATTAATTATCACCGTTACAGAAAGTTCTGTAACACAACCTTTTTAGGTGTGATTTTGCATACCAAAAGTTTTCTAATTTTATTAGAAATCCTTCAATAACAACAAAAAGAAGGACAACCAAATCGTTGCGATTTGATGTCCCTTTTCTTATGATAATTTATATTTTGTACTCGAAAACGGAATCTGTTACTCTGAGTGATTTTTTTAATCGCGCATTGCTCCTGCCTCTCGTGAAGTCATTGCACCTTGACCTGAGCTTACATCTTTTTGAATTTCTTGTTTTACTTTTTGTGCATCAGTTCCGGAAAATTCTGGTTTCGCAATAGAACCCAAATTCTCTTTAGCTTGTTGACCCTGTTGCATACAAGTCCTCCTCAGATTATTGTTTAACAATCTTATTATTTACAAATACACTAGGTTTATCCTCAGGATTTGAACGAATATCACATATAATTCGTTCAGAAAAAAGGTTGATTATGAGATATCGATAAAATAACGTTTGTAATTATTAGTTAATATTTATGTTCATTAACCGATATTAATAAGGATAATAAAATACAGAGGGGATGTTCCAAAATGGAAATTAAAAACATGACAGAAAAAGGCGGATACATAATTGACGTAAATAACATCAAAAAGTTAATGAATATTGATGTAAAGGGTGTTTTTACACCAGAACAAGCAGTTCAATTTCACACAGATTATCAAAAACAAGTTAATTCCATATCAGCTAAAGATTATACATTAGATATAGATTGCACTGATATGCAGGTAATAAAGCAAGATATGATTCCTCTATTAACTAAGTCTTACGAACTATATAAGACTTCTGGATTCGGGAAAATTGAATTTAAAATAATTAAAAATCCAATAATAAAAATGCAATTAAACAGAATCGCTAAAAATATTGATTTACCAAACTATGAGATTATCGAACTATAATTACATATAAAGGCCCTGATCTTCCCATGGGGTCTTTTCGTTTTTAAAAAGAAGGATAATGATTTAAAAAACACATTTCTTGAACATATTATAGATTTTCATCATAGAAAAGAGGTTAAAAATACAAAATGACAAGTATTAAAATAAAAGAAGTAGAAATTTATCATCCGGAAAATGTTGTGAACAACGATCATTACATCCAACACTTTAAAGAAAAAGGTAAAGACATCACGGAATTTTTAGAAGTAATGGGAAAAAAGGAACGCTATATTATTGATAACGATACGGAAAATGGATTGACAATGGGCATTGAATCTGCCAAACGTGTACTTAAAAAAGCGAATATGAGCGGAAAAGATATTGACTACATTGTATTTTCAACACAAGTTCCTGAAATGACTTTCCCTACGAACGCATTATATGTTCACGATGCGATTGGAGCAAAAGAAAATACTATCTCTATTGATAGCAACGGAAACTGTGCTGGTATGACCATTGCTGTAGAGCAAGCATGTCGATACATGTTATCAAATGATGATATAAGTACCGCATTAGTGGTAGGATCAGATTATTTATCACTGGTAGCCAATCCAGAAGAAGAAATTACATATGCTCTATACGGAGATGCTGCATGTGCAGTAATATTAGAAAAGACAGAAGAAGATACAGGATTTATTGATGCAAAATATCATGTTTTTACAAAAAATATAGATAAAATTATTTTTCCAGAAAATGGGCTAACAAAAACTCTTAGAGGAAGTTCCGATTCTAAGTTCGTTCATTTTGAACTATTTGATGCAAGCTTTGGCACACCTATCACTTGTGATTTAATTCATGATCTATTATCTAAACATCAATTAGAGATTTCAGATATTAGTGCGTTCTGTCTTTCTCAATTTACCTTGAACGATAAAATTAAAATCCAAGAACACTTTGGCATTGAAGAGAATAAAGTCATCTATATTGGTGATCGTTTTGCTTATACAGGTACAAGTAGCCCATTTATTGCTTTTTATCAAGGAATAAAAGACGGACGCATAAAACGCGGAGATCATGTTCTATTCTGGACTGTAGGTGCTGGACATCAATTTATTGCAATGTTATTTAAATATTAGTAAATACCTAAAACAAAAAATTTGTTCAATGATGCCATTAAAGAAATTGTAGAAGGAACTGAAAATCACAAGGTTCTCTTTATCGAACAGTCCATCAAAAAAAACTTGAAGAAACACAGAGGTGAAAAATCTCTGTGTTTTCAAAATACACTTAATGGAAAGTTATTTTGCACTTCCCGGTACGGTTGCTCCTTCTTTCCCGATATGCGATGGTTTTCTATTAACAAAAGCAATGCTTATAAATATAAGAAGTAATCCTACTATTAGATTCATCGTGACTTTCTCATGTAAAAATATAATACTCACTATATTTGAAATAACCGGAATCATAAATGTATAAGCTCCTACTTTACTTGCTTCTCCAGAGCCAATCAATATAAAATAAGTTAGCCATCCGAAAGCTATAACAAAAATTGCGATGAATAATAGATTGCAAATAAATGTAGGATTCCAAATGATATTTGACCAACTTTCCATGATAGAACCTGACCCTATTAAGAATAGCCCACCTATTATAAGTTGAAGTGAAACCGTCCAAAATGAATCTACTGCACCACTTGTTTTCTTCATATACAACGTACCAAAAGTCCAAGCAAAGGCAGTACCTAAAGCTAGTATGATACCAAGTATGGAAGCATGGCTCGTTATACCCGCTATACTAATGATAGCAACACCTAAAAACCCTAATATTAAACCAATTACTTTTAATGTAAACATTGATTCACCTAACCACATACAAGAGAAAATACCGAGTAAAACTGGTTGAAGAAAGACAATTGCTGAAAATAACCCTGCTGGCATATACTTAAGTCCGAAGGTCATTAAACCATAATATAAAACAATATTTAACACAGCAGAAATAAAATAAATATGCCAAGTTTGCTGAAAATGTAACTGTTTATATCGCGGAAGGGCAAACAGAAGTAGTACAAGCCCACCTATAAATGTTCGAATTCCTGCAAATAAAAGCGGTGGCGCATACAACAGCCCAATCTTAGTTAAAGGCCAATTCAATCCCCACATAAAGACAAGAAATATGAGAAGGATCATTGTTTGTTTATTAGCAAAACGCTTCATTTTTATGTCACTCCTTATCACTTTGTATGATTAGAAATCACTCTACTATGTTATATTAATTATAGATATAAATAAAATGCATGTTTTTTATAAGGAGCATACCAAAAAGGTTATGACAATTACACAACTAACCATATTTTTAAAAGTTGCTGAAACAGGTAGTTTCACAAAGGCAGGGAAGGTTCTTCATATGACTCAGCCTGCTGTTAGCCGTGCCATCTCTAATCTCGAAGCTGAATTGGACGTGAAACTTATTATTCGTGATCGAAAAAACGGCATTATGCTAACTGATGTTGGCAAGCGTCTGCTTATTCAAATTCGTGAAATTTTGCAAGGATTTGAAAAGATGGAGCAGGAAATAGCTGCTGAAAAAGGACTTGAAATCGGAACCATTCGTATCGGTGCCTTTCCAACTGCATCTGCATTTTTCTTACCAAAAATCCTTCGGGCGATCGAACAAAAGTATCCAAATTTACAGTTTGAGCTTTATGAAGGAATCATGAATCAAGTAGAAGAATGGCTTGTATCCAGAGTTATAGATGTTGGTATTATCAATTCTTCTAATGAAGAATTGGAAATGATTCCATTTTATCAAGATAAGATGATTGCTGTATTACGAGACGATCATCCTTTACAAAAAAAAGCCCATATTCATATCAATGATTTGGATCAAGTCCCTCTTATTATTTGTAAAGGCGGAAATGAATTGCCAATCGTTCATATATTTGAAGAGACAAAAACAACTCTCAAAGTAAAATTTGTTGTGCATAATACAAATGCATTATTAAATATGATACAAGAAGGTTTAGGTGTAGCGATCATTTCAGAATTGTCATTAACAACTCTACCGCCAAATGTACAAATTCGTGACGTACAGCCAAACATTTTGAGAGAAATCAATCTTGCTGTTCCTTCTTTAGGTGATACCTCTTTAGCTGCTCAATTATTTATTGATACAGCGAAAAAGCTTTTTTAACTGTTGCTTATGAATTTTAACTAAACTTATTTACAAAGCAACACTAGAAATTCCGAAAACAGTGCAATAATGAAACAATCTGACTTTGAAATATAATTTCACTTCATTAATATACATAGAATATTGAATGAATTGGATTAGTTGGAACACCGTATGCTGTGAAAACCGCACGTACGGTTAACTAGAAATGCATATTTTCTTATTGAAGGGCAGCTTAGTTGCAAAAAATGGAATAATTTTATAGTAATAAGATACTATATTGGTAGACTTCATATGAAACTGTTAATTTTTTACAAGACGGAGGATGGCAATTTGGAGCAAACAATCTATTTAATTAGACATGGGGAAACAGTTTTAAATACACAAGGGAGATACCAAGGAGAACTTGATTCACCATTAACTGATGACGGAATCGAACAAGTGAAAAATATATCAAGGCTATTAAAACTTGTCATTGATGAGCCTAATGAATGGGAAATTATTTCGAGCCCATTAGGAAGGGCTATACAAAGTACAGAAATTATATGTAAAGTATTTGGATATGATTTTAATAAAGTGACTACTGATAGCCGATTAACAGAGGTTTCAGTAGGTTCTTGGGCGGGCTTAACTACACAAGAAATTGAATCTTCATGGCAAGAATTGCTTGAAAATACCGATAACTACAATTGGTATTTCAATTCTCCAGATGGCGAAAGCTATGATTCAGTTGTGAAGAGAGTATCAGAATGGTTAGGAAGTATAAGGGAGAAAAAGAAAGTCATCGCTGTATCGCACGGACTAACAGGTAGAATAATAAGAGGAGTTTACCGAAATTTAGAAAAAGATCAAGCATTAAGGTTGGAGGTATCTCAAAATACTTTCTTTAAATTGACTAATAATAATATTGAAAGATTTTGTTATGAATACGATGAATTTTGATACTTCGTCAAGAAAATAGGCACAGATTTTTCTACCGCCTTTCGCTTGGTGGCCTTCATAAAAAAGTATAAATTAAATTCGCATTTAAACTTTTTTATGAAGGTAAAATCAATCTGCAGAATTTCTATACAATTGCTCAAATTCATTCGGTGTATAGTATCCTAAGGTTGAATGAGTCTTGTTTATATACTTATATCACTGATCTTTTGTAACTGCATTAACAACTGATAATATTTTTTTAACCGTTCCGTTAAACTCCTCAACTTCTTTCTCAGATAATCCAGTGCTTTCTAGAAGAGATTTAGGTATACAAGTTGCTTTGTCTTTTAGGGCTTTGCCTTCCTCTGTTAAGCGAATAATTACTACACGTTCATCATCCTCAGCACGTTGACGTTTTAAAAGCCCTCTTGTTTCCATTCTTTTTAACATGGGTGTTAGCGTTCCAGAGTCAAGGTCTAACCGTTCTCCTAATGATTTAACCGTCACTTCATTTTGCTCCCATAATACCATTAATACTAAATATTGGGGATAAGTAAGTTCGATTTCATCGAGATATGGTCTATAAAGTCGTAAAATCGCTCTTGAGGCTGCGTATAAAGAAAAACAAAGATGTTTATCTAAAGATAAGTTAGGGAGTTTCGTCATTTTTTGATTCCTCTTTCTATAGCTATTGTGCACAATTTAAATTTACAAAATTATAACGTATGCAATAAATTAATTCAAGATGACCTCTATTTATATTTTACAAAATTAAATTGTTGACAATGTAATTAATCTATTTTAATATAAAGCCAACACAAATTAAGTTGTGCAAAATATAATTTTACAAAATTAAACAAAAAGGAGTTTTGTTTATGTCAGATATATTATTTACATCAAGTGCTTCCGCAGTAGGTGGAAGAGAAGGACGCGTTCAGTCAGAAGATGGGAAAATTAATTTAGATGTTGCGATGCCAGGAACGCCACGTGCAAAGTCAATTCCTACAGCAACTAACCCTGAGCAATTATTCGCTGCAGGCTACTCTGCTTGTTTTGATAGTGCTCTACAAGTTATAGCACGTAAAGAACGTGTTAAATTTGATTCCGAAGTCACTGCTAATGTTAGCTTACTTAAAGATGAGAGTGATAAAGGATTTAAGTTAGGGGTAACGCTTCATGTAAGAGGAATCGGAATCGAACAGGGTGTTCTTGAAGATCTTGTCCATAAAGCACATAGCTTCTGTCCTTATTCAAAAGCAACACGAGGAAATATCGACGTCATACTGGAATGTGAAGCAGTTTAGGTTTTCTTCATTAGGGAATAAGTTCAATCATTTTGAATATGGATTTCTGTGTCTTATAATTGACTTGTCAACTATTGATTAATCATGTGTGGAGGTGTCAAAACGTATGCAAATTTCTCATCAGGAAATGAAACAAATTTTCCTCATGATCAAAAATATTGATATCCATGTAACTCAGCATTTTGAAAAGCGAACAGGCATTAGCTTAACGAGATATGAAATCTTGTTTACATTATTTGAAAAAGGCCGACTTTCTCAAATGGGGTTACAACATGAGTTAAAGATAGATCAAGCTGCAATAACGAGACACTTAAAAATCCTTGAGGAAAAAGGGTTTGTCACTCGTAATCGCAATGAACAAAATAATCGAGAAGTGATAGTGCAAATTACAGAGGCAGGTAAAGATATTTTGGGAAATTGTTATTTAGATAAAAAACGCTTCATGGATGAATTGTTTGGTGGTTTTACAGAGCAAGAGATGAAACAACTGCAAATCTTAGTAAAAAAGCTTAATCGTAACGCAGATATACTGAAATAATTACTCAACAGTACTCGGACTGATTGTAGCAATTGAACATTTTTATATTATCTAATACAACTAGAAAGGGGTATCTTTGATGCCAGTGACACAAACAACACAAACAGCAGTAGAACAAGTAATGCACGCACGTAAATCAGTACGTAACTATAAAGAAGGGGTTGTCATCCCACAAGAAAGGTTAAAATATTTACTGGAACAAGCGATTATTGCACCTTCATCAAGTAATATGCAACCTTGGCGATTCCTTGTAATCCAGGATCAGCAAGTGAAAAAAGAACTGCGTGCGATTGCCAATGATCAGGAGCAAGTAGAGACATCATCAGCGATTATTGCTGTACTCGGTGATCTTAACATGTATGAAAATGCCGAACAAATTTATGATGCCAATTATGAACTAGGTTATATGCCTCGAGAAGTATCTGATTTTATGATTAAAAATTCGCTTGAATTATATAGCAATTTACCAAAGGATGTTTTAAAAAATCTTGTTCATTTTGATGCAGGGCTAGTATCGATGCAAATTATGCTCTTAGCAAAAGATATGGGTTATGACACAGTACCAATGGGTGGGTTTGACAAAGTTAAATTTGCTGAAAAATTTAACCTTCCTCAAAATGAAATACCTATTCTACTAATTGCCATTGGTGAAGCCGCTGCTCCTGCATATGGGTCATCACGTCTGCCATTAGAACAAGTAGCACGTTTTATTTAATTAAGATACAAATAAACGACAACAAAAACATAAGAGTATCCATTAACTATACTAAACTAATACAACAAAGCGTAGAGACAGAAGGTCATCGTACTTTCTGTCTCTTTTTTTACTGTTAATTTACGAAAAAAGGTAATCGACAATAAAAAAGAGAATAATAATATATATATTCTAACTAGTTTTAAAAATAATTAAGAGAATTGGAGTAAAAGGGTATGGAACTATTGGTAGAAAAATTGTCCAAAAGTGATGCGAATGTCTTGTTTGAATTTGAACGCGAGAACAAAGACTTCTTTGAGAAATCAGTACCACCAAGAAGTAATGATTATTACGATTTTAATAAGTTTTTAATTATCTTAGACTCATTAATAGATGAACAAAATAAAGGAGATTCGTATTTTTACTTAATCAAGAATGTGGAAGGTTCAATTCTTGGAAGGATTAATATTGTTGATATTGATCGAACCAACGGTCATGGGTACCTTGGTTATAGAATAGGCTCTTCGTACACTAGAAAGGGGATTGCAAGTCAAGCATTAAATATACTAAAAGAGATGCTTATTCGAGAAAAGTCAATAACACAGTTATCAGCAAAAACAACTACAGATAATGTTGGTTCTCAAAAAGTATTAGAAAAGAATGGCTTTAAAGTTGTTAACCCACATAACCATTCAATAAATGAAATAGATGATGAAAATTATGACTTTATTTATTATCATTGGTCATTAGAGTAATTTAATGTAACTCATCTTTTTTAGGGACTTTAAAAGCATTCAAATTGTAGTTTATCAAATTCCTTGTCTGAACCATATAATTGATATTATTACTTTTCAACAACCAAATGTCACTGAAATCAACAGAGTTTAATATTCAATCTTTCAGGAAGTGAGCAAATGAAAAAAGAAAAGCTAATTAAAAAATATGATAAACAGGTAAAAACGTATGAAAATAATCGTACTAATCAAAAACTTGCAGGATGGAGAAATAAAATAATAAAAAACGCATATGGAAAAGTCTTAGAGGTCGGAGTTGGAGCTGGGGCGAACTTTCCTTACTATGATAGGAATAATGTTGAGGTAACCGGAGTTGATTTTAGTTCGGAGATGATTAAGAGTGCTAAAAGAGCAGCATCAATTTTTCAGGTGAAAGCAGAATTTATACAGGAAGATATTGATGAGTTGGTTGTAGAACACAATTCTTATGATTGTATCGTATCAACCCTATCACTTTGCAGTTATCCTGACCCAATTGCAACATTAAATAAATTTAATAATTGGTGCCGTGAGGATGGGATTATATTGTTAATGGAACATGGTCTGAGCTCTAATCCATTACTATCCTTTACTCAAAAAATGATTGACCCCCTATATACTAAAATATCTGGGTGTCATTGTAATAGAAAGATCGATAAGATAATTGAAAAATCTAATCTCCAGGTCGATCATATCGAACGTTATTGGTCAGATATCCTCTATTTAATACAGGCAAGACCCTCTAAGTAACAGTGCGATTCTTATTAAACGAACGGTGGGTTTCTAATTAGCAGGAACGCTTTTTTACTTACGTAGCTGTTATGTAGAAAAAACACTGACATAATTTTTTAGATTATTTTAAAATAATAAACAAGTTTAATTACATTTCTGCAGGTACAGGAAGGTATATTGACATACCTCTTGCTTTGCATAAACTATATAAAATGGGATTTAGAAGATTAGGGCTAAGCGGTGGCGGAGCCATAAATGGAGCTTTTTTAAGACAAGGATTAATTGACGAGATTAGCTTTGTTATTTCACCTATAGCAATAGGGGGGAGAAATACTCCTTCCATTTTTGATTGCGAGAGTTTAAAAACTTTGGATGATGTGACCAAACTAGATTTAATTAATATGAAGCAGGTTGGTAAAGGAGCTGTATGGCTTTATTATAAAGTGAGAAAATGATTGATGATGAGTAAGATTTTTCTTCAACTAAGGGTGGCTTGTATCAATTGTTGATAATCGATATGGTGAAGCACAAAAAAACAAGTAATAATGGTGGGCATTATTTAACATGATGGAAAAGCTGATTCCCCTTACACTAAGGAGAACCAGCTTTTTTTGATGAGATTGTATTATATACTATGTTGAACTTTAACATGTAAATCGATTAATTCTTCTTCAACTAACGCCACCCGATAGTTTAGTACCAATAGCATTTTAGATTATTGGTATTGAAAAAAATCAGTAAGCCTGTTTCTTTACTTTAACAGTGAGTAAACATCCGTATCATATGATATATCATTTTGATACATATACTTTTTTAGCGTACCTTCCTTTGTAAACCCTAATTTTATTAATAACTGACTCGAAGCTATATTTTCAACAAAAACAACTGCACCTATACGCTCTAATCCAAGTTCTTGAAACCCATAAGAAATCACTTTATCAACAGCTTCACTAGCGTATCCATTACCCCATTTTTCTGGGAAAAGTGCATAGCTTATGTTCGCTCTTTTATGCTCAAGTGACCACTCTTGCAAACCAATAGTGCCAATCATTATGCCTGTTTCTTTTAGTTCAATGCCCCATTTCACTCCATTTTTTTCTTTGAATTGTCCTGCGAAATTTTTAATGATTTGTTTTACCTGCTCTATACTTGTTAGAGGTTTCTGACCGTAATAACGTAATACATCATCATTCGAAAAGCACTTTAATATATCTTGAGCATCATTTTCAACTAATTCCCTTAACACTAATCGTTCCGTTTCAAGCATAGGAAACATTCTACCACCCCTTAAATAAGCATTGAAATACATTAATTTTATGTATATATCCTTACATAAGATTTCATATTCTTTTTGAATTGCTTCGTTAGCTTAATAACTTCAACAAAAAAAGCGTTAATCCTTCTTAATTAACGCTACCCTTTAAGTACATTTGTTGACAAACTGTTTGGTTCCCAAAATCAAAGAAGTAATTGGGATGCCAAAATAACAGAAACACTCTTTGTTACAGTTAATGGTCCCATAAGGTTTATACCGAACAGAATAAAGGATAATAAAAAAATATAATATAAACTTTCTATTTAAATCCCATTCTATACTTCACGCATTGATCCTAATACGATGTTATATCCATCGGGATCTTTTATACAGGTATTTTTAAACTCCAAGTTACCGTGTGTACCTGTAAAAGGATCCACTTCAGGCCTTGTACCAAAACAGAATGAAAGTGCAGGTAAGAGGAAATCGGTCAAGACCAAAAAAGGAAACAAGTATTTAAGTTCTGCATTAACGGAAACAGCTCATTCATTTCGTTAGGACCAATCAACGCCACTCCAAGAGGATTGTAACTTCCGCAACAGAACAATTTGGCCGAGATGATACGTATCGTGCATCATGATATTGCTGAGTAAACGCTCAATAGAGTAACTGTTAGGTGCATACGGAGCTGATAACTTTTCATCGTCAAGGTCTGCTATGACCGTTTTTAATTTATTCACGACTTCATAAAGGCGCTGCACTGTCTGGGCCCACCCAATTTCGTCTTCTGGATCCTCCGGATTTCCAAAGGTTTCATCATTGTCTTCTGCTTTATGCGGATTCTCTGTGCCCTTAATTCGATGGATCACGTCTTCATTCCAAAATATCAAGTGGTTGACAATCTGCCAAACCGAATTGCTGATCTCCGAACTTGTCCATGCTGCCTCAGCTGCGGTGACTCCATGAAGCGCCTGATCCATGGATGCAAACCACTCATTATTATAACAATGCATGTCGAGTTGTTCTAAAAACATTTTGGCTACAACTTGCATAATACCAATCTCCTCAATGTTTAGTGTAATCTTTCAAGGTTAAAAGATATGAAAAATCCGAATATAGTATAAATTAATCGTTCCTAAAAAGGTATAAACCAGAACCAAGTGTGTCCCTTCCATTTTGGAGATCATTTCTCTCCAACTTCTAATTCTCACCACCATTGCAGGGTAATCCTAATCTTCCGGGTGACGATAACAATAATCCTCAATCGATTTCGAAAACAGCCATTCATACGCATCAAAATCATCTTCATTTGCTACTGTCGACCATATAACGAAAAGATGTTCTCAGTCAAATCCTCCAATCATTTATTTTGAAAATACAACAAAACCAAGCTCACTATAATTTATTCGACTCATCCAGTTTTAATTCCTTAGGTTTCCCCATTTTCTTCCTATCACCATTAGTGATAATCCTTCGATTGCAAAAGATATTGTTTATCACCCTTATCAACAGTTAATTTGTATTTCATGTCAGACATTATAAGGGAAAAATCCCAAAGGATAGGTGAGCAGTAGAAAATACTCTCACTCTATCCTTATTTGTTCTACAAATAACCTCAAATATAAATCTAACATCCTTATGTAGGATTTACACATCATTTAGAATTGCATTAACAGTATAACGAGCGTTTTCACTTAATTTTTTATCAAGGCTATTGTAAGTAATTAATGCCTTCCATAATGCCCAACCTTTAGCACGATTCCAGGTACCTTCATCTAAATTCATACTTTTAATAAATACTTCTCGACTATCTTTATCAAAAAATGTCCATGCCATTGCTAGATCACAAGAAGGATCTCCTGTACCTAAGATTCCAAAATCAATAACACCTGCCAGATGTCCATTTTGAACCAATAAGTTTCCTGGAGCTATATCTCCATGTACCCATACAAGCTCACTTTCCCATTTACTTAAGAGAGCTTGCTGCCAAATCAACTGACACTTTTCTATATTAATTTTTCCTTCAAGTTTAATTAAAGCTTCCTTTGTTTCAGAGTCATAGACACTTAAATCTCCACCCCTATAAAAATTATGAGGACCAGCGATTGGTCCATTTGAGGCATTAATTCTTTCAAATTCTAATAAAAATTTCGCTAATTCTTCCGCAAATAAAGATAAATTAACATTATTTTTATTAACTGTATCCCCTGATAACCATTTATTAACAGACCACTCGAAAGGATATTCCGTAGTTGGATGCCCTTTTGCCATAGGTTCAGTAATAGGAAGAGTTAAGTTCTTTGCTAATATGGGTAACCATTTTGCTTCTTTTTGAACTTGTGGTTCATATGCTTTTCCACTAGGCAATCGTACAGTCATTTTTTCACCCAAATGAAATGTACGATTATCATGCCCGCTGTTTTTGACTGGCTCAATTTTTAAATCTTTCCATTGAGGAAATTGTTCTGAAATTAAATTCTCGACTAACTCTACACTTATATTCATAAGTCCTCCAAACTAATTGTATTAGTTACCATTATAAAAGTTTGCGGGTTTTACCCCAGCCATATCCCACTGTAAACCCTCAAACACCTCCAAGGGGTCAACATGAGCATTTTCCCCATGTAACGCGTTTTCAAAGATATAAGATGACATAAGCATTCCCTCACTTTTACAAAATTGAACAAATTTTACTCACTCAACAAAATGACCAATTTTTTCGACCTTTCCACTGTTTCTATGGCCTCTTGTGCTTATTTGTACTTTTGCTAGGCGATGAAAGAAAAGTAAAACAATGAACGCAATAGATATTATCGTTCCGGTCACGTTCCCTCCACATTCTGTCATTTCCTTTATTATATTATTTGTTTGTATATCAATTTATGTGTATCTATTTTCTTAATGCTAAACTGCCACGTTAGTCGAATAACAAAAAAATGCTGTCAAAATGGCAATTGAGCGTATTGTATTTAAGTGAATTCTTTAAGACCCGATGAGATCCGTATCTGGGGGGATATATCCTAGTTGTCTGCCTATTTTTACAATTTGTCCTTTATGGTGAAATTCGTGTGTGATGGTATGCGTAAAAAGCCATAATGAAGATATCTTCGCAATTCCACCCTCCTCAAAGTATACTTGAACGGTGTTATCCCATTTACCTATAAATTCATTCAGAAATTCTTGAACAAGGTCATCAGTTTTCCTAAAAACTTCACGCATCTCCTGAACACTGTTAATGGAATCTGGTGATATTTTGGGAAGTGATTTACCAAGAGCTCGACTCCCCAACCATACCCGATAACAATCGGCAACATGGGCATGCAGACTGCGAATAGAATCTCCTCCAAAGGTTTCAAGTTCTTTAACATAATCTGATGGAGATACGGTTTCGCAATAACTAAATAATGATTCCCTGGTGCGTCGTATCCACTCAAACTGGTTAACGAATACATCCATCTTCTTGCTCTCCTTTTAAAATTTCTTAATCGGTAATTCTTGATTTATTTAGGTGTGTTTTTTACAATCTATTTTCTTTTACATAATTCTGTCTTAAACACTATATTTCCTGCTTTAATATTAAAATGTGAGTAATAAGTCCGTTCACCCAGTTTGCACTACAAGTAAAATAATAGTTTTTCAGAACATGTTAGGACATAACTTAATTGTCAAATTCCACTGGTACGCATATTTCGCAATAATGGTTATTAACCATATCAACAGTGTATCTTTCCATAATGGGTTTGTTATCAATTTGATATCCGTTGCTTTGTAGAGATGGAAAAATATCAGTATATGCTTTTTGAATATCTTCTGCTGTATGTTTGACTTTGAAAATAGCATATTTTCCACTAGAGAGTTCAGTTTCACAAATTGAATCATCCAATTGATAATCCTTTGAAATGACAATACATGCATCATATCTGCAGTTTTCAGGAAGTGTTTTTTCAGGGTTATCTTGTGGAATTGCAAGTAAAATTGCCGATTCAAGAAGATTTTTCTCCTTAGCCCATTTTTTTAACTTCTCCATTACTTCAATATTGGCGGGACCATATGGACCAACTCGTCGCATATAAGCGATACGATAGTTTGGTAGTGTTTCGACTTTAAATTTCATGATTTTATTCTTCCTTTCTTCTGTTATTTTTGATTGATACAGTTCGAATGTAGCATGCTTTAAAAATATATACATTATATTTTTAAAAATTTTCCAAAAAAGTTTTAAATAGTAATTTTCCTACTTATAAAAGTATTTTACTTGAAATTTCCCGTTCAATTATTGACAAAAATCTGATAATTATTTTTAATGGTAGGTAGTAATATCACTACTACATAGTAAGGAGTATTATGGAAAATATTTATAAAGAACTTCAAAAATTAGGATTTTCACAGTATGAATGTAAAGCATATGTTGGCTTATTAAGAAATTCACCTGTGACTGGTTATGAAATAAGTAAACGTACTGGTGTGCCACGTTCGATGATTTACGAAGTTTTGGGTAAATTGTTAGATAAGGGAGCCATCTATACAGTACCCTCCGAGCCGGTTAAATACTCACCGGTACCGGCTAAAGAGTTGATTGATCGATTACGGAAAACGTTTGAAACTTCTTTTGACTTTTTGGAAAAAGAATTATCATCTTTAGAAAGTGAACAAGAAACAGATGTTATTTGGAGAATTCGAGGCAATGACCATGTAATAGAAGACATGTTGACGATAATCAACAATTCGAAAGACGAGTTATGGCTTTCTGTTTGGGAGCCTGAAGTGCCTGAAATAAAAGAAGCGGTAGATCGGAAAGTAGCGGAAGGAGTAAATGTATTCACTATCTTGTTTGGATCACCGAATACTCAACTAGGGTTAACTTATCATCATAATTACATGACCCCGGAAATCGTTCAAGAACGAATGGGCGGCCGTCTAAGTGTTGCTGCACGTGATGGTGAAGAAGTGGTGATTGCTAATTTTTCGGATACTGCATCTGCTTGGGCTGTAAAGACAACGGATCCAGCACTTGTGCTTGTTGCGATTGAATACATCAGGCATGACATTATGATAGAGGAAATAACAAAAGAGTTTGGTCCTGATAAATTGGATGCACTTTGGCGGACGAATCATGATCTCATTCATGTGGTAACAGGAAAACGGTTCAAATCAACATGAACCGTATTTTCTTTCATATGTTTATAGTAGTTATAATCATAACATCTAAAAGGGGATGGACATATGAACACGGCATGCGGGGGAACCCATGTTTCAAATATGAATGAAATCGGGGAAATGGCTCTATCAAAAGTAAAAAGCAAGGGGAAGAACAATATGCAGCTGGAAGTCTCGCTGTAACTTCTAGTTGATGTGCTGTAGTATTAAATAGCTTTCTTGTAAGGAGGGGTGAGCTTGGAACTTAAAAAGGATGTTGTTTTGTTTAAAAGTGAAGATAGCTTCCTAAAAGGGATGAAGGATTGTTTACCAACCGTTCTTGGTTATTTAAGCATCGGTTTTGCAGCAGGAGTTGTAGAGAAAACGGCGGGGTTAAGCCTTTTCGAAATTGCACTCATGTCTTTACTTCTTTATGCCGGCTCAGCGCAGTTTATTGCAGCAGGGATGTTGGTTTCGGGAGCACCGATCATGTCTATTATTTTGACAATATTTATTGTCAATCTTAGGTATCTCTTGCTAAGTGCAGCACTCGCTCCGCATTTCCGTCATTTAGGTGCATGGAAAAATACGGTACACGGATTTCTGCTAACGGATGAAACGTTCGGTGTTGCTGCAAGTTATCTGTCGGATAAGAAATATGCAAGCAACAACTGGATGCTTGGATTAAATTTGACGGCTTATTTGAATTGGACATTAGCGAATGTATTAGGAGGATTGTTAGGAAAATGGATCCCTCATCCAGAGGCATTTGGGCTCGATTTTGCATTGCCGGCAATGTTTATTGGACTGGTCGTATTGCAAGTTATTGCTCGTTCTAAATTACGTATGGATTTGCTAGTTGCTGCAGGTGCTGTTTTATTCACTGTTTGTGCAAGTTTTATTGTTCCAACAGGGATTGATGTAATTTTGGCCACAGTTGTGGCTGCAGCTTTAGGGGTGGTGATAGAAAGATGGAAGTAAGGCCGGAAGTGCTCTTAATTATCATCGGAGGGGCGATTGTGACTTTAATACCCCGTGTTTTTCCTATGGTCGTCTTAAGTAAAATGAATATACCCGATTGGGGGCTGCGCTGGTTGAATCACATACCAGTCGCCATTATGGCTGCATTGATAGCTAAGGAACTGCTTCCTTTAGGTGAAAATAGTGAATGGGAGCCAATGCGGTTATTGGCAGCAGCTGTTTCCCTCGTTGTTGCCATCTTCACCCGAAGTCTTCTTCTTACAGTAGGGGCCGGTGTAGTCGCTTTGTTTCTATTAGACACATTTTTATAAGTTAATATTCTTAGTAGTTTATTAGAATTTGAAATTATAGCTTTAGTAAAAATAATGACGAGCATGTTTTGATCAATCTTTTTTCAAAACATGCTCTTTATTTTTACTTAAGAATTCTTAAGAACTTTTACCACTATTTCTTTAGGTTTGAACTGTATTCTAAAAAACATTAAATACATTCAAACTTATGGAGTGATCAACTCATGAAGTCTTTTCTTTTTCTTTTCCAATATTTATTAAACCCAAGAACTATTGGGGCTATCTTGCCAAGTTCAAAGAATCTTGCGCAAAGAATGATGGATCATATTGATTTCGAAACTGCTGAATATATCGTTGAATATGGCCCAGGAACTGGAGTCTTTACTGATAAAATCATCGAAAACAGAAGACCGCATACAGTTGTGTTGCTGATTGAAAGTAATCAGGAATTTTGCAGGCTGTTAGAGGAAAGGTATGAGAACGAAGAGAATATATTTATTGTAAATGGTTCTGCCGAGGACACCGACAAATATTTAAATGAATACGGAATCCCTTATATTGATTATGTGGTCTCAGGTTTACCTTTTGCGAGTTTGCCTAAAAGTGTATCAAATACTATTTTAATAAAAACAAAGAGACTGTTGAGTGATCATGGGAAATTTATTACTTTCCAATATACTCAATTCAAGAAAAGATTCATTCAACAATATTTTGAGCGGATTGAAATTAAGAGGGAGTTTCGAAATATACCCCCAGCCTATGTATTCTCATGTAGCAACCAGTCAACTGTTTTTTGAAATGGATGGTGAATGGATATTGAATGGGAAGATTTTAATAGTGGATGATGATTATGAAATTCGAAGATTAATATCAATCTATTTAGGAAATGAGGGCTTTCAAACACAAACAGCGGGCGATGCGCTTGAAGCATTGAAATGGTTGGAAGAGGATGAGTTTGACCTTATTATTTTGGATATCATGATGCCGAAAATGGATGGAATCGAGGCATGTTTGAAAATAAGGGAAGAACGGAATATGCCTATCATCATGCTTTCGGCTAAATCGGAAAATATTGATAAAATTCAAGGTCTTTCCTCTGGTGCAGACGATTATATCACCAAACCATTTAACTCAATGGAACTAATGGCAAGAGTTAAATCCCAGCTTAGAAGATATAAAAAATACAATGTGGATGCAGACAGCAATAAGAGCGTCATTGAAATTGGCGACCTTATTATCAATACAGATACACGACAAATATGGGTGAGGAAAAAAGAAGTGAGGCTTACACCGAAGGAATTTGATATTCTTGAACTCCTTGCCCGTAATAAGGGGATTGTCTTGAATGTTAGCCGGATTTACGAAGCTGTATGGAAGGAAGATTTCTTTAAATCGGATAATACCGTGATGGTTCATATTACAAAAATAAGAGAAAAAATTGAGGAGGACCCTAAACATCCTATTTATATAAAAACTGTTTGGGGAGTAGGCTATAAAATATGAGGGTAAAACGGTTTTGGAATAAGATAAGTATTAAGCTCCTCATCGCTATTATTATAAGCTTTGCCATATCACTTTTCATCGCATATATTATTTTATACAATCTTAACCGTTTTCATTTATTACCCCCCAACCGGCTTAGCGTCGATCAATACAATCTCATTGTGAATACCTTGACCGTTGTTGTCATTTTATCTTTTATCATAAGTTTTCTGTTAATCATCAGGAATAAAATAAAATATTTAAAATTAATCACCAGCAGTGTCCAAAATATTGCCAATGGAAAACTAGGTTCTACCATTGTGATTAAAGGGGATGATGAGTTAGCTCAGCTATCAAGAAATATTAACTTAATGTCAAAGGAACTTGAAAATAAATTTGAACATGAGAGGCAAATAGAAAATGCCAAAAATGAACTCATTACTAATATTTCACATGATCTGCGGACCCCATTAACATCGATTATCGGTTATTTGGATTTGCTGCGAAAAAAAGAATATAAAGATGACGAGCAATTAACAGATTATGTAGAAACGATTTATTCTAAATCACAGGAGCTTAAATCACTGATCAACGAACTTTTTGAATACACTAAACTAACAAGCCCTGATATCAAATTAAACCTTACTGTCATAGACTTAGGAGGTCTATTGGAACAGATAATCGGGGAATACATTCCCATTTTCGAAAAGGCAGGGTTACGTATTCAGAAATCAATCCCTGTTGAAGATCTTCTCGTAACCATGGATGTTGAAGAAATGGTCCGTGTGTATGATAACCTCTTCATGAATGCAAAAATATACAGTATAAAACCCTCTTTTATAAAGATTAATCTTGATTCAGACGGAAAAAATGCGTTTTTGTCGATTTCCAATCAGGTAGAGGAGCTTCCAGTTGAAGATGTGAATCTATTATTTGAACGTTTTTATCGGGGGGATCAAGCTAGAATAGAAGATGGAGGGGCAGGTCTTGGGCTCGCGATATCAAAAAGAATTGTTGAGATTCATGGTGGAACCATAACAGTGGATTATAAAGCAGGATGGCTGACCTTTATTATTGAACATAGACTGAAAGAGTAGTAGCTTACGGGAACATTATTTCCTGTAAGCTGTTTTAATATTTAACTGCACTTCATAATCCTTAAGAATTTTTGAGACTTTTTCTTAACCTTTTTTGCTTACGATAGATTTGTAAACAACAGCAGGTAGAGGAGAATGTAAGATGGGGAAGAAAATATTTTTAGTTTTTATATGGGCTATATTCATTTATTTTCTTAAACAAAATCACTTATTATCAATTGATATAGATGCGTTAAAGCAATTTATTTCAGGATATCCGAAATACACATTTTTCATTTTTATAGGATTATGGGTATTCAGACTTCTGATTTTCTTGCCGGGATCTACTCTTATGATTTTAGGGGGAATTTGTTTAGGTCCAACGATTGGCTTTACTCTGTCTATGGTAGGTATGGTGATAAGTGAATCATTGGTTTTTATGATGGCTAAAACCTTTACCAGTGCTAGGATTAACCACTATTTAAATGTAAAACAACCTCGACTGAAGGGGCTGCTGGAGACATATCATTATAAATTTTTGGCATTGGGTGTTATTTGTCCGATTTTACCGACAGATGTAATTTGTTATTTATCAGCATCAATGGGAATCAGTTATCCATTGTACCTTTTAACCATCATCATTTCGAATATTCCTATGATGGCATTGTATAGCACCTTGGGCGGAAGTTTTGGCGAATCTGTTTCCGGGATTGTGGTGAGTATCATTATGATTGTAGGAATTACCGCTATTTCTTTAAATATCTTAAAAAAACTGAAATCTGAGGCAAATTCACAAAACGGTTAATCACTTTTTGTACAGTGGTGTCTATCTGTAGATATACTTAAGAGCAAATCAGAAAAAGAGCCGATTTATGGTTTTTGTTATTGGGTTCTGGTGAAAAAACAGCCGTAAGAGCGGCTGTTGCACAATTAGTTTGCTAGAATACTAATTATTTTCACCATACCCGTTTCAGAAAGTGACATCACTTGTTTTTACATTTTCAATTTTTTGTTCAGATCTTATTCCTCCATAATTCAATTGTGTCATTTTTATTCTATATTAGCGGGTGAATGAATTTTCTGAAATATGGGTATTGACGGTAAATTTAAACTATGAATAAATGTGAATGAATAAAAATTTAATTCATTCAGGGGTTGATTAATTGAAAGATAAAAAAGCAGAGATGTTTAATTGCGCTAGGGAGTTATTCTACTCCAAAGGATTTAAAGATACAAATATTTCGGATATCACAAAAATGGCGGGGGTAGGGGTAGGGACTTTCTATAACTACTACGACTCAAAAGAGAAGTTGTTCTTGGAAATTTACGTAAAGGAAAACGAAAACATAAAAAAACAAATTATGGAATCTCTTGACCTGAGTCAAGATCCCGTAACGATTGTGACAAATATTACAGCACAAAACTTTAATGCTATGAACTCTAATCTTATCCTGAAGGAATGGTATAACCGGGATTTCTTTCGTGAGCTGGAGATTCATTACCATGAAGAAGAGAAAAACACTGATACTTCCATCCGTAACTTTTATGCTGAATTATTTAAAAGATGGAAAGCAGAAGGGAAGATTAGGGGGGATATAGAGGATGAACATATACTCGCCATATTTGATTCTTTATCCTATATCGATACTCATAAGGAAGACATTGGGATTCACCATTTTCCAAAGGTCATGCAATACCTAGTGGAGTTTATCATGAAAGGATTGACGGATTGATATTTCGTTCGAATATGAATGAATAAGAAAAATATTCATTCATTTTTTGGAGTTATATTACTTCGTTATCTGGTGGGTATACAACGGACGTTTTGCGAGGATAGAACAAGAGGTTAATTTCCTCGCATGCCAATTCTCATACGGTGCACATTTTCTACAAAGCATTTGGAGGTAAGTCTTGAACCTAGTATCTTAGAAAAGAGTTGCTAAAATTATAATGGAGGTTTAAATATGAAGCGAACAGTGGAAATTGTATTAAACATCATTGGAGCTGTAACAAGTTTCATCATGGTTGTAATCGGTTTTGTTTTCTTATACCTCAAAGATAATGAAGCATATCTCGAATATTTACATTCAAAATGGAGTGAAAGCGCAGTAGCTAATACACTCGATCAAATGAATCAAGCAGGAACATTGTGGATTCTCCCCGGAATTATTGGCATTGCGCTAGGGATTATTGCCATAATTTTGTTAAAAGTAAATGGTAGCCCGAAATTAACAGGATGGTTACTTATTATAGTATCGGTGGTGGTTTGTATTATTTCGGTGTTCGGATACTTTCCTGCCCCGTTCTTTGTTATAGCTGGAATATTAACATTGGTTAGAAAGCCAAATGTAAAAAAGAAACAAGAAATGAGAATGTAAGGGCTGATATAACAACTTCTTAAAAGCCACCCAAATGATTGAATAGAATCGTGCTATTCTGGAGTAACGAAAAAAGTCCAATTACCCAATTTCACTGAGAAATTGGGCTTTTTAATATTGTAATTTCCTTAACGTTGTAAATCCGTATTTTCCTGACGCTACCCCACTTCGAAGAATTTCGAGTTTGCCTACAGTCTTTTTTTTAATAAAATAAAAGAAAAATAGGTGGGAATGAAAATGTACATTTTAATTGGGCTAGGTGTCTTCTTTCTAATCATTCTAGTTATGTTATGGCTGTTACCATTGAAGTATCAAAAAATTGAATGGATTGAGACAAACGCAAAAATTATTGAAAGTGGATTTTCACATCGGACAGTGGGCAATGAGATTACGTATGCAAGCGGGGAATCACAGCGAAGAGTAAAGTTAACAGTGCAATTTTCATCATTACAAAATAAACCAATCACCGTCACGAACAAAGTGTGGACGTATACGAAGAATCGTTCTTTCTTTGAAGAAGGAAAAAGGGTAACGATTCTTTATAATAAAAAGAAGCCACAACAGTTTAAACTCAAATATCAAATATAGGAGGTATCTATATTTCAGATTCAAGGATTTAAGAAATTATCTTAATTCTTACCATGGGATTGATTTAGAAAAGGAGAGGTCTAATTTATGAAATTATCAAAATCTCAATTATTGGCCTTAAAGCATATTACAAATCACGCAAGAGATAATAAAAACGAAGCTAGAGTAACGATTAACCATATCCTTAAAATGTCAAACATATCAAGTCAAACTTTTGAAAAGGCTGTTGAGAATTTAAAGAATCACACAATGATTGGGTTACACTTTCACCCTGACCGTCCAGATTTATCTATGAAAACTGTGGCCGATGCCCTTCTAGAGCAGGGGATCTATAAGAGTCAGTTTGAAACCCGTTTATCAAATGGAAGTGTATCTGCTTATCCTGGTGGTGAACGGGACCTCTGGGAAAAGGAAATGTTTGGTGGAGCATACCAAATAGAGGGGGCGTCCACTGACCTACGTCCTAAGTATGGAGCATTAAACTTAATGTTACATTCAGATGGTCCCGCACCGCGTTTTGGCTCATGTTATTTTTTACTATCTCCTGAAGTGTCCAAACGTTCAACATACACCTACTTAGATTCACATCAAAATCCAAAAGAAAAAGGAACTTTCGAAGAGTTTGACCTCATTTTGTCTGCACTATTAGAAGAAACATTCACAAGAGATTTTGCAATCGGCGAAAATAATCTAACACCTGTAAGATTAATAAATCATCTGCTGTTCAATCTTCAAAAAGGTTTAGAAAACCCAGCAGAGAGAGAACCAAACCGTAATCTTAACCACTATATTGAAGCTCAGATTCATGGGGATATATCACTTAAAGAAGACGTAGAAGTGCTTGTTGCAGATCCATCATTCAAAGGTACTACTGTAGGGAAAACTTTAGAAAATATGTGCCTTAAATATTCAATTGATCTTTATTGGCATAAGGGCTTTCAACTAATGGTTGAAGAAGTTCCAGCAGATTTTAGAGGTCCAACAATGCCATTATTAGCAAAACGTATTGCGAAAAATAATTATATTGATGCGAGTATAATAGGAGCGGCTGTCATGGACTTGAAACAGAATCCAAAATCTTGGCTAGATCGTGGATCAATTGAAGAGGTCCTTCAAGAATTAAAACTGCTGTGGCATGTTTTAGTTAGATATGGTCGTCCATTTAGTAACTAACTAATAGAAGTGTTTAACTGAGCAAGGAATAAAAAAATTGAATAAAAAACTGGAGGGAAATTAATGTTAATCGGGCATATCAGGGAAATTGTCCGCCATCCCGTGAAATCCTTTTACGGAGAGAGCGTACAGAAAACAAGGGTAATGGAATATGGATTGTACGGAGACCGTAGCCATGCTTTTTTAGATGAAAAAAGACCAGGGAAATTTTTAACCATTACGCAATTTCCAGAAATGGTTCGATATAAATCAAGATTTGTAGGGGAAGAGCTAGAAAAGGCGTATCCTAAAGTCGAAATAATGACACCAGAAGGTAAGATTTTTAATTGGGGTGATGAAGAATTAACGAAAGAAATCGAAAACAAATCTAAACGAAAAATTTCCCTTGTTACATATTCACCTTCGAATGTACCTTTAGGAGTAATTGAAGAAGAACACCTTCAGCTTGTAACGGACGCTTCATTACAAAAGTTGAAACAAATTTGGGGAAAAACAGAGATAGATTATCGACGTTTTCGTCCAAATTTGCTTATATCATTAAAGGAAAAACTACCGTTTGTAGAAGAAAAATGGTTTGGCAGACGTGTTAGAATAGGGAATGAAGTGGAGATAGAATTAAAAAGGCATTGCGAAAGATGTATGATTATAACCGTTAATCCCGAAAGTGCAGAAAGAGATTCGACTTTGCTTAAAACAGTTGTAAAAGAAAGAAATAATCATTTTGGTGTTTATGCTTCTGTCATAAAAACTGGTGAAATTCATGTGGGTGATGAAGTTCTTCTACTTGAATGAAGTTTTGGTTTGGCAAATAAAAGCGAAATAATTAACAAAAGACATTTAAGTAAAAGACGTCACTCAACTAAGAACAATAGTATGGGACAATAACCCAAACTCTTTCATAAATTTACTTAAGGAAGTGGTGTAAATGGCACGTGTGTTATTTATTAATTGTGGATCAGAAGGACATATAAATCCAACTATTGGAGTTGTCCAAGAGCTTATTTCGCGCGGCGAAGAGGTAGTGTACTTTACGATAGAAGATTTTCGGGAACGTATTGAGAAAACGGGAGCAACTGTACGAACAATTGACAGTCAAAAATTTATAAAAGCCTTTATCTCAGGTGGAAGAAATTATTTACACGAAAGAATCAATGGTCTTTTAAATACGGCAGATATCGTCGTACCTAGTGTTCTTGAACAGATCAAAGGAGAGCATTTTGATTACATCATCCACGATTCCATGTTTGGTTGTGGACGTTTACTGGCCCAAATCCTTAAGCTTCCCGCAATCAGTTCTTGTACTTCGTTTGCGGAGACAAAACCATCATTTGAGAATATGTTGGAACAGCTTTCTAAAAAAATTCCTACAGAAATAGGTAAACCGATATTCGATGAATATCAAAGACTTACGGAAATGGTGAAAGAAAAATATGGTGTGGAGATCCATTCTCCTTACGAAGTTTTTTGTAATCCAGCACCACTTACACTTGTTTATACAACTAGGGAGTTTCAACCTTTTGGAGAATCATTCGACCAAACTTACAAATTTGTAGGTCCATCCATCTCTTCACGCTTTAATCAAGAAAACATCGATCTTACTGCAATCAAGGGAAAAAGCCCCATTTACATATCACTTGGTACAGTCTTAAACCAAGCAATTGATTTCTATAAGCTTTGTTTTAAAGCATTGGGGAACACAGATTATTCCGTTGTCATGTCTATTGGGAATAAAGTTCAAGTATCTGATTTAGGGGAGATTCCTAAAAACTTCGTTGTAAAAAATTATGTTCCACAAACTGAGCTGCTAAAATACACTAAATTATTTATTACACATGGTGGAATGAACAGCACCAATGAAGGTCTTTATTACGGGGTTCCGCTCATTGTAATCCCGCAAAGCGCAGATCAGCCGATAATTGCGGGGCAAGTTGCCAAAATCGAAGCAGGTATTCAATTACAAATGCAAAGCTTGACTGCAAATCAACTGCGTGAAGCAGTCGATCATGTGTTAAACCAACCATCTTTCCATAATGCTGTTGCAAATATTAAGGAATCTTTTCAAAAATCGGGCGGGTACAAAAGAGCTGTTGATGAGATTTTCGAATTTAAGAGTCGATATGAGATCTAATTTCTCAGCTGCCATTATTGTTAACTTTTTTTGTAATGGTTACGCCAATTTCTTTTTTATTGACTTTGTTAAATGATATGTTGATATTACTAAAAACGATAATGGACCCAAAATGGGTCCTTTATATTAAGGTGAAAAATCAGCCTTGTCTTAAAATCTTATGAAACATATTTGGTTTATGTTTACCGAAAGCTTCTATTATTTCTTTTCCAAATATAGTTATACTCCTCTCCCAAGGATGTCCTAAATAACCCCACTTAAAATCCTTCTGAATAAAGAAATAGTAATCCCCATCTGGAAAAATTGGTATTGTCCATTCTCCGAATTCATCTCTTTCGAATTTTAAGTGTGGATTTACCCAATAACATTCGTGTTGCCAATCTAGTGCCAATATATATTCGTCAAATAATGTGTTCTCTTTAAATACAAGCAATGCCTTTTCTTCAAGGTCATCATAAGCATCTGACTCTCCGAAGTAATCGGAAATATCATATGTTATAAAAGGGTGTGGCACTTTAAATGACGGAAATTTAGAAATACTTGGATTAAATTTAAAATCTGTATATATCCTGTCCCAAATTTGATTGTACTCTTTGTAGGAAAACGTAACCCAGTTCTTCATGAAATAACCACCTTTCCTTTTACCATGCTGTATTTTAATAATGAGGGAGATTAATTGTTTAATATTAATTACTATGTCATCCTTATACTTGAATAAATAACAATTAAACAATATTATACAAAATATACATGTTTCCGGTAAAATACTTGTTTATTGCAATGTATCTCTGATGGAGTAATGTATTTAGTGACTTCATGTACGATCTTTGGTGAGTATTCACGAGTTTTATTAAATTAGTAGTTTTGAAAATAATCCAGAATACATTTTCGTTAAAAATATTTCGAATTATGAAATTAGAGTTATAATATAGCTGTGATAAATTTTTAAAGGAGATTTTTATGGAATTAATTACAGGTAAATTAATTATTATAGCTTTATTTTTATTGATAATAACAATGATTGAGACTCTAGCCTATTCTACTAGGATTTCAGGAGCAAGAGTGAGATTAATTGCAACCGCCGTATCTTTATTTAGTACATTAGTGATTGTTTCGAGGTTTTCCACTATGATCCAACAACCTCTTACAGGAAAACTTATTGCAGCGGTACCTGAACATTCAAACCCATTAAACTTTATTGAGGAACAATATAGAATTTTAATTTGTGTAACAACCGTTGGAGTTTTGTTTGGAATACTTCTTTTTCCAACATTTATTAATATCTTTTCAAGAGCCATTGTTCAATTATCAAATCAAAATGGTTCAATTATAGCACTATTTATTAATCATTTTAATCGTAAGGGTTTTAAAAAAATTATTATGTGTTTTAGATTACCAAGACTTACATTCCTAAAAGGAATTACCTTAAAAACGATTCCTAAACGTCTTTTTGTGATTAATGTAATCATCTCAGCCGTATTTACTGTTGGTGTTCTTTCTTCTATATATGCATCAATGCTAGTTCCCGCAAAATATTCACAAGCTGCATTATTGTCATCTGGGATAATAAATGGAATAGCAACAATTTTATTAACATTGTTTATTGATCCTAAAGTTTCAGTATTAGCAGATAAAGTAATGAAAAAACAAAGTCAATATATCTACTTAAAGAGCTACTCGTTGACAATGGTTAGTTCAAAATTGTTGGGTACAATTGTGGCTCAGCTTCTATTTATCCCTGCTGCTTATTATGTAGCTTGGTTTGCTGAGATGATTTAAAGAAAATTCTTATTCAGGTAGCCAGGTGGGTATCAAGTGGTAGTTCAGTTTTTGTGGAGCAATATTGGACAAAGAGAGTTTGGCGGACACTAGTTCCTTTATTTTCTACAAAATGGGTTAATTTATTATATTTACGGACATAGATTCCGCTATTTTGTCAAAAAGCAGCAGTTTCCTTGTATTTTTTCATAAATAGAGTACTTAGTGTCCGCTGAGCCCTTAAATTAGGTCATATAATAAAAATAGCGGATTTATTGTCCGCTTATGATATTAATTTATTAATTTCTTCACCTCAGGAGCGATAATTCTTTGTGTTATATTTGTTCATTTGTATTCGAGTTATTTGTTATGTTTTTAAGTTTTTCTCCACATTATCGGAATCACTTGTTCTTCAAGTAAAGTCCTCTTTTTTGTTGAAGTAAGGAAAAAAGATCAGTGATAGAAGGTCTTTTATTATAGCAAAAATGATGCAATTTAGGTAAGAGGTGAAGCTAAATGAGTCCTATGCTTTTCGTTATTATCCACATATTGATTGGGTTAGTATTAATATATTTTTACGGTAAATTACCAAAAGGATTGACGACATTTGCATTTGTATTTTTAATTATGAGCGTTATATATTTTGGTTCTGTTTATTTGAGAACATATCTGTGACTTTTTAAAGGCAGTTTCTAAAATTAAACCTTATGTACGTAAGTATTATCAGTATTACCAATAAAATGTGATTAAGATCAGGTTTTACGATTCATGGATGGATATCAGAACAGCGTATTCAATATGTCTTGTATGAATTGTTATGATATGATTCAATTTTTATTAAAGAGGTGGGGTTAATGATATTAGTGAGTTCCTGTTTAGCAGGGTTAAAAGTCAGGTATAATGCTACGCACTGCTTAGATAATAGGATAAATAAATTAGTCGAAGAGAATAAAGCTCAAACTATCTGTCCTGAATTGCTTGGAGGATTTTCAACCCCAAGGGAACCTGCTGAAATAGTAGGTGGAGACGGAGAAGATGTACTGGATGGAAAGGCTAAAGTTGTTGAGAAATCTGGTAAAGATGTAACCGAACTTTACATAAAGGGAGCCTATGCTGCATTAGAAATAGCTCAAAAAATAAATGCAACATTAGTTGTTCTCAAGGAGAATAGTCCATCCTGCGGTAGTTTAATGATTTACAATGGTGAATTTAAAGGTAAAAAAATTGTTGGAAATGGAGTTACTTCTGCCTTACTTAAAAGAAATGGAATACAAGTGATATCAGAAGAACAATTTGTGGAACAAACGGTAGATTTGCTTGAATAAGCACCAACACCTTAGTTAATTCTCTAAATTAATAAAAATGCCAAAAGCCCCTATTATAAACGAAAATAGGGCCTTTTTTTATATAAGGCTCTTTTCGTAAACTTTGTTGCTTTTAGACATATTAATAAACTGTTAATGCAAACTTCTAATAAATAAGTAATGAATAAAATTTACGAAAAGATGCCCCGTCTACTATATTTTGTACGGATATATTTTCACATTCGAAAAACAACAATCTGTGCGAAAACAGCCTTATTTAATAATTATTGTTTATCTTGAAAGTACTACAATATAAAAGTTAAATTAGCATATTGTTATATTTAATTTAGTATGCTAATATCTGTGTAAGCGATTTAATTGAATATAATACAAGTTATGTTGGCGTGTTACTGGTAAAGCAGGCAAGACCGAAATAATTTGCACTTTTTTCCTTATGGGGGAAGTTGCATCTTATTTTGGTCTTTTTTTTGTCCCATAACTTAGTGTAAATACCTTATAAAGGAGAAAGAAGATGGATTATAAACAACTAGGTAAAGACGTACTAAAACTTGTTGGTGGCAAAGAAAATGTATCCATGTTAACACATTGTGCCACTCGATTAAGATTTGAGTTTTATGACTCATCTATGGTTGACGAAGGTAAGATTGAACAATTACCTGGTGTTATTTCAGTAGTAGATAAAGGTGGACAATTTCAGGTGATTGTTGGCAACGAGGTGCAACAAGCATACCGTGCAATACAAAATGAAATGGGATCTGAGAGAGCTGGAGAAGACAGCAATAAACAAGGTAAAAATAAAGAAAAGAAAAGTCTTATTTCCCGATTGATTAGCGTGATCTCTACAACTTTTACACCGTTTATTCCAGCAATTATTGGTGCTGGTATGATTAAAGCGATTTTAGCAGTACTTGTATTATTAGGTATTTTGACAGAGCAAAGTCAGACTTATTTTATTCTGAATACAGTTGCAGATGCAGCATTCTTCTTTATGCCAGTATTACTAGCGTATGGAGCTTCCATCAAATTTGAAACGAACCCCATTTTGTCCATGACGATTGCTGGTGTGTTACTACATCCAAACTGGGCGAATGTATTAGCATCTGGGGAGACTCTACATTTTATTGGTGTACCTGTTCGATTGACTGATTATGCAGGTTCTGTTCTACCAATTATTATTACAATATGGATTATGTCATATATTGAACGTTTTGCAGAACGAGTATCACCTTCTATTATTAAATTCTTTATGAAACCAATGTTAATCATGTTAATTACTGCGCCTCTAGCGCTTGTAGTTATCGGACCAATTGGAACTTATTTGAATGATTTAGTTGCATTGGGAGCTGAATCAATTAATGCGCATGCTAGCTGGTTAATACCAATGCTTATGGGAACATTACAGCCATTCTTGATTATTACCGGAACAGCTTGGGCGATGACACCTATTGCAACTACACAGTTATCAAATAAGGGATATGAAATGATCAATGGACCAGGTATGCTTGCGTCTAATATCGCCCAAGGTGCAGCAACACTAGCCGTGGCAGGAAAAACAAAGAACAAGCAATTAAAACAATTAGCTGGTTCAGCTGGTTTTACAGCATTAATTGGAATTACTGAGCCATCTTTATACGGGGTAACGCTTAAATTGAAAAAACCATTAATCGCCGCAATGATTGGTGGAGGATGTGCTGGTATTTATGCGGGTCTTTCTGGACTTGTTCGCTATGCATTTGTATCTCCAGGACTAGCAGCTATTCCGGCCTTTATCGGAAGTAATCCAATGAACATTGTCCATGCTTTAATTACAATTGTGATCGCATTTGTTGTTACTTTTGCTGTTACATGGGTACTAGGTTTTGAAGACCCAACGGAAGAAGAAATTGTTAGTGGGGGAAATGAGAAACAAGCAAAACTTGAAGATAATGAACCATCCGTTTCAACAAAAGGAGAAAAGGTAGCTAGCCCACTTTCAGGACAAGCAATTGCACTAAAAGAAGTGAATGATGATGTATTTTCTAGCGGTCTAATTGGAAAAGGAATAGCTATTTTACCAGATCAAGATGATGTAAGAGCACCATTTTCTGGAGAAGTAGTAACTTTACTCGACTCCAAGCATGCTGTTGGTTTAAAAAGTGATATTGGAGTGGAATTACTCATTCACGTAGGTATTGATACAGTAAATCTAAATGGCGAACATTATAAAGCACATGTGAAACAAGGAGACCGTGTGGAGCAAGGGGATCTACTTATCACATTTGATCGCCAAACAATTATCGATAAAGGGTATGAAGTAGTTACACCAGTCATTATTACTAACCATGATCAATTTGAAACGATTGAACTGGTTGTTGGAAAACAAGTTTCCTTTGGTGAAACAATTATAAACGTCAGATAATAGGGGGATTTAAAATGCAATATAAAGAATTAAGGCCATTCCCAAAGAATTTTCTTTGGGGGGCCTCCACGTCTGCCTATCAGGTAGAAGGAGCATGGGATGCTGATGGAAAAGGAAAATCCGTTATCGATATGATGGATCATGCAGATGGTACAGCTGGTTTTACTGTTGCCAGTGATCACTATCACCGTTACAAAGAGGATATTCGTTTATTTCATGAATTAGGGTTAAAGGCATATCGCTTTTCTATTGCATGGACACGTATTTTTCCTGATGGAGTAGGTGAAGTCAATGAAAAGGGGTTAGCCCATTATGAGGAATTGATTGATGAACTTCTTCATTATGGAATTGAGCCAATTGTTACTTTGTATCATTTTGATTTACCTTATGCCTTAGAGGAAAAAGGTGGATGGGGCAATAGAGAGACAATTGATGCGTTTGTAAAGTATGCATGCGTAGTGTTTGATCGCCTTGGCAAGAAAGTCTCCTATTGGTTAACTATAAATGAGCAAAATACACTTATTCTTCACCCAGGTGCAGTAGGTATTCCAAAAGGTGGAAAACTCCCTTCTAAAAATGATTTATATCAACAAAATCATCATATGCTTGTTGCACAAGGAAAGGTAATGGCGCTATGCCATGAAATGTGTCCTCATGCTCAAATAGGTCCTGCTATAAATATGACATCTATGTATCAAGCGACAAGCAAGCCAGAGGATGCGATCGCCGCTCATAACTGGGAAACAATTCGTGGCTGGAGTTTTCTCGATCTAGCTGTACATGGAAGATATAACCGATTATTATGGAGTTATCTAGAAAATCGGAATTGGCAACCAGTGATTGAAGAAGGAGACCTATTTGCTATTCAGAAAGGGAATCCTGATTTTATTGCCATTAACTATTACTCCACAGCAACAATTGCCGAAAGTACGGGTGATGCGAGTGATGTAAGCCCAAGGGCAGGCGATCAACAAATTATGCTTGGAGAGCCAGGAGTTTACCGAGCAGAGGAAAATCCATATGTCGATAAAACGAAATATGGTTGGGTAATTGATCCTGTAGGATTACGTCTAACTTTGAGAAAAGTGTATGAACGATACAATTTACCAATAATAATTACTGAGAATGGAATCGGTGCCTCTGATAAATTAAATGAAGATGGTACAATCCATGATGACTATCGTATCGATTTTATCAAATCACATTTGGAACAGATTCAATGGGCACTTACGGATGGTGTAGAAGTCATGGGATATTGTCCATGGGCTGCGATTGACGTTGTCAGCACGCATCAAGGATATGGAAAACGATATGGGTTTATCTATGTCAATCGAGGAGAGTTCGATATACTAGATTTAAAACGCATAAGGAAAGATAGCTTTTTCTGGTACAAGCGTGTTATAGAATCCAACGGTGTTGATGGATTGTTCCATAACGATTGAACGTTAGGAATAAAGTTGGTGATCATATGAAGGTGGAAAAAATATTGAATAATAGCCTTGTTCTTTCACAGGATGAGGACGGACATGAAGTCATTGTAATGGGAAAGGGCATTGGTTTTAAGAGTAAGCAAGGAGATCCCATTGATGAGGATGCTATTGAGAAGGTCTTTGTCCCAAATGATCAGCGTAGTAAACAAGAATATGTTCGTATTTTAGAAAGTGTGCCTAAGGAATATATCGAGGGAATTAATACCGCTTTGGAAAATTTAAAGGGCTACTGGCAAGGAGAGCTTGATGATCGATATTTCCTTATACTACTAGATCATATCGCTTTTGCGATTGAGCGAGTGCAAAAGGGGATTGTATTACAAAACAAGTTATTGAATGAGGTGCGAATTCATTATCCAGAAGAATTTGAAGCAGGTCTTGCGGTAGTAAATAACCTAAATGAGCGATTTAACGTAAATTTACCCGAGGAAGAAGCGGGGAATATTGCCTTTCACCTTGTTAACGCGAAGACAGAGGACAAAAACTTTGGTAATACTGTTTTGTCCATGAAGATGTTGAAGGACATGTTGAATCTAGTCAAATATAAACTAAAAGTCCACCTTGACTATCGATCTATGCGATACAATAGGTTTGTAACTCATCTGCAATATTTTATTCGCCGCTTTTTGGAAAATAAGCAGTTAAACACAAAGGATCTATTCTTATATGAACAATTTAAAATGAAATATCCAACTGAGCATAAATGTGCTCAATCCATTGCCAGTTACAGCAAGAATATGACTGGTCATGACGTTACCGATGAAGAAAAGCTTTATTTAATGATTCATTTGGTCCGTCTAACAACTCAGGAAGAATAGATGAAGAGCTTAAGATTTCGAACTTTTTTAAGTGAAATGACAGTAAAAGGTTAAAGATTCAAGAAGAGGATCTCTGATTAATAAACAGAGGTCCTCTTTTTTTCCACAAAAAAAGACATCTTTATTCACAAGGTAGCAGGAATGAATTGGGAATTTGTCGAAAATAAAAATTAATAAAAGGGGGAAAAGTAATGAATCAAATTAAAATTAGACCGATGACATTTGATGACATAAATATTATATATCGTGTTTTTACCAAACATAAGATTCAAAAATCATTGGATTACATTACAAAATGCTGGGAACAAAATAAATCTGGTGAAAGAATAACATTGCTAGCTTTTTACGAAGGTAACTTTGCTGGCAGTCTGCATTTACTTACAAAATCTTTCTATCCATACTTTGAGGAGAATAGCATACCAGAAATCAATGATTTTAATGTTATTCCTCCATTTCGGAAACTTGGTATTGGAAATGCTCTAATGGATGAAATTGAGAAGATCGCATTCGAAAGATATGGCGTTGTTGGCATTGGAGTTGGTTTATTTGAAAGTTATGGTAGTGCACAACGACTTTACGCAAAGAGAGGGTATATACCTGACGGAAGAGGGTTAATGTATAATCAAAAACCAGTCAGTCCGGGAAAAGAAGTTTGTGTAGATGATGATCTAAATCTCTATTTCACTAAAAAACTTTATAGTTTATAAAAGTAAAGTAGAAAGCATTGTTATTTATATTCTAAGAGTATTTATTGGTTACTACCTAACATATTAGTTGAATTGAATTCCCGGTCCTCTGACTATCATTCCATGGTAGTAACCGCTCGAGCTGAAAGGTAATGGTTTTTAATACTCCTCTTTCCGATAGAAATGGGTTGAGGAATTTTTTAACTTTTTGCTAGTTCTCGAATGATTCGACTAATTTGGTAGATTCCTTTCTTTAAGTCTTTTAATGGAGCATAACCATATGATAGGCGAAGAGAATGATTGGATTCTTGACCATAAATATTCCCTGGGTTAAGAAGGATTCCTTCAGATAATGCCTTTATGTAAAGTTCCCTCATTGAAAGTTTTGGTAGGATTTTTAACCAAATAAAAAACCCACCCTTTGGTACATCCCATGTCGCTATATCTTTAAAATGAATTTCTAAAGCCTCTAATACTATTGTTCTCCGTATTTTAAGTTGTTCTCTTACTGACTCAAGGTGTTGTTCATATAACCCACTTGTTAGCCATTCAGCAGCGACTCTTTGAGATAAAGAACTAGAACCATAGTCGGTTTGCATCTTAATATCGGATAATCGATCAATTACAGGCTCCGGTCCGACAATCCAACCAATCCTTAGACCTGGGCTTAATGTCTTGGACAAACTGCCCAGATATAATACATGTCCATGTTTATCCATTGCCTTTAATGGGGGAGGCGGCATCTCATCGATCCATAACTCCCGATAAACATCATCTTCAATCATAGGAAGTTGTTCTATTTTACATATTTGAATGAGCTCTTGACGTCGTTTTTCTGACATTAAAATTCCAGTTGGATTATTAAAACAAGGAATTGAGTATAAAATCGCTCTGCCTCGCTTGTTTTTTGATATGGAAACTGAATTTGGCAATAGGCCATGTTCATCCATCGGCAAACCTTTAAGCTGCATCCCTGCCGATTGAAACACATGCAGAGAATAAAGATATGAAGGATTTTCAAGTAAAACGGTTGATCCTCTGCGTAGAAGTCCAACTGAAATCAATTGTAAAGCTTGCAATGCTCCAGAAACTATTAAAATTGAAGAAGGTGAAACATGAACTCCAATTGTTCTTAAATAGTTGCTTAATGCTTCACGTAAAGGCAGAAATCCTTTCGGTTCTTCATATCCGAAAGCCTCCATTTTTTCAGATACCCTCCGCATGACGAGTTTCATTGTATCCAAAGGAAATACCTCTGTTGAAAGTTCCCCCTTACTTAATTGAATGAGGTTATTGTTTGATTCGGCTTGATTAATCTCTTGAACAGTCGCTTGACTCGGTTTGTGTAATCCTGATTTGACATGTTCATTCCAATCGGGTGGAGGATTTGTAGCTAGTAATGTCCATGTATTATTAACTACGATTGTGCCCATTCCCATTTTCCCCTCAATCAACCCATCTGCCATTAATTCCTCTAAAGCAGTGATAACAGTGCTTCGATTTACCGCGAACTCCTTAGCTAGTTGTCGCTGACTAGGAATTTTACTCCCAATTGGCCATTCCCCGTTGGCGATTTTCTCTTTAATATAATCCACGATTTGTTGATATTTAGGAGATTGCTTCTTTTGTTTCCCTTCGATGTTGATCATTATAAAAAATTCTCCTTCACAATCTTTTTATCTAAAGTGGTTGGGTTTTTAACTTCCTTACTGGTTGAAGACATTTTATCAAATGCTGATTAATATGAGAAATAATAAGAGGAAGCAACTATATTGGTTGGTTTCCAATTTAGCAAAAGGTGTGATTAGATGACAAAAAAATGGGATTCTCGAGTTATAGTTGCTTATAGTCTTACGATTTTTCTATGGGCTACAGCTTTTCCTGGAATTCAGGTTGGATTAAAATCCTATACTCCTGAACATCTGGCTGTTTTTCGATTACTGGTTGGTTCTTTAGCGCTTGTAGTCATTGCAATAATTACTCGTATGCGCTTACCAGAATTAAAAGATATTCCTGCGATTTTATTGCTTGGTTTTTTAGGTTTCACAGTCTATCATATGGCTTTAAACATTGGAGAGAAAACGGTTAGTTCAGGTGTTGCAAGCTTGCTTGTGTCCATGACTCCTATTTTTTCAGCTCTTTTAGCAGCTTGTTTTTTTCGTGAACAGTTTGGATTATCAAGGTGGATGGGTTCTATAATAAGCTTTTTTGGAGTGACTTTGATCTCATTTGGCACAGGGGGGAATTTTGAATTTACTAGTGAGATTTTGTTTATTCTATTAGCATCTTTTTCAGAAAGTTTATATTTCGTTTTTCAAACACGATATTTAAAAAAATATGGATTTTTTGCATTTACTACATATACGATTTGGGCAGGTACGTTTTTCCTACTTTTCTTTCTCCCGGGATTAGCAAGTGAAATAGCAAAATCATCAATAGAATCAACACTTAGCATTATGTACTTAGGTCTTTTCCCTACGGTTATTCCTTATCTCTCATTATCGTATGTTACATCACGTATAGGAGCTTCAGAGGCAACAAGTTCCCTTTACCTAACACCGGCTCTGTCATTTGTGATAGCGTGGATGTGGGTTGGAGAAATACCAACTCTCCTCTCAATGGTAGGAGGGATCATCGCACTATCAGGGGTCATGTTCATTCATATCAAGGTAGATAAATTACAAAGAAAGGTACACTTTTCTTAAATAAAAAAGCAGGAACATTCACCGAGAAGGAAATATTAAACTTTTAGCGAATTAATCTTAAATATATCCATATTCATTTTCGGAGGCAGCAGGTATGAACCCTATATTAAATCAAGTAGGAACAATATTTATCCCTGTAAGTAACGTTGAAAAAGCTCGTAATTGGTATTGTGACATATTAGGGGTACCTGCAAATGGCGAGATATTATTTGGGCATTTATATGTATTACCTATGAATGGAACAGGAATTGTATTAGACAGCAAGATTTATTCAGAGGATACTATTTTCAAAACTCCACTTTTTCATTTAAATACTAAACCCTAAAGAGCTATTAGAGTGTATTTTTATCCCTCAGGTATAGATTGATAAAGAATATATCCTTCAGAGGTCTTGGCAATTACTACTTGAGAATCAGCTTTTGCCCTGAAAATTTCTGTATTTACCGGTAACTTTGTTGACATATTCTCTTCTAGATATCCCTTCCCCGAAAATACACTATTAATCTTTCCAATACTTGAGTAATCGCTCAAATCAATATCTTCTTTTATATTTTTTACCTTTTTATAAACTGAGAAATTATGAATGAATAGGTCAGCTTCTGGATCTTGGTTAATCTCATTCCTAGCTATTGTTTGTTCAGTACTCATTTCTCGTGAACAACCCATAAGATAAAAAAACACGAAAAAAATTGTTATCATTTTAATTATCTTCACGTTTTTCACTCCCCTTATGATGTATTATATATCATAATATCTCTTTTAATTATTGGGGGATGAAAATATTGTGGGAATTTCCTATAGGTTCTCTTAAAATCTGTTATTGATTTTCTTATTAAAATAAGGAATTCGGATACTTGAATATCTTCCAGTTGTTCATTAATATTAAGTATGAACTTATTAGACCATAAAGGAGAAATTATGGTTGAACCAAATGAAATGAAAGAGCTGTATCAACAACTATTAGAAGCAGGAACAACCACAATACACGTTGATTTGCAGAACAGTTCACAGAGGGTGGTTATCTGAAGATATGAACACGGAAGCCATTGTCACGAAACTGATGTGTGCATATGGACAAACTGATAAATTGAAAGCGGTTAATGTGATTATTGAACCCTCATTAGTAAGTGGTTTAACGATTTAAGATTAGAAGATTATACATGATTTTAAATATCTTAATAGGATTTTGCGTTTAATAGAGGAGAGAGATTAATATGTCAACTGTAAAAGAACACATGCGAGTAGAGAAGGATTTTTTAGGATCAAAGGAAGTACCTGTTGAGGCCTATTACGGAGTTCAAACTTTACGTGCAGTTGAGAATTTCCCGATTACAGGATATAGAATACATGAAGAATTAATTAAAGCAATGGCAATGGTGAAAAAAGCAGCAGCACAAGCAAACATGGACATTAAACGTCTATATTCAGGAATTGGGGAAGCCATTGTGAAAGCGGCAGAAGAAATGATCGAAGGGCAATGGCATGATCAAATTATCGTTGATCCTATTCAAGGTGGAGCAGGTACATCGATAAACATGAATGTGAATGAAGTCATTGCCAATCGTGCCATCGAAATACTAGGGAAAGATAAAGGAGATTACTTCCATTGCAGTCCTAATACTCATGTGAATATGTCTCAATCTACAAACGATGCATTTCCGACAGCCATTCATATAGCAGTATTAAATCTACTTGAAAAATTGTTGAAAACTATGGAAGATATGCATAGTGTGTTCCAACAAAAAGCAGAAGAATTCAATCATGTAATCAAAATGGGTCGTACCCATCTTCAAGATGCTGTACCGATTCGTCTTGGTCAGGAATTTGAAGCATATGGACGTGTAATTGAACGTGATATGACGCGTATTAAGCAATCCCGCCAACATTTATATGAATTGAACATGGGAGCGACTGCAGTCGGTACAGGATTAAATGCGGACCCACGTTATATTGAATTAGTTGTCAAACATCTTGCCGACATTAGCGGTTTACCAGTAGTTGGTGCTGAACATCTTGTGGATGCAACTCAAAATACAGATGCCTACACAGAAGTATCTGCTGCATTGAAAGTTTGTATGATGAATATGTCAAAAATCGCGAATGATTTACGTTTAATGGCATCGGGCCCTAGAGCTGGATTGGGGGAAATTACGTTACCAGCACGTCAGCCAGGTTCATCCATCATGCCTGGTAAAGTAAATCCGGTTATGGCCGAGCTGATTAACCAAGTAGCGTTCCAAGTAATTGGTAATGACCATACTATTTGTCTTGCATCAGAAGCAGGTCAGCTTGAATTAAATGTCATGGAGCCTGTCCTTGTATTTAACCTGCTTCAGTCTATAAGTATTATGAATAATGGATTCCGTGTTTTCACAGACCACTGCTTAAAAGGGATTAAAGCAAATGAAGATCGGTTAAAAGAATATGTAGAAAAGAGTGTAGGTGTGATAACAGCGGTTAACCCTCATATTGGTTATGAAGTTGCAGCTCGAATTGCAAGAGAGGCAATTTTAAGCGGGGCTCCGATAAGAGAACTTTGTCTGAAATATGATGTTCTAACAGAGGAAGAGCTTGATTTGATTCTAGATCCGTATGAAATGACACATCCTGGGATTGCGGGTGCAGTACTGTTTGATAGAGAGTAAAATTAGTAGATAATCAATAGATGATGAATTAGAGGGTACGAAAAAATGAGTGTACCCCATATAATTATGACCTCGGGGATGGAACCGGGGTCTTTTTTATGTGTGCCAGGCATGGCAACTATCTTGGTGGTGAAAGTCCACTGTGGGGGTACACATCGTCCAACCACTAAGGAAGCGCAAGGTACT
>NZ_JBNNWS010000031.1:0-43317 GCF_050281185.1 Heyndrickxia sp. NPDC080065 | reverse complement strand
TTTACCGCTGTCAGTTTCTCTTCGATTGTAAATTTAGCCATAATAAAAGCACCTCCAATTGTTAAATGGTGTCTAACAATTGGGGTGCAGTACAAATTAGTATGGTGTTTTTTGTGTATTTATTATTTAATCTTGTTTAACTAAAGGTGCAGTTTAAGTGAAATACTTTACAAACTTTCAATAGAAAAAAATTAATATCCATAAAATAGCATTGTTGTTCGTTGCTATTTTATGAAAAATGCGATAATCCCAATTATAACACATAGAATTCCACCTAAAAATTGCCCTAATCCTGAAGCCTCTCCCATAAGTAGTAAATTGAATATGTTTTTACTTTTTCGATTTTTTCCAAATAAGCCATCCTCTGTTTTCATACAATAAATACCCCAAACTATTAAAATTGCACCTATAATAAATAATATGATACTCATTTATATGCCTCCGTTGTTTATTGATATGTGCTTCTTTTTGTAATGTATTACTTGTCATCCTCGTCAAAAATAAACGTTTCTTCAATTGATAAATTAAAAACTGAAGCTATTTTATACGCAAGTAACACAGATGGATTATACTTTTGTTTTTCCAATGAGATGATTGTTCTAGCAGATACACTTACTTTATCAGCTAATTCTTGCTGTGTTATTTTATGTTCTAACCGTAATTCTTTTACCCTATTTTCCATAAATCCTCCTAATTAAAGGACATGACTATAATACTTTCTAGCCCCAAATTCACTAATTATTAATGACACAAAGACAACAACAAACACAGTATTTGTTGTGATTACTACAAAATTAGTTAAAAACATAAGAATAATGATTTCACATATCAGAATGTGTAAAGAAAAACGGGCAACTTTTCCATCGATTAAAGTATCTCTTTCGTCATAGTCCTTAGCTAATTCTTTTTCTAGAGATTTATTCTTTCGGTTTTTAATGTAAGAAATTGTTGAGTAGGCAAAAATTATTCCACCTAATACTATGAAATAAACAAAATTAAATCCTACTGACGTATCGAGAGTTATTTGAATGATTCCCAATACAATGAGTAAAGCTGAAAACATCAAACGCTGTATGAACAGATTTTTCAAACATACCACCTCTAACCTATTTATTCTTCAAAGTGAAGTTTATTTCATATGAAGTTTATTTCGTATGAAGTTAACTTCATATTACTTTGCCTCAAAGAAAAAGTCAATTGGTAAATATGGGTGGTGGAAGTAACGAAAATATCTCATTATTTATATCATTTTTAGTTTTGGGTGTGTTGAACTAACTGAGCAGCTCAATAAGAAAAGCCGCTCTTTATGGCAGCTTGCTCTGTAACTCTTGTACACTTTTAGCTGAATAAGAACGTTAACTTACATCTAATAAATTTCCCTCAATATATTCCTTCAATTCTTCTTTAACTTTTTCCAATGATTCATCAAGTAACTCACCTTGATTCTTGGATAAGCTGGAGGAATAGGTTTAAACCTTACGACTGCTAACCACGTTATACATTTTGAACGTTGGTAGAATCCAGCAGTAGAAAATCAAGCAACTGACTGGGTACACCGTATTGGCCAAGAAAACTTTGTACAAGTTCATAAACTCATCACAGTAAATACATTAGAGGAGAAGATTGATAATGTTATGAGTCAAAAACAAGAATTAAGTGACTTTATGTTATCACCTACAAGTACAAACTCGATATTTGATGAGGAAATTGATAATTTAATTTGAGAACGAGGAACTGAAGATGATATTACTAAACAACTTTCCCCTAATGAATGCAATGTGCTTATATCGCCACTTACTAAAATTCAAAAAGCACTTCTTAAATTTCAGTAGTTAACCAACTATGTGTATGATACTCTATATTTGCTAGTTAGCTAACTAATTATTTGAAAGAAGGATTTAATATGAAAATTGATATTCCAAAAATTTCGCCAGAGTTATCTTCAAGGAATTTTAACGATATTTTTTATAAAGAAGATCCAATACTCGAAATGTGTAAAATCATCGACTCCGCTTTTGAAAATGAAGCCTTAGATAGAGTCAGACTATATAATGCAGTGATAAAGAATTGTAAGTTCACGAATACAGATTTTAGTAATATTGATATTACAGATGTCCGTTTTGAAAACTGTGACTTTACAAATGTGAATATGAGTAATTCTTCCATCCACAGAGTAGAATTTATTAACAGTAAATTACTCGGTTCAAACTTTCCAGAATCTAGCTTAGGGAATGTTAAATTTGAGAATTCAATATTAAATATGGCGGGATTCGGAAATTCTAAGCTAGAAAAAGTTATATTTGAAGAAGCTTCATTAAATAGTACAGATTTTTATGACTGCAAACTTAAAAAAGTTGAATTCCAAAAATGTAACCTTGATGGAGCAAACTTTGATCAAACATCATTAAAAGGAATCGATATAAGTTCGTCTGCTTTTGATACACTTACTGTTTCCATCGAAAGTTTAAAGGGCTGCAAGGTATCGTCCTATCAGGCAATTCAGTTTGCAACGCTAATGGGATTGATTATTAAAGATTAGCATTTCTTGATAAATTGAATAAACAATGCCAAACGAGAAGGAAGACGTTCTGAACAAACAAATTCGAATTCCTTCTTTTTGGCTTTTGCACTGAAGTTTACCATAATTTTAGCATCTCTTATTAAACAGTTATACTCCTATTCTTTTGAATGGTGTTCACATTCGTTAGTTCTAGAATTTGAACGTCCTCTAAACCATTTAACACTTGTAGTTCATTTATAACTACTTGATCTATTTTTTTATCCAGTGATAACACCATTATTGCTTCTCCACCAATGGTTTCACGCCCTACTTGCATCGAACCAATATTAATATGATAGTTTCCAAGTATGGATCCTACATGTCCAATCATGCCAGGTATATCAAAATGTTTAATATACAACAGATGCTCTTCAGGTCGAATATCTACACGATAATTATTTATTTTTACAATCCTAGCACCATACCCATTTAAAACAGTCGAACCGATTTTGATTGCTTTATTTTCTTTGTGTAGAGTTAATTCTATATAATTAGCAAATCCCTTATTTTTAGCATTTCTTTGGACATTGTATGTAAGCCCGTGTTCTTTTAATAAATGGAGTGCATTGATCAGATTAACGGAATCGCTAAAATGATAGGAAAGAATTCCTTTAATAATTATTCGGGTTAACAAGCTTGTATCTTCCTCTACTAATTCTCCATAATAATTAATTTCAATCTTATCAGGTGCTTGCTTTAAAAGTTGGATGGCTAATTGTGCCACGTGTTCACCTAATTGTAAGTAAGGCTTTATTTTTTGCTGTAAATCTCCGGAAATCTGTGGCATATTGACGGCATGTCGAATGGAACTTGTTTCAAAAATATTGATGATTTCTTCACTTACTTCTTGTGCTACTTTCTCTTGTGCTTCTTGTGTAGACGCTCCTAGATGTGGTGTCGCAATGATGTTAGGATGTTGAAGCATCTCTAGGTTGGTAGGGGGTTCATGTTCAAAAACGTCAAGCGCTGCACCAGCAATTTGTCCTTCTTGAATTGCTTGTAAAAGGGCGGCTTCATTAATAATTCCACCGCGAGCACAATTGATAATGCGAACACCTTTTTTCATTTTACTAATATATTCATCATTAACAAGGCCGCGTGTTTCATTCGTAAGTGGTGTGTGGAATGTAATAAAATCAGACTCTTTTGCTATGTCATCTAATGTTGCTTTTGTTATGCCAAGCTTTTTCGCACGTTCTTCTGATAGATAAGGGTCAAATCCTAGAATTTTCATTTGAAAGCTTTTAGCTCGTTTAGCAACCTCTGTTCCGATTTTTCCCATACCTACAATTCCAAGTGTTTTTTCATAAAGCTCTACACCTTTAAAAGCACCGCGTTTCCATTCACCCAAAGAGGTGGAGTGGTGTGCATGTGGAATTTTTCTCGCTAGTGAAAGCAACATAGCTAATGTATGCTCCGTAGCTGCTATTGTATTTGCACCAGGTGCATTAATAACAATAATGCCTTTCCGTGTTGCTTCATCAATGTCAATATTATCAACACCAACACCCGCGCGTGCAATAACTCGTAATCTAGTACCGTATTTTAAAAGGTTCTTCGTTACAACTGTCTGACTGCGAACGATTAAAGCATCATAAGTGCCGATAATTTCGCATAGTTCTTGTTCTGAAAGGTTATCTTTCTTATCAACAAGAAAATCTGGATGATCATATAACTGTTTTAATCCGATATCACTAATTGAATCAGTTACTAGTATTTTGTACATGGTTTCTCCAAGCCTCCTCAGCTATCGTTGTAGCATTTCCGAATACTTTCCTGCCATCTAGATCATAAAGAGACATTTCAAGTCCGCTTAATATTTTTAAAATGTCAAAAGGTGTGCAATAACCCATATGTCCAATACGAAAAATCTCCCCTTTTAATTTTTTCTGACCTCCAGCAACGGTAATTGAATAGTTGTCTTGCAGTAATTTTTTGATTTGACCGGCTGTTCCATTCATTGGTTTGACAGCTGTAACGGTAGGGGATGCATCTTCATCTGATACGAACATGGGCAAGTCAAGTGCTTTAATGCCCTCTCTAACCATTTTCTTTAATAACTGTTGGCGCTCAATAACTTGTGAAAATCCTTCTTCCTCAATCATTTGACAAACCTCCTGAGCGCCATAAATTAATGAAACTGCAGGTGTAAAAGGAGTTGACTTGTCTTTATCAAACGATGATTGATAACGATTTAAATCAAAATAAAATCGCTTTGTTTTACATGTTTTGATTACTTTTTTCGCATGTTCATTGATCGCAATAAAGGCTAAACCTGGAGGCAGCATTAATGCCTTTTGTGAGCCCGATACTAAAATATCGATTTCCCATTCTTCCATATCAACCGGAACTGCACCGATACAGCTGACACCATCGACGATGAAAAGGGCGTCCGTTAATCTTTTGGTGATTTCACCTAATTGTCTAATAGGGTTTAAGACACCAGTCGAAGTTTCACAGTAAGTGGCAAAAACCGCTTTTACATCAACGTCAATTTTTTTAATATAATCCTCTAATATTTCAGGAGCACATGTTTTTCCCCATTCAATATTTAGGCGATGGACATTTGCTCCAAATGCTTCACATATATTTGCAAACCGTTCTCCAAAAGCACCGGTTACAATAACAACTACATGATCATTATCTTCTATTACATTGGCAACTGCAGTTTCTAGGGCAGATGTACCACTCCCCGCAATCAATAAAACTGGATTTTTTGATCCAAAAATAGGTGCCAGCCGTGTAGATACATCTTCCAATAATTGAGAGAAAGCTTGCCCACGATGGCCGATCATCGGCTGATTCATCGCTAGCTTTACCCGTTCTGGAATAGGAGTAGGTCCTGGAGTAAATAAATATTGCTGATTTAGAAGCATTGATTTCATCCTTTCATCGATAAAATATAAACAAAAACGTCCCTCATAACAGACATAATTGTCATGTTATGAGGGACGTCATGAATCGTGGTGCCACCCTCTTTTATTACTAAAATAGTAACCTCGTACAAATAACGGCAGATTGCCGTGACAGTCTACTTTATTTTTCAACTGACCAGTTCAGAAGTGCTTGGTTCTTTGAGGGAAAAGCATCGGTTCGCAGCATCCACCGATTCTCTGGGGCTTTTTCATCACACCGTCTTCATCATTACCTTTAATTATTTATTGTTTCAAATATTCTATCAATATACTTTAATTTTGTAAAGGGTTAAAAAGTTTTTTATAAGAAGGTTAGGCTTTGTTAATGATTATTGTTGATAAAATCGCCTGTATGGTATGTGTGAAGCGATTTCTTTACGTAGTAAAACTAGCTGAACACATACCATACAGGGTTTTATTAGAAGCAACAGCATTGTTTAACAATGCTGAAAGTGAAAATAATAAATCAGTATGTCGAAACTACTCGAATAAAAATTTTTATATCCCCATTGACATTATCATTTAATAGCATTAATATAATTATCAATATTTGAAAATTAATATGCGTTGAAGAAGAGTAGTAATTTATATGATTACTTAAAGAGAGCTGGTGGTTGGTGTGAACCAGTATTAACATATAAATGAATGGACTTCTGAGCATCCAAACCGAAATTCTACAATGAGCAGTAGGCTTTGGCGAATGTCTTATCGTTACAAGAGACGGATATTAAGCTCGAGGATTACCCTAGAGCTGATATTGTCAAAGTGGGCTGTTCGTCAGCTAATAAAGGTGGTACCGCGGGTTCCTCGTCCTTTTGGATGAGGGACCTTTTTGTGTTTTTAAAATAGGCTGTTTTCGTAAAGGTTGTTGCTTTTTTAGTGATATTTTATTAACAATCAGAGTTGATTGTAGCGGAGGACACTTGACTCCTGCGGGAAAAAGAGGGAAGTGGGAGACCCCACATGCGGTAACGCTGAGGAGGCTCCCATCCCTCCCCGCGGAAAGCAAGTGTCTGGAGAGGAAATCAACGGACTAAGTTTATAGTCTAAAAACAACTATTTATACGAAAAGAGCCTTAAAATAAAATAATCTAAATCGTCGAATAAGAGGAGTACGCTTGACTAAAATCGTTGCAGAGAGCCGGTGGTGGTGTGAATCCGGTACGAGGAGTGAAGTGGAATGGGCTTATGAGAGGTTTCTTGAATATTAGTAGGGAAACACGGAATCTCCACCGTTAAAAGGATAGGGTATCGGACTTAATACATGTCTAGCTACAGCGCCTAGCCCCTCGAGGTCAAATGTTCTTTCACCAATGAAGTCAAAGGGCGGACTTCATTGTGAAAGAGCATTTGCTTGTCGGGGCTGAGCAAGGCGCTTCCGCATTTCTATGTCCCGTACCTGAAAGAGGAAGGGACTCTATTTTCCCTTCAAAAAGAGGTGGCACCACGAGTCAAAATCGTCCTCTATAAACATAGTCTTTTCTGTGTTTATAGAGGACGATTTTTTTTATTAACTAATAAGGGGAGTGAAGTTGATGGTTCAAGTACTGGATTATAAAATTTCAAAATTAAATGCAGATATGCTAACACCTGTTGCCGTATTTAATCGTTTAAAAGGGAAAAAGAAATTCTTATTGGAAAGCTCACTAAAGCATGATGAAAATGGTCGCTATTCTTTTATTGGTATGAATCCATACATGGAGTTTATTGCAGAAGGCGATCAAGTCTCCATTATTAAGGAAAAAAATGAAGTGATCCTATCGGAACGTGGTCAGCCTCTTGAAATATTGAAAAAATATTTTCCAAACAGCGAACAAGTTCCTCTAGATTTTCCGTTTTTCGGAGGAGCCATCGGATTTATCGGATACGATGCAATACGTCAGTATGAAAACATTGGTGCAAGTTTAGCTGATGAGATACAAATGCCGGATCTCCACTTCATGTTTTACGAGGATGTTATTATTTTTGACCACCGCACTCAGTTGATATACCTAATCTCTCTAAAAGTTGATAATAGCCATAATGAACAAGAGCTTGGGGAAAGAATAGAGGAGCTAAAGAAATTAATTACAAATGGAGAAAAGGTGACAGAACTAGATACATCAGCTATTTCATTTAAACCATTAATAGAAAAGGAGGAATTTATCAAAAAGGTTGAGGAAGCGAAAAGATGTATTCGAAAAGGAGATATTTTTCAAATCGTTCTTTCACAACGGATGAAAGGAAGATTTGATAGTGATCCATTTCATTTTTATCGAAGGCTGAGAAATGCGAATCCTTCTCCATATATGTTTTATATCGATTTCGATGATTATGTGTTACTCGGAGCCTCACCTGAAAGTTTAATAAAAACAAAAGGGAAACAATTAATCACAAATCCTATTGCAGGAACACGACCTAGGGGAAATACGAAGGCGGAAGATGTTCATTATGAAAAAGAGATGCTTGAAGATGAAAAAGAGCTCGCAGAACATAAAATGTTGGTTGATTTGAGTCGGAATGATGCAGGGAGAGTTTGCGAACCTGGCAGTATTACGATTCCTAAATATATGGCAGTTGAACGGTATCAACATGTCATGCACATCGTATCAGAGGTTCAAGGAACATTAAAGCAAGAATACACGGGAATTGATGCTTTAATTGCATGTTTACCTGCAGGGACCGTCTCAGGTGCTCCTAAGATAAGAGCCATGCAGATTATTAATGAGTTGGAAAAGCAAAAGCGCGGTGTGTATGCAGGTGCAATTGGTTATATCAATATCAATGGTGATCTTGATTTTGCCTTAGCCATTCGAACACTAGTCATAAAGGAATCGGTTGCATATTTACAAGCTGGTGCTGGGATTGTTTTTGATTCAGACCCAGAAAATGAATACATCGAAACTTTAAATAAGGCGAAATCACTTTTGGAGGTGAATAAAGATGATTCTCTTGTTAGACAACTATGACTCATTTACTTATAACCTGTTTCAATATCTTTCCGAGGCTGGAGAAACAGTGAAGGTTGTCAGAAATGATCAAATTTCTCTTAATGAAATAAATGAACTGCAGCCTGAAGCGATTATTATTTCACCTGGTCCTGGATTGCCGGATCGAGCGGGGATATGTATGGAGGTTATCGAAGCCTTTTATCAACAGATTCCAATACTTGGTGTTTGTTTAGGACATCAAGCAATAGGAGCAGTTTTCGGTGGGAAAATTGTTCAAGCAAAGGAAATTAAACATGGAAAAACATCAAGGATCATTCATTCGGGAGAAGGCGTTTTTCAATATATGTCACAGCCGCTCGAAGTGATGCGCTACCACTCCCTTGTTATCGAAAAAAGGAGTTTGCCAACTGAGTTGAACATAGTTGCCACATCTATGGATGATCAAGAGATTATGGCCATTAAGCATAGAAATTATCCATTGTACGGTGTTCAATTTCATCCTGAATCAATTGGTACTAAAAATGGCAAGGGAATGATTCGCAATTTTTTGAATGATATAAGAAAGGAGCATACGTATGAAACCATATCTTGAAAAAATGATCGACCAAAAAAGTCTAAGCTTTGAGGAGATGACTAGTGCGGCAGGATATTTATTTACTGAGAATGTATCTGAAAGTGAAATGGGAGCATTTTTAGCAGCACTTAAAGTGAAAGGAGAAACAGCGGAAGAAATTGCAGGACTTGTTCAAGTCATCAGAGATAAATCCTTAAAAATTCAATGTAATGTCAATCATGTAATGGATAACTGTGGTACAGGCGGGGATGGATCACAAAGCTTTAATATTAGTACGACTTCCGCCTTTGTAATTGCCGGAGCAGGAATAAAGATTGCCAAGCATGGTAATCGAAGTGTGTCTAGCCGAACTGGAAGTGCTGATGTATTAGAAAGCTTAGGGATATCATTAGACCTTCAGCCTGAGCAAATAAGTGAGGTCCTTGAGGAAAACGGTATCGCTTTTTTATTCGCTCCCAATCTTCATCCCAGCTTAAGAAGAATCATGAAAATACGGAAGGATTTAAAAATTCCTACCATCTTTAATTTAATTGGACCATTAACAAATCCCATTGATTTAGATACTCAATTATTAGGAATTTACCGCCGTGACATGCTTGAGATGATGGCGAATGTCCTACACCGGATAGGGCGTAGGCGGGCTCTTATTTTAAATGGAGCTGGATACATGGATGAGGCCTCATTGTCTGGAGAAAATTATTTCGTTCTTTTAGATCGCGGAGAAATCATTCCTTTTACTTTAAAGCCTGAAGATGTAGGCCTGCCCTATTATGATAATAGTGAAATCCGCGGTGGCAGCTCTGCAGAAAATGCTGAAATAATTATGAGTGTTTTGAAGGGAGAAAAAGGTGCCTACCGAGATACAGTTCTGTTTAATGCAGGCCTCGCGATTTTTGCCAATGGATTAGCAAGAACGGTTCAAGAAGGAATCATGCTTGCTAGAAAAAGCATTGATTCTGGGGCAGCACTTCAAAAGTTAAATTATCTTATAAATTATAGCCAGCGTTCAAAGGAAGAGGTGATGTAGATGACAATTTTAAATAAAATCCTAGCTGAAAAAGAAAAGGAAGTCCGCAGGTTAAGAGAGGTCTATCAAGCACAGAAACAGGTGACCACAAAAACTCCTGAATCGATATACAACACTTTTCGAAAAGAAAAAACAATGAGTATTATTGCAGAAATTAAAAGAGCTTCTCCTTCTAAGGGAGATATTAATCCAAGTGTAAATCCAGCAGCTCAAGCAAAACAATATGAGGCATTAGGGGCGAATGCTATTTCTGTTTTAACAGATGAACCATTTTTTAAAGGGTCGATGAATGACTTGAAAGAAGTGAGAGATGTGGTTAATCTTCCTATTTTGTGTAAGGATTTTATCATCGATCCGATCCAAATAGATCGTGCAAAGGATTATGGAGCAAATATCATTTTACTAATCGTTGCGGCTTTACCAAAACAACAGTTAAAAGAGTTGTATGACTATGCTAAATCCTTAAACCTAGATGTATTAGTAGAAGTTCACAACGAATCAGAATTAGAAATTGCGCTTGAAATTGGTGCAAATATTATTGGAATCAATAATAGAGACTTAAGAACTTTTCAGGTCGATTTAGGAGTAACAGAAAAATTAGCAAGTTTAATCAAGGAAAAAGATGTCCTTATCATCGGTGAAAGTGGCATTAAGCAACAAGAAGATGTAGAAATCATGAAAAAAGCTGGTGTGAAGGGAATCCTTGTTGGGGAAACCCTTATGCGTGCAATTGACCTAAATCACACTTTTCGTCAACTTAAAATTCCTGTATAGGAAAGATATGAGTGAAAGAAGGAGATGGATAAGGTGAAGGTTAAAATTTGTGGCATTAAGAGTGTAGAGGCAGCGATGGCAGCGGTGGATGGGGGAGCTGATTTAATTGGATTTGTTTTTGCGGAAAGTAGAAGAAGAATTTCTCCAACACATGCTAAACAAATCGCAGATGAAATTCCAAATTATGTGAAAAAAGTTGGCGTTTTTGTTAATGAAACGTACGAAAATATAATCGAGATTAGTAATATTGTCGGACTTGATTATATCCAATTACACGGTGATGAATCACCTGAATTCGCAAAATCTCTTAGTAGGCCAGTTATAAAGGCATGGTCCATTCTCCAAAAAATTGAGCCGAACTTTCCTTGTGATTACCATTTAATCGACAGTCCTCCAGGTGGACGATACAGAGGAGGAACAGGAGACACATTTGACTGGACATTAATCGATTCACTTCCAATAAACAAAAATGAGTTAATTCTTGCTGGAGGTCTGAATGAAAAAAATGTGAAAGAAGCGATTTATCGTGTGCAGCCAGCTGTTATTGATGTTTCCAGTGGAGTTGAAACGAATGAAGAGAAAGATCCAGAAAAGATGAAAGCATTTGTAAAAGCAGCAAAACAAGCATTTCAAATATTAAAGGGGAGTGAAGAAGAATGACAACATATATGCAACCAGATCAAAAAGGACATTTTGGGATGTTTGGCGGAAGATTTGTTCCAGAAACATTAATGCCGGCCGTTCTCGAGCTAGAACAAGCTTATGATGAAGCAATGAAGGACCCTGAGTTTTTACAACAATTAGTTTACTATTTTAAACAATACATTGGACGGGAAACTCCTTTATATTTTGCAGAAAACTTAACGAAACAATTAAATGGTCCAAACATTTATTTAAAACGGGAAGATTTGAACCATACTGGTGCCCACAAAATTAATAATGCGCTAGGTCAAGCTTTGTTAACCGTTCGAATGGGAAAAAAGAAGGTGGTGGCTGAAACAGGTGCTGGACAGCATGGGGTTGCAACCGCAACTGCATGTGCTTTACTCGGACTGGAATGTGTAGTATTCATGGGAGCGGAAGATATTCGAAGACAAAAATTAAATGTTTTTCGAATGGAGCTACTTGGAGCAGAAGTAAGAAGTGTGGAACAAGGGAGTGGCACACTGAAGGATGCAGTCAATGAAGCATTAAGATATTGGGTAAGCCATGTCGAAGATACCCATTATATTATCGGATCGGTTGTCGGCCCTCATCCATTTCCAAAAATTGTCCGAGATTTTCAAAGTGTTATCGGTAAAGAGACGAAGCAGCAAATACTAGAGCAAACAGGTAAACTACCGGATGCAATTGTCGCATGTATTGGAGGGGGCAGCAACTCTATTGGAATGTTCTATCCATTTGTAAATAATACGGAAGTGAAGCTTTACGGAGTTGAAGCAGGTGGTTCAGGAATAAATTCTGGTAAACATGCAGCAACATTAACAGAAGGAAAAATCGGTGTTTTACACGGCACGATGACTTATTTGCTCCAAGATCAGCATGGACAAATCCAGGAAGCACATTCAGTTTCAGCTGGACTTGATTATCCTGGAGTTGGACCTGAACATAGCTATTTAGCGGATTCAGGACGTGTTGAATACACATCAATTACTGATGCAGAAGCATTAGAAGCATTTGGGCTGTTAACGAAAGCTGAAGGAATTATTCCAGCTTTGGAAAGCTCTCATGCTGTTGCATACGCAACAAAGCTAGCCAGTACAATGTCTAAGGAAGAAACCCTTGTTATTTGTTTATCTGGTCGAGGAGATAAGGATGTGGAAACGATAAAAAATCTTATGGGGGGAATGTAATATGGGAAAAGAAAAATTAAATGCAGCTTTCAAAAGCGTGTTAGAGCATGGAGAAAAAGCTTTTGTTCCCTATATTATGGCAGGTGATGGAGGACTTGATGTACTTAAAGATAGAATTGAATTTTTTGAAGAAAATGGTGCTACCGTTTTAGAGCTTGGGATCCCATTTTCAGACCCTGTTGCAGATGGCCCCACCATTCAAGCTGCTGGAATTCGAGCATTAAGAGCGGGGACTACACTATCTGGGGTACTGAATGAATTGGAAGCATGTAAACAAAAAAGACATATTCCTATTGTGTTAATGTCATATGTAAATCCTATTTATGCTTATGGAATAAAGAATTTTTCGGAAAAATGTGTTTCAGCGGGGGTTGATGGAGTTATTATTCCGGATTTACCAATGGAAGAAGAAGAACTAATTACTGATGAATTAACAAAGCATAATATTGCTCTCATACGGCTAGCAGCATTAACAAGCCCTAAGGAAAGGGTCCTAGAAATTGCAGAGCGAACGGAAGGATTTCTATATGCTGTGACTGTTACAGGAATCACTGGAGCAAGGAACTCTTATCGTGACGGAGTAGGAGAATATTTAAAGGAATTAAAAAGTGCCTCAATTACTCCTGTATTAGCAGGATTTGGAGTTTCCACTCCTGAACAAGTAATAGAATTAAGTCAATATTGCGATGGGGTTGTCGTAGGGAGTAAAATCATTGAACTTCTACTATTAAATGATCTTATTTCTATTAAAAAGCTGATTTCTGCTACAAAGAATGCAAGTATAGAAACAACGAGTTGAAAATATTAAGCAGAGCAAAGGAGCCTTATAAGGGCTCCTTTGTTTAATCTACATCTTTTTTTACTATGTCATCTGTTCCATTAATAGGTGGCCATAACTCACCACCAGTTGCCTTATTAGTAGGTGGCCAAAGCTCACCTATATTTGGGACAACTACACCAGCCAAAATACCAAACGCTAAGATCCCTCCAAGTAAAGCCTTTTTCAACTTCATTTAGATTCCTCCTAAAGTTTTAATATTTTTTCATATGCTGAATTTGCAATAGCAAAAGATGTAGCAGCTTCTTGGTATTTCTTTCTTTGTTGATAATAATCACCGAGTTTTTTTGAAAATAGTACAATTGAGTGATATTGCTTTATGTTTTCATAATAAGGAATTGCTGTTTCCAATACGAATTTTTCAAATCCATCTGGAAAGCCATTCACAATATATTGATAAAACATAAGCTCAATATATTGATCCTTATGTTTTTCTTCAGATTCAAGAAGCTTAAAACCTTGATCAAGCCATATTTTCACTTCATGAATAAACCCGATTTTATAGTATTCTTTAATAATATTAATAATAATTTGAAGTTGATCATCACTTTTTGTGTGATTGGAATAGCTATTTAAATAATGCTCAATAGCCTCCTCTGACTTATCTTGTTTTGCTTTTAATAAGCCAAGATTATTTTCAATGTTATTAAGTAAATCATAATACTTCAGTGATGCTGCAAGCTGTTTAGCAATAATATAATTCTTTTCAGCTTCATCGTAATCTTGCATTCTACTATAAATTAACCCAAGCATCATGTGGCAATCAGTACAGCGTTTCATCTGGTAAATTTGCTGAAATAATGCTAAGGCCTCTTCAATATAAAAAATTGATAAAGTATTTTTATTAATTCTCCCTAAGGTTAGTCCATACATATAAAATAAATCAGCTTTTTCCTCATTTAAGTATTCGAGAATCGAAAATAAGTAATTTTTGGCGTTGTTGAATAATTTGGATGCTTCAATAAAGTTCCCAGTACAATATAGATAATTCCCGTAAAACTTTTGAAATGAGAAATTCAATTCATCTGGCAGTTCGAATTGGAATAGCTTTATTTGCTCGATAAGTTCTAGTGCTTTTTCAAACTGATTTTCTATTATAAAGTACCGGATTAAATAAATTTGATAATTGAATATTAGTTGAATATCTTCTCGGGGTGAGATCTTACTAGACAACTCTTTGAATATTAAAGTGGCTTCTTCTTTATTATTCTGTAGTAAAGAATACTTCCACTTTCCAAAAATTTGCGTAAGTTCTTCATTAGGATAGGTCATAAATGGAATTTCCAGACGATCACATAACTGGCTAAGCATTTCTATAGAAGGAGTCTGTTCATTATTTTCTATAGATGATAGAAATGATACAGATGTAATGCCTTCTGTTAATTCTTCGGGAGATATTTTTCTAAGCAAACGATAATAACGAATTCTTGTTCCAATGTTCATTTGAAAATCTCCTAATCTCCTAAGCTATTACTATATTTTGAATTATAATACAATTGTTCTCGAGAAATAAATGGAACCATTGTTCTAATTTCGAATATTCAGTATCATTCTGTCCTATTATGTAAGATTTTACTTTAAATTTCAAGAAATTATCTTCGTTAGAAAAAATTTTTTTATCTAAAATGTGAAGATTATGTGGATTGAAGTAAAGAGAGAGACTTATCTACAATTTTCTATATAACCCTTAGCTTATGAAGGCTTTAACAAGGAAAGTCCAAATTTCAACTTTCCTTGTTAAAGATTTACTTGCCGATTGATTAAGAAGTCTTTGACTTACCTTATTTCTTATTTCTTTTTTCTATTTTTGACTCGTTGATTTGCTGCATTTGCTCTTGCTTGAGCTTCCAGATCTGCTTGGTCTGCTAGCTCCGCAGAGTATTCGACATCTAAGCCATCTGATTTTAAATTTTTTGGTACTTGAGGAAGTTTACTTTTATTTTTATCACGAGTTTTTTGTTTGTGAGCACGACCCATGAACGAAAACCCCTTTCAAGTTATAAGTTACGGAAAATTAACTTCCGTAAGTATATAGTGTGTAGGTCTGGATGATTTAAAACAGGAAACTATTTACGTATTCTTTTCTTTCCGATTCGTTCTAGCACCCAGATCGTTAAGGGGATAAGTTCACTTTTACCCTGGATAAAGTTCATCCACTATTTGCCCTATCAAGACTTGCGCTTTTGTTCATACCCTCCAGCACGATCTGCTGATTTAAATTCATGGGCATATGTTACTGCTTGCATACTGGATAAATTGCTTTTTTCTTTTACACGTCTATCCTTTGGCATTCATTTCACCCTTTCATTTAATGGTTATTTTCATTATTGCCCTAAACGTAGCAAACATACAGTATCGGATGTTAAAATGATAATGAAAGGCTCTTTTCTAATACTTTGTTGCTATTTATAGCAAAGTAAAAATCAAAGATTTTACGAAGTAAATATCTAGTAGGATTTTTTACGGTTATTTTTGCACTTATACAAAAAGTAAGAGATGAAGAAAAGAGCACGAAACCAATTTATTTAAGTTTTAAGCTATTTACGAAAATCAACAATCTTTTCCAAAACAGCCAAATGAAATAAAGACGAAGAGAGTTGCGTGTTTATGCCGATAATAACGAAAATATCTGTACAGAAAAATAATGCTGAACGATACAATGTATTTCTTGATGGTAATTATGCATTTAGTGTAGATGAGGAAGTATTAGCTCGCTTTCAATTACAAAAGGGGAAAGAACTGTCCGATTTAGAAATTTCCGAAATTGATTATCAAGATGATATACGTAAGGGAGTAAATACAGCCATTCAATACCTTTCTTACCGCATGCGTTCTGAAAAGGAAGTATCGGATTATTTGAAGCAAAAGGATATAAATGAAATGGTTATTCAGGAAGTTATCCATAAGCTCTATAGTCTAAAGTATTTAAATGATTTGGAATTTGCCATAGCCTTCGTACGGACACAAATGAATACAACAAAAAAAGGGCCAGGTATCATTAAGATAGAATTACGGGATAAAGGGATTAGTGAAAATAATATTGAAACAGCATTGCAAGAATTTACAAATGAACAGCAACAATCACATGCGATTGACTTGGTTGAAAAAACAGTAAGACAAAATCAAAAGCTTTCAGAAAAAATCTTAAAACAAAAAATCGAACAAACCTTATTAAGAAAAGGTTATTTTATCGAAACGATCCAATTAGCTATGGATGAAATAGACTTTACAAAAGATGAATCGGAAGAATGGGATGCAATTGTTGAACAAGGTACTAAGGCGAAACGAAAATATCAAAAATACGATGGCTATGAATATAAGCAGAAAATGAAGCAAGCATTGTATCGGAAAGGATTCTCCATCGATCTTATAGAGCGGTTTTTAAATGAATATGAAGTATAAGGTAATTCTTTAATATGTTTTATAAATTCATTATACTTAAAGTTGTACAAGGTGGTGTAATTAATGGAACAGGATAGAAGATACAGTCAAATGTCAGACTATGAATTAAAACAGGAAATTGCATTATTAACAGAAAAAGCAAGGAAAGCAGAACAACTAGGCATTGTTAATGAATATGCAGTTTTGGAAAGAAAGATAATCATGGCAAAATCCTATTTGCTAAATCCTAAAGACTTTATTCCAGGTGAAATCTATGAAATTGAAGGAGATCCTGGTGTTTATTTTAAAATTGATTATTTAAACGGTGTATTTGCATGGGGCTTTCGCTTAGGTGGGAAGAAGGATGAGGAAGCACTGCCAATCTCATTATTAAAGAAATTATAAGAAAAGCGCAAGCGCCTTGCTCATCGGCGTACGGATTTCGTAGTCTTCGACTGAGATAAAGGAGACACGGCGAGGGACGAGTCGATGTTGACTTATCGTAGGGAGAAGACGGAGAAATCCGCTAGCCGATAGGCGCTGGAGCTAGACACAGCAGACACTTTTCATACCTAATATCCTTAGTGAATTTTATGCTTTCTTACCTTTAAATAAAGGTTGAAGCAGAAGGAATCAGCATTTACTGATTCTTTCCACTCTAACCTTCAGCTTTTAGCCTCTGGTTTTACTAGAGGCTTTCATTCTTTCTTGGGGATGTGTATTGGTTGTTCCGTCAGCACGCTTGGAAGCAAACTCTGCTTTTGCTCGTGGTTCGCCTTCGAATTTGTTATCATTTCCATATGGAAAACCTTTGGCTTTGTTTCGCATGTATCTGCCTCCCAATTCGCTTTATAACATGAGAAGAGGAAAACTCATGTGTTATTTATTATGACAAAATATTTTCTTTCCTATGAATGATTGTTTCTTCCTTTTTATAGGACTCAGGTTATCTAGGCGCAACATCTAATTTTTTTCTAAGCTTTTCTTTGTTATATATCCATCCCGTATACGAACCAGTAATGTCTAAATCCTCATTTATTTGAACAACTGCAACAAATGGATAGTGACCTTTACTTCTATAGCGCAAATCAATAAATCGAACTTCATAGCCACTATTAAATTCTTTTAACTCCCATCGATAAATTGGTGAGAATGACAAAAAAGCTGATATATTTTTATCTTCTTTCGCTTTTTCGATTACTTTGTTTTTGGGGATTGGTACACGATCATACTCGTCTAAGATAGTAATCGAATGTTTCAGTGCTCTAGCTACAAAAAGTTGTGTATCTGTGATAATGACAATTCTCCATTTGGAATACCTCATAGTAGGGGCGATAATGATTTTTTCTGCATTTGGAATTATTTTTAATACAGCTTTTTTTACAAACCATTGTTCTACGAATCGTAATACATAATAAAATACAACAATGCCGTAGATAATGAGAAACGTTATGCCTGGATTCCCTCCAAAAGCCCATATAATTAAACCGATTACATGGATAATAAAGAGAAAGGGGTCGAAAGTATTTATTGTCCCTAAGGCAACCCATTTAGAAGAAAAGGGTCGTAAAGCTTGTGTGCCATATGCATTAAAAATATCTACAAAAACATGTAGAAAAACGGCAAGGAAGGTCCATAACCATAAATGCAATAGATTTGCTTCTGGAAAGATAAATCCTAAAAATACTGTAATAAGCAAAGGCCATAATATGACTGCTGGAATGGAATGGGTGGCTCCTCTATGATTACGAATATATACAGCATTGTTTCGAAATTTTAAAAATGTATCGATATCAGGTATTTGTGATCCGATGATTGTTGCAATTAATACACTATGGGTGTTTATAGTATTGTCAGCTACAACAGGGTCTAGGGTAGCTAAACCACCCAAGGCAAACCCCATGACAAGGTGAGTTCCTGTATCCAAAACAAATGTCCTCCTTATGAGGGTTAGCAAATAATTTGTGGAAACATCTAGCCATATTAATTACTTGCAGATTTTTGTAAACATGATATGGTAAAAATGTGTCGAATGCAATGGACATTCGGTTAATAAACATAATTGTAATCTAATTTTAATATTTATTGTCTAGCTGTAGCGCCTATCGGCTAGCGGATTTCTCCGTCTCCTCCCTACGATAAGTCAACATCGGTTCGAGAAGTGCCTCACCGTGTTTCCTTTATCTCAGTCGAAGACTACGAAATCCGTACGCCGATGAGCAAGGCGCTTCCGCTTTTCTTATTGTCTAGCTGCAGCGCCTATCGGCTAGCGGATTTCTCCGTCTCCTCCCTACGATAAGTCAACATCGGCTCGAGAAGTGCCTCACTGTGTTTCCTTTATCTCAGTCGAAGACTACGAAATCCGTACGCCGATAAGCAAGGCGCTTCCGCTTTTCTTATTACTCTTCCCCATTACAATGATATTTTACATCTTGGAGGATTTTTATGATAAGTAGTACTGAACGTTTGAATATAGAAGAATTTCAAAATGATTTAATTAATTGGTTTAAAGCTGAACAAAGAGATCTTCCATGGAGAAAGGACCAGGATCCGTATAAGGTTTGGGTCTCGGAGATTATGTTGCAACAAACAAGGGTAGATACTGTTATCCCTTATTTCAATCGCTTTATTGAAAAATTTCCTACGATAGAAAAACTTGCTGAAGCAGATGAAGAAAGTGTTTTAAAAGCATGGGAAGGCTTAGGATATTATTCCCGAGTTCGAAATCTGCAATCTGCTGTAAGAGAGGTACACGAAACCTATAACGGTACGGTTCCAGATACACCGGAAGAAATAAAAACTTTAAAAGGTGTAGGACCTTATACTGCTGGAGCTATTTTAAGTATAGCATATGGGGTTCCTGAGCCTGCAGTTGATGGAAATGTTATGCGAGTTTTATCTAGAATATTAACGATTTGGGATGATATTGCTAAAGCTTCCTCTCGCAAAGTATTTGAGGAGGCAGTTCGTCAAATTATTTCACATGATAATCCATCCTTTTTCAATCAAGCATTAATGGAATTAGGTGCATTAATTTGTACCCCAACATCACCATCATGCCTTCTTTGTCCTGTAAGAGAGCATTGCAACGGTTTTATGGAAGGTGTCCAAAATCAATTACCGGTAAAAACAAAGAAAAAAAGTACTCGGCATGTGGAATTAGTTGCTGTCATCCTAAAAAATACGGAAGGTAAATATTTAATTCATAAGCGTCCAGAGCAGGGATTACTAGCAAATTTATGGGAATTTCCAAACGTTGAAAAAAGTAATTTAATTAAACCTAAGAACATTATCCAGGATTATTTGAAAAACGATTTTGATATTACGATTCAAATTGATAAGGAATCTATTACAAATATACAACATGTTTTTTCACATTTAACATGGGACATAGAAGTCTATACTGGGAAAATAATCGGCCAAGTAAAAGAAGAAAATAATATGAAATTAGTGACTGAGGAAGAATTACTTAGCTATGCATTTCCTGTTTCGCATCAAAAAATGTGGAAGGGATATCAGTCTATATTGGTAAAATAACATTCAAGGCGTACTATTTACATATATAGTACGCCTCGAATGTTATAGATCCTAAATTACCGCTGTTTTCCTAGTTAAATAATTATCAATCTCTATTGCCGCTTTTTTTCCTTCTTGAATGGCCCAAACGATCAAGCTCTGACCTCTTCTGGCATCTCCTGCTGCAAAGATTCCTTCTTTATTCGTTTGGAAACTGTTGTTATTTGTAGCGATACGGTTTTGTGATTTTGTAATTTCTTGAAAATGTTTATCGTTTACTCCTTCAAATCCAATTGCAATTAGAATTAAATCAGCATCCCAGTATCTAGAAGACTCTTCATGATTTCCACTAGCAAATGAAATTGTTTTTAATCTTGTAACTTCTCCTTTTTCATTCCCAATGAATGATTTAGTTTGGATAAAATATTGTCTTGGATCTTCACCGAAAAGATTGACAGCTTCCTCATAAGCATAATCTAAAGAAAAAATATGTGGATTTTCCGGCCATGGATTATTCTTTTGTCGCTCACTAGGTAATTTTCCATGCTTTCCGAACTGAACAACACTTTTACAACCCTGTCTAATGGCTGTGGCAACACAGTCAGCACCTGTATCACCACCGCCAATAACAATCACTCTTTTATCTTTGGCGGTAATTTTAGCTTCACTATTATTTAAGTAGGATTTAGTGCTAGCAGTTAAGTAATCCATTGCAGGATAGACCCCTTTTAAATGCCTGCCTTCGATATTAAGTTCACGTGGTTTTTCAGCACCAATGCAAAGAATGACAGTGTCAAAGGATGCCTCTAATTCTTCAATTGTAATATCAATTCCAACATGCATATTTGCACGAAAATCAATTCCTTCTTTTTGCAATAACTCAATTCTTCTTTGCACATGCTTTTTATCTATTTTCATGTTTGGTATTCCATACATAAGAAGACCACCAAAACGATCTTCTCTTTCAAATACTGTTACGGAATGCCCCATTTGATTAAGATCATCTGCAGCAGTTAATCCTGCAGGTCCAGATCCGATAACAGCAATTTTAAGTCCTGTTCTTCTTAAAGGTTTTCTAGGTTTAACCCAGCCCTCTGAAAAAGCACGATCAATGATTGCTTTTTCAATGCTTTTGATGGTAACAGCTTCACTAGGTAATCCTGCTGTACAAGATCCTTCGCAAGGAGCAGGACATGCTCTTGCTGTAAACTCAGGAAAGTTATTTGTTTTAGCAAGTCGCTGATATGCTTCATACCAATTTCCTTGATGGACAAGTGAGTTCCATTCTGGAATCAGATTGTAAAGAGGACATCCGCTTGTACTAGAGTTGATAATGGTCCCGATTTGGCAAAATGGTGTTCCACAATCCATACACCGAGACGCTTGCTGCTTTAATTTTTTTTCTGAAAAAGGCTTTTGGTATTCCTTCCAGTTCTTCACACGATCGATCGGATTTTTCTCAGAAGGCTTAGCCCTTTTAATATCGATAAATTCAGTCGAAGTTCCCAAATTACTCACTCCTTTACATGTGTATTCAAAAAGGAGGACAAAAAGAGCCGAGAAGTTGGAGGAAACACCGCTGTGGAGCTATTTTTCCCGGACTTTTTGAACAACCTTTTTAGAGGGATATTCCCATCGAAGGGCTATTAATCGTATCAATCGATTTACCTTCTTTTTTTAGCTGAAAAGCAGTTAGGGCTGCCTCTTTATTATCCATTCCTTGATCTTTTAGTTCATTTATTAAGTCGATCATATTTTTGTACTCATTTGGTATCACTTTTAGAAAACAATTGCTTAATGTATCCCATTGTTTTAGAATCTTTTTGGCTTTTTGGCTTCCTGTATATATATAGTGTTTTTGAATCATCTTATAAAGTTCAGTTTTTTCATCATTTGTTAGGTCATTTTCAACATTTATCATTTCAAAGTTAAGGTTTCGCATGATTTCTTCGTTATTGTCTGATTCAGAGTAAATATAGGCAGTTCCACCTGACATACCTGCACCAAAGTTTTTGCCTATTTTCCCTAGAATAACAGCTCTTCCGCCAGTCATATATTCACATCCGTGGTCGCCAACCCCTTCAACAACAGCATGAACTCCACTATTCCTGACACAAAATCTTTGACCAGCTGTTCCGCTTATATATGCTTCTCCAGAAGTTGCGCCGAAGAAGGTAGTATTTCCGATAATTGCATGATCTGCAGATTTATCTAAAAGGTCATTATGCTTAATCAACAATGTTCCCCCTGATAAGCCTTTACCAACATAATCATTGGCATCGCCAACTAATTCAAGAGTGATTCCTTTAGGAAGAAAAGCACCAAAGCTTTGCCCGGCAGATCCTTTAAAACTTAATTGAATACTATTCTCAGGTAATCCAGTCGGACCATATTCTGTCGTTATATAGTGTCCCAATAATGTACCTACTGCCCTGTCAGTATTTTTGATTTCAAAGTTAAACTTCGCTGAAAGCTGATTTTCTAGATACGGTTTTAATAGTGGGATGAGTGTATGCTGATCAAATCTTTTTTCTAACTCATGATTTTGATTTTCTGTACAAGTGTGAACGATTGCTTTTTTGTTTTCAAAACGATATAAAAGCTTTGATAAATCTAATTTCTTCGCTTTCCAATGTTCTCCTAAGTTTTCTTTTGGGTGTAATAATTGTGATTGGCCAACCATTTCACTTAAGCTTCTATAACCATTTTCAGCTAAAATTTCACGAACTTCTTCTGCAATGAATGTCATGTAGTTAACAATATGATCTGGGCTGCCCATAAATTTTTCTCGGAGTTTTGGATTTTGTGTAGCAATTCCTACAGGGCATGTGTCTAAATGACAAGCACGCATCATTAAACACCCAAGAACAACTAATGGAGCAGTAGCAAATCCAAATTCTTCTGCACCTAGACATGCGGCAATAATTACATCTTGGCCAGTCATTAATTTCCCATCTGCTTCTAATTTGACTCGGTTTCTTAAACCATTTAATAAAAGAGTTTGATGGGTTTCAGCAAGTCCGATTTCCCAAGGAATTCCGGCATGTTTAATACTCGTTTTCGGGGATGCACCTGTTCCACCATCATGTCCACTAATTAAAATTGTATCTGCAAGCCCTTTTGCTACTCCCGCCGCAATGGTTCCCACTCCGGCTTTAGCTACTAGCTTGACACTTATTCTTGCCTTTGGATTGGTACTTTTTAAATCAAAGATCAGTTGGGCCAGATCTTCAATGGAATAAATATCATGATGGGGTGGAGGGGAGATTAATCCCACTCCTGGTGTAGATCCTCTTACTTCGGCAATCCAAGGGTATACTTTATTTCCAGGCAATTGACCGCCTTCTCCTGGCTTTGCACCTTGAGCCATCTTTATTTGAATTTCATCTGCTTCTGATAAATACTGGCTTGTTACACCAAATCGTCCAGAAGCCACTTGTTTGATTGCACTTCTCCTTAAATCACCGTTTTCATCAATGAAAGAGCGATCTAATTCTTCTCCGCCTTCACCACTATTGCTTTTTCCGCCAATTCGATTCATGGCAATGGCAAGTGCTTCATGGGCTTCTTTGCTTAATGAACCATAGGACATTGCACCGGTTTTAAATCGTTTAAAGATGTTTTCAATGGACTCAACTTCTTCAAGCGGAATAGGAGATCGATCACTTTTAATTTCCAGTAAGCTTCGGATTGTTGTAAAAGGTCCTTGCTGATACATATCAACAAATTTTTTGTATACGTTTTTATCATTCGTTCTAGCAGCCCGCTGCAATGTATGAATACTTAAAGGATTAAATTGGTGATGTTCACCTTCACTTCGCCACTGTAGTTCACTACCAGAGTCCAGTGTGGAATCATGCGTTGTCAGCCCTGAAACAGCTTTTTCATGACGAATCAAGGATTCTCTTGCGATTTCACTCAAACCAATTCCATCTATTTGAGTAACAGTCCCGGTAAAATATTGATCAACAACTTTTTTCGCAATTCCTAGAGCTTCAAAAGTTTGTGCCCCACGATAGCTCTGAATAGAAGAGATGCCGACTTTAGACATAATTTTTACGACACCGTCTGTCAGGGCTTTAATATAATTTTGTAAAGCTAGTTTTAAAGGGAGATGAATATGCTTATCTAAAACTAATTGATGAATCGTTTCATAGGCTAAATAAGGATGTATGGCATCAGCCCCATATCCAAGTAGCATCGCCATATGGTGGGGATCTCTTGGCTCACCAGAATCAACAATAATACTTGCTTTCGTTCTTACTCCATTATTTATTAGGAAATGATGCAGACAGGATGTAGCTAATAAAGAGGGAATCGGAATCCGATTAATATCCGTTTGACGATCGGATAAAATAAAAAGCTCTGTCCCTTCATTAATAGCATTTAAAGCTTTTTGACATATTTGATTCAAAGCATTTTCAATTCCATCTGATTTGGAAAAATGTATATTAAGTTCTTGGATTTTAAAATCAGAGTTTTGTAATGAAAGAAAATCCACAGTCTTCAAAAATGGATGTTCAAGTTTTAGAAGTGCTTGTTCTTTAAGATTTCCCTCAAATAATTTAACTTGGGGACCAAGCCAGGTTACTGTCGAAATGACACATTCTTCTCGAAGGGCATCGATAGGCGGGTTTGTCACCTGGGAAAAGCCTTGCTTAAAATAATGAAATAAAAGCATAGGATTTTCTGAAAGTACGGCTAGTGGTGTATCAATTCCCATTGAACCAGTCGGCTCTTTCTTTTCAACTGACATTGGAAGAATCATTTTCATTACTTCTTCATAAGTAACCCCAAACACTCTTTGAAAAAAAATCAATTGTTTCTGTTCATGGATTGAAGGAAAAGGTAACTGCTTGATGTTATTTTTCAATGGAATCACATTCTTTTTTAAATACTGGTTATAAGGTTGTTTATTACTAATTTTTGATTTAAGCTCGTCATTTGGAATCAATCTTCCTAATTCAGTATCAATAAATAATAATTCACCAGGCTTTAAATGTCTTTTTTCTTTTATGTTTTCATCATCAATATCAATTACACCCACTTCAGAAGAAAAGACAACTCGATCATCATTTGTGATGTAATAACGGCCTGGACGCAATCCATTTCTATCTAAAATAGCTCCAATTTGTTTTCCATTTGAAAAGCCTAAAGCCATTGGACCATCCCATGGCTCCATGGATAGACTATGGTATTCATAAAAGGATTTAAGATAAGATGCCATTTCATCATTGTTCTCCCACGGCTCTGGAACCATCATCATTATAGCTTGTGGTAGCGATAATCCATTTAATGTTAAAAATTCTAAAACGTTATCGAACATAGCGGAATCACTGCCATCAGCTTGAATAATTGGTAAAACGGATTCTAAGTCTAGTTGTTCAAGGTCATCTGCAAGTGAAGAGATCTTCGCATTAAACCAATTTACATTTCCTTTGATTGTATTAATTTCTCCATTGTGTGCGATGATTCTGTTTGGATGTGCGCGTTCCCAGCTTGGAAATGTGTTTGTACTAAATCTTGAGTGTACAAGGGCAAGTGCAGATTTAAATTGTGGATGTGCTAAATCATTATAAAAACTTGATAATTGCTCAGCTGAGAGTAATCCTTTATAAACAATGGTTTGATTTGATAAACTGGAAATATAAATTTGATCGTTATATCTTTTTTCCATCACTCTTCTCAATACATACAGTTGTTTCATGAAAATTTCTTCTGATACATCCTTCGTATTTTTGAAAAATATTTGTTTGATTTGTGGTTGAGTAGATTTTGCTATTTCACCTAGAACTTGAGAAGAGACTGGGACAGTACGTTCTCCAATAAAGGGAAGATTTAATTTAGAGGCTTCCAATATGAAATCAGCAATGATTTGATTTTGAATTACTTCATCATGGGGTAAAAATAACATTCCTACCGCATAGTTACCTTGATCAGGCAGCTGAAAGGAGCAGTTTTCTTGAAAAAACTCGTGGGGAATTTGCATTAGAATCCCCGCTCCATCACTTGTACGATTATCACTGCTTTTTCCTGCACGGTGGTCGAGTCTTTGGAGCATTATTAGTGCCGATGAGATAATATCGTGAGAAGGACGTCCTTTAATATCTGCATAAAAGCCAATTCCGCAAGCATCGTGTTCAAATTCTGTCTGGTATAGACCTATATTATTCGGTTGTTTATATTCTAAAGTCATTTGGTACCATTCCTTCCATAAATAAAATCCGAATAGTTTGATAATAAGAAAAGCGCAAACGCCTTGCTCATCGGCGTACGGATTTCGTAGTCTTCGACTGAGATAAAGGAAACACAGCGAGGTAGTTCACGAGCTGTTGTTGACTTATCGTGGGGAGGAGACGGAGAAATCCGCTAGCCGATAGGCGCTGGAGCTAGACACAGCAGACACTTTTCATGTCTAATATCCTTAATTAATTTTATACTTTCTTACTTTTTAAAAAATTTTACTTTAAAACAATTCATCTATACAATATATAGTTAAGAATGAATTAATCTCAAAATTAGATTGGTGGGATTTTTAATGGAATTACGCCAAATTATTTATTTTATCGAAGTAGCAAAGCGGGAGCATGTAACTAAAGCCGCTGAAAACTTACATGTTGCTCAGTCAGCGATAAGCCGCCAAATTTCATTATTAGAAGCTGAATTAGGTACATCACTTTTTATTCGAGAAGGCCGGAATGTAAGGCTTACACATATAGGAAAGATATTTTTAGAGCATGCTGAGAGAGTCGTCATTGAGCTTGATAAAGCGAAAGAAAAAGTAGAAGAATATTTAAATCCAGAGGCAGGAATTATTCACCTAGGATTTTCAACAGGTCTATCTGTAAGTACTTTTTCGATGATGTTTTCTCAATTTAGAGAAAATCATCCTAACTTACATGTTCATTTTCATCAAGGAACTACCCCATATTTGATCAAGCAAATCGAAAGAGGGGATATCGATATAGCCTTTGTGGCACCAGTGACAAGTGATCATCCTGTAGTAAAAGGGGATATATTTTTTACAGAGAAAATGCTTGTTTTGCTTCCAGAAAATCATTATCTATGCTCAGAACCAGTCATTAGGATTGGGCAGCTTAAGGAGGAAAGGTTTGTTACTTTCCGTTCGGGTTTCTTTATTAGGGAAACGATTGAGAAAGCATGCCATCAATCAGGATTCCAGCCGATTATTGCTTTTGAAGGGGAAGATATGGATACGATTAAGGGGCTTGTTGCTGCGGGAGTAGGAATTGCTATTTTACCAGAGCTTGCTTTTTCTTATAATTTACCAAAGGATGTTAGGACAAAGGAAATAAGTGATCCATCATTTGTCCGCTCGGTGGGAGTGATTACTCCTAAAAAAAGGGAGCTGGCCCCGTCGGAAAAGCTCCTATATCAATTTTTAAAATCTTTTTATGATCGTCTTTACCGTTTTCAAATGTAGTCTAGTGACTGCTCCGTCTTTCTATTTCTTCAACAATATCTTTATAAATGGTTTGACCTTCTGCATTTAAATAAGGAAGAATTTGTTGAAAGCTGTAGTGGAAATGCTTAATTTCGGTATTAGTCCAATCAGTAATGGACATCATTGATAATTCTGTCATATCTCTTACGATTGTCATCGTTAGGGCCTCCTTATTGTTAATATTAAACTTAATATTTTAGAAAAAAGCTTTAATAATTCTTAGTTTTTAGACAAACGTTGTTTGTTATTCATTTTACCGATAAAATAGAGAATGAAATTAAAGGAAGGTGATAGCTATGACAAATAAAGTTGCTTTAGTTACTGGAAGCAGCCGTGGTGTTGGTAAAGCAACCGCGATTGCATTAGCCAAAGAAGGATATGATATTGTTATAAATTATGCACGCAGTAAATCAGCTGCACTTGAAACAGTAGAGGAAATTGAGAAGCTTGGTAGAAAGGCATTGCTTGTAAAAGCGAATGTCGGGGACGTTTCAAAAGTAAAAAAAATGTTTGAAGAAATTCGAATCAACTTTGGTCGTCTGGATGTATTTATTAATAATGCTGCCTCAGGTGTACTTCGTCCTATAATGGAGCTTGAAGAATCTCATTGGGATTGGACAATGAATATAAATAGTAAAGCATTACTGTTCTGCGCCCAAGAAGCGGCTAAATTAATGGAAGAAAGCGGCGGCGGGAAAATTGTCAGCCTTAGCTCACTTGGATCGATCCGCTATTTAAAAAATTATACAACTGTCGGTGTTTCAAAGGCAGCTGTTGAAGCGTTAACAAGATATTTATCTGTGGAGCTTGCACCTAAAAATATTGTAGTTAACGCGGTTTCAGGTGGAGCAATTGATACAGAAGCATTAAAGCATTTTCCGAATCGTGAGGAATTGCTGGAGGATGCTCGTCTTCACACACCAGCAGGACGTATGGTGGAAATTGAAGATATGGTGAAAGTAATAAAGTTTTTAGTATCTGACGATTCATTTATGATTAGAGGGCAAACCATCATTGTAGATGGTGGTCGCTCTTTGTTAGTGTAAAATAGGAATTCCAACATAATCCATAAGACAATTTTTTCTATATAAAAATTAGCATAACTCCCTCCATGTTTGGTTACATTAATGAGCGTGGAGGTGATAACAATGGCAAAGCAAACTAACAAAACATCACAAGCTGGAACTAATGTAAATGAAGTAAGACAACAAAACGCACAATCTGCACAAGGTATGCAAGGTGCACAAGGTGCTGCTGGACAAGGACAATTCGGAACTGAGTTCGGTAGTGAAACAAATGTGCAGCAAGTAAAAAAACAAAACCAACAAGCTGAATCTCGCAAATCGCAAAACGCTGGACAATAAATAAATTAAAAATGAGGGCATCTGATTTTATCGGATGCCCTTTTGTTATGTAGCTTTACTATCCAGATATAATCTAAAAAAAATCCTCTTTTCTATTCGACAAAACCATATCGAAAGTGACAGAACTAGTCAAAGGAATTTTTCTTTAAAGAACGAATATACCTATATGAGATATATGATAGAAGCGAAGAAGGTGTAAAAATGAAACAGTTTAATGAATTGATTCAAGGTCAGATGCAGACCATGGAGCAAATGCTTAATTTACAAACGGAAATAGAACGCTGCCAGGAATTAGAACAAGAGCTAATAGAGCATCAAGAGAAGGAAAAATTAGAGAGTTTGAAAAGTGAAATCTCTCAAATGAAAAAAGAATTAAATAAAATTCATAAAATATTTGAATCACAAACAGATGATGTTATTCGTCAATATCAAGAGTTTAAAGTATCTACAGAGGGAGCTCTTACGTAGTAGTAGGGCTCTTTTTGTTTTAAATTTTCACAAAAAACGTTATAATAGTAAAAAATTCTATTTTGGATAGAGCACGGATTACATAGGAAAGAAGGGAAAAAAGGTATGGGTATTCCCATTGAAGGTGATACGATACAAATACAAAGTTATAAACATAACGGCTACATACATCGAATATGGGAAGAGACGACTGTCTTAAAAGGTACGAAATCTCTCGTAATTGGTGGGAATGATCGAACGGTTGTAACTGAGTCTGACGGTCGAACTTGGATTACCCGAGAGCCGGCAATATGCTATTTTCACGCGGATCATTGGTTTAATATCATTGGGATGATCAGGGAAGATGGTATTTATTATTATTGTAATCTAGGATCTCCATTTGTATATGACAAAGAAGCATTGAAATATATCGATTATGATTTGGATATTAAAGTTTTTCCAGATATGACTTATACGCTTTTAGACGAGGATGAGTATGAATACCATAGAAAGAAAATGGGTTATCCAGATGTCATAGATCATATTTTAAAACGAAATGTAGACAACCTTGTAAAGTGGATCAGGCAGAGAAAAGGCCCCTTTTCCCCTGATTTTATCGATATATGGTATGAACGTTATTTAACATATCGGAGATGAAGCTCTAAATTATTGAGTACCTGTGGGCAGCAGAAGCCACAGGTTTTTTCATTGCGTCAAATAACCTGAAGCAGAAAAGTCGACTTTAGGACTTTCTTAGTGATAGATTATTTGCTTGGGGGCTGATCAAGACGCTTTCGCATTTGTTCTAATTTCTTTGTAGATAATATGAGAGTGCAGCTAAGGCCTTAGGTAGGAGGAAAGAATTTGGGCAGTATTAAAAGATACATGAAATTTGTAAAACCATATACCTTTCAAATCATTGGAACGTTAATTATCGGATTAATTAAATTTGCTATACCATTGCTTATACCGCTTTTAATAAAATATGTCATCGATGGTGTTGTTACAAATGGTAATTTAACTGCGGATGAAAAGACCTCTAAACTAATTACGACGATGTCGATTATGCTTGGAGTATTTATTATATTGAGACCGCCTATTGAATATTATCGTCAATATTTTGCTCAATGGACTTCAAGTAAAATTTTATACGATATTCGTGATCGATTATTCACTCATTTACAGAAGCTTAGTTTTAAATATTATTCGAATACGAGAGCGGGGGAGGTTATTTCACGAGTCATTAACGATGTAGAACAGACGAAGGATTTTGTCATGACTGGCCTTATGAATGTATGGCTTGATGCAGCAACGATTTTAATTGCTGTTTCGATTATGTTTACGATGGATGTTCCACTAACGTTTGTTTCTCTACTTGTTTTTCCTTTATACGCAATATCAGTAAAATACTTTTTCGGGAATTTACGCAAATTTACTCGTGTCCGTTCTCAAGCCTTAGCGGAAGTTCAAGGATATTTGCATGAACGTGTGCAGGGAATGCCGGTTATCAAAAGCTTTGCCATCGAAGACCATGAGCAGCAGCGATTTCGTGTGCATAATAGAAACTTTTTAGATAAAGCATTACAGCATACAAGTTGGACAGCGAAGGCGTTTTCGGTGGTCAATACAATAACCGATATAGCACCGCTAATTGTAATTGGATTTGCAGGCTATCAAGCGATTCATGGGAATTTATCAATTGGAACGATGGCAGCGTTTATTGCTTATATAGATCGATTATATAGTCCTTTACGAAGGTTAGTGAATTCAGGAACAACATTAACACAATCCATTGCTTCGATGGATCGGGTATTTGAGCTATTAGATCAAAAATATGATATAGATGATGCACCTAATGCCATTGAATGTAAGGAAGTTATAGGGAATATTACATTCAATCATGTCAATTTCTCATATAATGAAAACGAATCTATCGTGTTAAATGATATTAATTTGGACGTTCGTGCAGGTGAAACGATTGCCTTAGTCGGGATGAGCGGTGGAGGTAAATCATCCTTGGTCAGCTTGATTCCAAGGTTTTATGATGTGACCGGAGGAGAAATCCTGTTTGATGGAAAGGATATTAGGAATTTTAAAGTAAGAAGTCTGCGTGATAAGATCGGGATGGTTTTACAGGATAATATTTTATTTAGTGAGTCGGTAAAATTAAATATCCTCCTTGGAAAACCAGATGCTACTGATGCTGAGGTAATAGCAGCGGCAAAAGCAGCTAACGCCCATGAGTTTATTATGAATCTTATAGATGGATATGATACGAAGGTGGGAGAAAGAGGCGTTAAGCTTTCAGGTGGACAAAAACAAAGAATTGCAATTGCTCGCGTATTTTTAAAAAACCCACCTATATTAATTTTGGACGAAGCAACCTCTGCACTTGATTTAGAAAGCGAACATTTAATTCAAGAAGCACTGGAAAAATTAGCAAAAGATCGCACAACCTTTATCGTTGCTCACAGGCTTTCGACTATCACTCATGCAGATAGGATCGTATTAATTGAGCATGGCAAGATTGCTGAGATAGGAACTCATGAGGAATTGATGAGTAAAAAAGGGCATTATTATAATCTTTTTCAAGTTCAAAAGCTGGATTCTTAAATAATAAAAGCGCAAGCGCTGCAGCTCTAGTGTACGGATTTCGTAGTCTTCGACTGAGATAAAGGAGTCACGGCGAGGTAGTGAAATTGGCACTTCAAATTTCACCCGATGTTGACTTATCGTAGGGAGAAGACGGAGAAATCCGCTAGCCGACGGCTGTTTGCGCTAGGCACAGCAGACACTTTTTATGCCTAATATCCTTAGTGAATTTTATGCTTTTTTACCTTTCTAAAAAATGGCTGCCCAATACTTTAAAGGGTTCCGTTTTGAGAGGTATATCATATAAATGACAATAAAAATGGCTTGCTAAATGACATCAGTCTTGGCAAGCCATTTCCTGGTTTATATAGTCTTTTTGACTGCAAAAAATACAAATGTCTTGTTCAACTCAAGCACCCGTTAGTTGAAGAAGTTAAATCACTTTAAATTTCCTACCTCCATTTAGTGATCAAATAAGGTAGAACTAAACCAGTTCTTACCTTACGTTGATTTCTTTACCGCTTTCATCGAATAACTTAAACGTTAAACCGATTTGATTGGCTCTGTCTCCTTTGTAGTATGGTAGTGACAGGTCTTTTGGGACTGGTTTAGCGATGAAGAAAGCGTCTTTGTTCTTTGGTACGGAAACGGTTGTTTTGATGTGTGATGTAACATGTTTTTGTTTGGTGACGGAAAATTGTTGTGCTTGTAACACGACGCTTGCAATGGGTACATTCCCGTATAAATCATTGATTCGTTTTCCGTATAGGATTTCACTTAAACCATCTTTTGTTTCGATGACACTTGCTGTCAGATCATTTGTCCCCCACTGGACCATCCAATCGTTTTTTTCTGTGATGGGTGGAATCCGATACTTCCCGTTCCATTTTTTCTCTAGCAATGCAAATCCGTACATCTCTCCGTATTTTTCACTTTTGACGCTAAAGAAGGCGATCGCTGATTTGTCACCAAGTTTGTTCGTTTGAAGCACGCTTACTTTATCGCGGGCGATGGTTTGTATGGCAGCCGCCATTTTTGGATCATGTAAGGTGAGTGTTCCCTTCTCACTATTTAGAACGAATCCTCCAACAATCAAACCAACTAATAGTAATACCATGATTAATCGTTTCATCAATTCTCCTCCAAGATAGCTGTTATAACAATCTTATTTATTAAATTGCACATAGCATCTCTCCAAACAGGAGTTGGAAAATTATAATAGTTATTTTTAACAGTGGTTGAAGGATTCGTAAAAGAACTTAAAATTATATTTTCTTTTTCACCTTCAAAAACAAATTGAAATAACAAATCACCTAAACCCAAAATTATCCCTCCAAACATTATTACATTCATAATTTCGATTAGAAAAGTCTATTCCCCTTCTTTTTCAACTAAACTGCCCTTTACCTCAATAAGAAAAAAGCATCCTTTTTTTAAGGAATGCACCTGATAGTTTAAGTTTAGTTTATAAATTCACAATCATTCCATTTGGTAAGAATAAAAAAGAGCTGCGGAGACAGCTCAGTAATTAAAATTTAATTTATTTTTCAAAACCGGAATCCAAATTTCGCTTTTTACTGATGGTGAAGTTAAATCTTTACTTTTAGTCGACAAGATTTCAGGTCCTTCTGTTACTTGATAGTTGGAAGATGGAAACCATTCAGAATAAATCCTTCCCCAAGTTTCCTGTAGCGTACTAGGGAAAGGTCCAGTTGATTCAAATATCGCCCAAGTTAAAGCAGGGACTTCAAGTTTTGAAAAGTTTTTAGGGCATTCTTGTGTTGTTGCTACTCCTATATACTGATCAAGCTCTCCTTTTTCCTCCATGCGTCCTTCGGAAAAGTTTGTAGATGCTTGAATCATCCCTTTAGGTTCAACATTAGAGAGCTTTTTTAATTGATCTATTTTTTCCATAGTCAAAGATTTCCACATTGCGGTAATTTCCGGGTTTTCTCCTTTAAAAATAATTGGAACTCTTTTCATGATACCAACTATGTTAAATGCCTCTTTTTGTTCGATTCGATAATTCATTTCATTTCCTCCCTTAATTGATAATTGAAAGGTCATCAGTGGATAGGCTTTTAATTGCTGACCATTGTTTCTTGCTACTGACGGTGTTATACCATGTAAATTTTGAAAAGCTCTAGTAAAAGAGTCCGGAGAATTGTATCCATATTTAATCGCAACATCAATAATTTTTTTGTTACTATTATGAAGCTCAAATGCTGCTAAACTAAGACGTCTACGGCGAATGTATTCTGATAACGTAATTCCTGCAAGGAAAGAAAACATTCTTTTAAAATGATATTCGGAGCAATGAGCTAACCTTGCCACCATCTTGAAGTCTATTTCGTTAGTAAGGTTTTCCTCGATATACTTCATAGCAGCATTCATGTTCTTAAGCAAATCCATTTAGATGACCTCCTTTCATCAATAGAATAACAGGAGTTGAATGTATTCATCCGACATTTTGTGCACCATTTTGTAGGATTAACTTCCACAATACTACTTTGTTGAATAAGCTTAGGTAATTTTTATGATTTAACATCAAAATGTCAGTGAAATTGACTGTTCATTTGACATGTTAATTGGCAACTATTTTTTAGCGTACAACAATCATTGTCCTATAAAATAACTATGTCACTTAGGCTGTCAAATTCTCTGTAAAAAGTAAAAAAAGCCTTTATATAAAAAGAAAAATGGCATAGTCAATTCTTATGCCATTTCTTGTATTAATTTAACGTTTTGCACCCTAAAACAGAACCCTTTACCAAAACTTTTGGACCGCCTTTTTACTATAATACTTCATCTTCTTCTTTTATAGATATCTCATTGGCGTCCTTGTGGAAATTTTTAAAGCTGTCAATTAATATAGCGAGATGCTTTAATTGCTCTTGATAATCGACCATTGCTGATAAAAGTCGCATTAGATGATAAGCTTGGAAATCTCCTCTAAAGCTTTCATCATTCATTTTTTCTAAAAAGAGATTTAATAATTCAACCTGCTGTGGATCCACTTTTTCTTCAGCATCTAAATCGTTGTGAAGAATCTTCCCTAAAAATTGGAATAATAATTTTTGATGCTCATTCACTAAGAAATCCAAACGTTCTTGTATTTGAACTTGAAAGGTTTCAGGTAATTGCATGAGATCATTTTCATAACGATGAAGTAATTTCAAAATATCAAAGCAATCCTGTGAAGTGGAAACCATTTGTCTGTAGATAACCGTTTTTCGTTTCTTTTCTGGGCTGCTTTTTTTGAAATAACGTCTCTCCTCGTTAAATAAAGTATAAAATTGATTTACCTTCGTTAAACGTTCACTTATTTTATCAATTTCTTTTTTCATTAATTGATGCTCTGATGAATGTCTAGATACTAATCGAATGAGCGTAAAAATATCTTCGGTAAGATGTGACATCCGATAAAAAAGCTTTGTTTCATATTTTGGCGGTAAGAAAATTAAATTAACAATAAATGCTGATAGAATCCCGATTAAAATGGTCGAGAAACGAATCCAGGCAAAATGGAGAAAATCAGGATCTGGTGATTCTAATATAACAATTAGTGTAACAAGAGCTAAACTAATACTATTTTCCAGTTTGAGCTTTAACATAATGATGATTGCAATAAGTGCAGCCAGTCCAACAAGAATATAGCTGTTTTCAAATATTAAACCGAAGATAACTGCTATAACCGCACCAATTAAATTACCTTGAACCTGTTCAACAATCGATAAATAAGACCGGTATATAGTCGGTTTGATAGCAAAAATAGCAGCAATTCCTGCAAAAACAGGCGAAGGCATTCCTAGTATTTTTGCGATATATAATGCTAAAACAATTGCAATTCCCGTTTTGAAAATGCGGGCTCCTAGCTTCATAAATACTTTGTATCCTTTCTCGAAATAATCCTTATATTAATAATATATATAACATATTAACGCTAAGTCAGTAATATACAATGTCAGCAAAAGAATATCAAGAAAAATTTATAAGATTTTAGTTATTTATTTGTATGAAGGCGATTCGAAGAATATTCGCGAAGAAAAAACCACTAACTAGCAGAAAGTTTAGCCAGTTAGTGGTAGTTATATAAGTATATTATATGAACGGTCTACGTCTAGCTCCAGCGCCTATCGTGCTTCAGGACTCCTCCCTACGATAAGTCAACATTGATTCGCCCTTTAGGGCTCATCGTGTTTCCTTTATCTCAGTCGAAGTCCCTCCAAGGAAAATTTTACTGCCAATTTTCCCTGTACGTCGATGAGCAAGGCGCTTCCGCTTTTGATCTAATCTTATAGTTTTGAAAAAGCATGTTCAACAGCTTGAATGGTTTCTTCGATGTCTTTTTCTGTGTGGGCAGTTGTAATAAACCATGCCTCGTATTTTGAAGGGGCAAGATTGATTCCTTGTTCTAACATTAGTTTAAAGAATCTAGCAAACATTTCACCATCGGTAGCTTCTGCTTGCTTATAGTTCTCTACTTTTTCTGTTGTGAAATAAATAGTTAACGCACCTTTTAAGCGATTGACTGTAATCGGAGTATTGTATTTAGCAGCAGCATTTAAAATCCCGGTTTCAAGTTGTGCTCCTAAACGATCTAAATGATCATAAACTCCTTCTTCTTTTAATACCTCTAAACAAGCAATTCCAGATAAAATCGATGCCGGATTTCCCGCATGAGTTCCCGCTTGATAAGCAGGTCCAAGTGGTGCGACTTTTTCCATAATATCACGGCGTCCACCGTAAGCACCAATCGGCAGTCCGCCTCCAATAATTTTTCCCATTGCTGTTAAATCTGGAGTGACGCCTAATAAATTTTGTGCTCCCCCATACATAAAACGGAAAGCAGTGATCACTTCATCATAAATAACAAGGGCTCCGGAATTATGTGTAAGCTCATTCACTTGCTCTAAAAATCCAGGATGAGGCTCAACGATACCAAAGTTACCAACGATAGGTTCTACTAAAACAGCAGCAACCTCATTTCCCCATTTATCTAAAGCTTCTTTAAAAGGCTCGATGTCATTAAATGGGACAGTGATTACCTCATTTGCGATACTTTTCGGTACTCCCGCTGAATCTGGCATCCCTAACTGTGAAGGACCTGATCCTGCAGCTACAAGGACAAGGTCGGAATGTCCATGATAACAACCTTCGAATTTAATGATTTTATCACGGCCAGTATAAGCACGAGCTACACGAATTGTTGTCATGACAGCCTCTGTACCTGAATTCATAAATCGTACTTTTTCAAGTGATGGCATCGCTTCTTTCAGCATCTTTGCAAAATCAACTTCAAACGGAGTAGGAGTTCCGTACAATACTCCATTTTCAGCTGCCTTTGTAATAGCTTTAGTTATATGCGGGTGAGCATGACCAGTTATAATCGGTCCGTACGCTGCAAGATAATCAATATAGCGATTATCATCCATATCCCAGAAATAAGCACCTTGTGCACGTTTCATTGCAACAGGTGATCCTCCGCCAACAGCTTTATAAGAGCGAGAAGGACTATTCACTCCGCCAACGATATGCTCTAATGCTTCCTTATGTAAATGATTGGAATTAGAAAAATTCATTTGATTTCCTCCTAGTATAAACCTCTCTAATATTGTAGTACCGAAATGATTATGTGTCCAATTAGGCTTTTTCTAATATTGTTTTTCATACAATGGATTAAGTATGAGTAGAATAGAATGACAAGCATATTTATGAAAATAAAATTGAGGAGACAGTTTATGATTTATTCACTCATGTTAGCTGTAATCATATGTATATTCATGAGTTTAAGAACGCTTTTTTTTCCTTCAAAATTAAAAAACAAACTCGTATCCTTTGAAAATTTTCTTTTTTTAGGTTTTACCTATAGTGTCATTATGATTGGTTTTGGACTCTTATTTATGTTGTTAGAGATGAAAGGATTTCACGTAATTGTTGAACAAGGATCTCTGTTCACAGGAAGTTATTTTGATAAACTAAATTCATCAATGTATTTAAGTGCGATAACTTTATTTTCAGTAGGGTATGGAGATATCGTCCCAATAGGAATTGGAAGAATTCTTGTTGTAGTTGAAGCTTTAATCGGATATACCATTCCAGCTGCATTTGTCGTTAAATCTGTAATTGATTATGAACAAAATAATGAATTGAAAAAATAATATTATTTGCGATAAAAATTGATATTGGATATCCTTGTGAAAAAGATGGACTTGTAGTTTGAGTCCTTGGTGGGAAAATTTAAGGAGGAAATGTCATGACAGTTCAAGTTGGAGATATGGCACCAGATTTTGCACTAGAAGCAAGTAACGGAGAAATCGTAAAATTGTCCGATTTTAAAGGAGATAAGCATATCGTTCTATATTTCTATCCAAAGGATATGACACCAGGTTGTACAACAGAGGCATGTGATTTTCGTGATCAATATGAAAGTTTAGCAGAATTAGATACGGTTATTTTAGGGATTAGTCCGGATCCTCTTGCCCGTCATCAAAAGTTTATTGAAAAGCATGGCCTTCCATTTCTATTATTAGTTGATAGTGATCACAAGGTCGCGGAAGAATATGATGTTTGGAAGTTAAAGAAGAATTTTGGTAAAGAATATATGGGAATTGAACGATCCACTTTCGTTATTAGTAAGGACGGAAAGCTTGTAAAAGAATGGAGAAAAGTAAAAGTAGCTGGTCATGTTGAGGAAGCACTTACTTTTATAAAGAATGGTTTGGAATAATTAGTTAAAATCTTAATGCCGATTTTAACAATGTGAAAGTAGTTATTATAAGATGTTCAAAAAGCGGAGAAATGTAAAAAGTGCCTTATTAAAGAAAAACTTCAATAAATTTGGCCTATTTTTTTACAATAGCGGCTATTGTCCACTCAAAAAGAACAAAAATACATACCTTATATTAGGGCATACCTCCTCAGATAATCTTTCGGACCGATTAACCTCGGTCCCTTTTTTTATTTGAGCTTCATCGTCTAGACAATTGAGCCCAAGGATTTCCCCTTTTCGGAATATTTAAGCATCCAAGTAAACTAATACTGAGGATATGATAAGATTAAAGTAAAAATTCCGAGGATGGATGTTATGAAAATTGTGTTTACATTTGAACCTCCTTTTGAAATGAAAGCAGATTTAAATTCAAGTTATCCAGATATTCAGTTTCATTATTTTCAAAATGCTGAGCTTGCAAAAGAAGATATGAAAAATACGGAAGTCATTGTTACCTATGGAGAAGACTTGGACGATGAACATATTTATCAAGCGGAAAAATTAAAATGGATTATGGTCACTTCAGCTGGTCTAGAAAGAATGCCTTTTAAAGCCATTAAAGAAAAAAACATCCTAGTCACGAATGCTAGAGGAATACACAAAATACCGATGGCAGAATTCACAATTGGATTAATTCTTGATTATGCGAAAAGCTTTCAAAGACTTTGGAAAAACAATCGCAGTAAAGTTTGGGATAAAAGCACTCCTTTGAACGAACTCCATAACAAGACGATGATGATTGTTGGTGCTGGAGCAATCGGTCAGGAAATTGCGAGGCTTGCAAAAGCTTTTGGAATGAATGTAATAGGTGTCAATACTAGTGGCGGATCTCTCGAGAATTTTGATAAAATGGTTACATTAGAAAATATTTCAGCAGTACTTGATAAAGCAGATTTCATTGTTTCGATTTTACCAAGTACAAAGAAAACCATTCACTATTTTAAAAGAAGCCATTTTGAACAGATGAAGGAAACGGCCGTATTTATCAATATTGGTCGTGGTGATGTTGTCGAAGAGGAAATTTTAATGGACGCTTTAAAAAATAAAGAGATTGCCCATGCATATTTGGATGTCTTCCAAGTTGAACCATTACCGGAGAATCATCCTTTCTGGAGTATGGAGAATGTATCCATCACACCTCATATCTCAAGTACAACAAAAAATTATTTGCCTAGGGCCTTGGATATATTTCGAATAAATTTACATACATATACTAATAACAAAGAACGTTTTATAAATGTTATTGATCTTGAAAGGGGATACTAAGATGCGAATCTACACCAAATCTGGTGATAAAGGAACGACATCCCTTGTCTATGGACAACGTATCGCTAAAAATGATATACGAGTTGAAGCATACGGTACTTGTGATGAAGCAAATTCGATGATAGGGCTTGCTTTGAGCTATTTGAAAAATTCCTCGTTTGACAATAAAGAAGAAATCAATACGTTTTTTCACAAGATCCAAACAGCACTTTTTCATGTGGGGGCCGAACTCTCTACACCAGAGGGGAAAGAAGTAAAATGGAAGATAAAAGATGAGGATATTAAAGAGTTGGAACAAACGATTGATACATGGGATGCTAAATTAGATCCGCTTAAAAACTTCATTTTGCCAGGAGGACATCCTGCGGGTGCAGCATTACATTGTGCTCGTACAGTTGTAAGAAGAGCTGAAAGATGTGCGGTTGCAATTGAGAATGTAAATCCACTTGTGTTAGCTTACCTAAATCGCCTTTCAGATTTGCTATTTGTTTCAGCACGTTATATCAATAGCAGCTTAGGTGAACAAGAAATGTCGTTACATCAAGGATTATAGCATTGATTTAATTGACAAATAGGCTTGAACATTAGTAAACTAATTATAAACATTATAAAATAATAATAAATTTTTTTAGAAAAGAGGTGCATGACGGTGTCTGAACATCAAATCAAAGAGGCTATTGAAACTTTGAAAGAAACTGGAGTTCGTATCACACCTCAACGTCATGCGATACTGGAGTATTTAATTCAATCAATGTCACACCCAACAGCTGATGACATTTATAAAGCACTTGAAGGAAGATTCCCGAATATGAGTGTGGCTACCGTATATAATAATCTACGTGTATTTCGTGAAGTTGGTCTCGTGAAGGAACTAACTTACGGGGATTCATCCAGTCGATTCGATTTTGTCACAACAAGTCATTATCATATTATTTGTGAAAGTTGCGGGAAAATCGTCGACTTCCATTATCCAGGGTTAGATGAGGTGGAACAACTAGCATCACATGTCACTGGCTTTAAGGTAAGTCATCATCGCATGGAAATTTACGGAACATGTCCGGAATGCAGTAAGCGCGAGGTGCATTAAAAAAAGAATTGTTCGATGTAACATCGAACAATTCTTTTTTTTAATTCTTTTGTTGACTTTTTCGATTATAATTTTCATCAAAATCTTTACCTTCTAGATTACGATCTAAGGTAAGTGGCTCACGACAATGCATACACATATCAACACGACCAAGAAGCTTTGTCGGTTTATTGCAGTTTGGACAAACAACTTGGACCGCTTTCGTTGATAGCATTCCTATCCAGAAATAAACAACAGTGCTTGCAATGATACTTAATAGACCAAGAATCATAAATATTGTCATGACTAATGGATGTTTTCTGAAAAAGATTCCAAAATACATAATAATAAATCCAACAAATATTAAACTTAACGCAAATGTACGTATTTTATTTATTTTATTCGAATATTTTGCCACGGTGCTCCCTCCTAAAAGTAATATACCATAAAGCGATAAATTGGGACAAAAGGTTATATAAGAAGTTTTTCAAAAAAGTCCGGGAAAAATAGTTGTCGAATTTTTTCATCAGCATGCAACTTTAGCTCCTCACGTATTAAAAGCATTCGCTCTGGTACTCGGTTCTCGCACTTCCTCACACTTCCTCGAACTTCTCGGATCTTTTTGAACATGTACTTTAAGAGTTTGAAATTTTAATGTAATCCCAGAAAAAACAGCTTTTCAATTAGCAGGAAATTTATTATTATTGTCGAAGTAATATCTCTACTAGATATTTTGGAGGAATAAATTATGGAGGACATCCTTCGACCTATTTACCAGGAAAGAGCAAGTCAAGCAAACACATTAGCTGTACTATTAATTGAAAAGAAGCAAAATGAAGGTTCAGCTACTGATACATTTGATGCTGTATTATTAATAATTGTAAAAGAGTTAGAAGTTCCCGTTTCTTTAAAACATTATATTTACGAAAATCAAAAAGCATCGCTTCATATTGTAAGTGAAGCCCAATTAAAGGAATGGCTTCTATTAGGTTCTAATCGTAAAATTGTGGAATGGATTGCCCAGGGAAGAATCCTATTCGATCGTAATGAGTATATGTCCAATTTGAAAAATGAACTGAGAGAGTTTCCTTTCTATAAGAGGAAATTAAAAATTGGTTTAGAATTTGCAAAGCTTGTAAGAAGATATATGGATGGGAAAGTGTTTTTTGATAATAAACACTACTTAGATGCTTATAACCATGTCGTTCATGCTCTCCATCACCTTGCACGACTTGCTGTTATAGAGAATGGTTTTCATCCAGAAATCACTGTTTGGAATCAAGTGAAGCAAATTGAGCCGGAAATATTTAAGTTATATGAAGAATTAATTACGAGTGATGAATCGATTGAAAAAAGACTCGAATTGCTCTTTTTGGCAAGTGAGTTTTTAATCCACTCAAGAACACGTTTCTGTGCTTCACATATACTGGAGATTATGGAAGATCAAGAAGAATGGACAATCAATGACTTACTTTCAAATCCTGATCTTGAACATTATAGTGTTGATTTAGGAATCCTTTTAGAGTTTTTAATTGATAAAAACATTATCGAGGAAGTTAAGATTGAAACGAAAAGTCCTAGTATTTATCATCGTCATTATATGGTTAGAAAAAAATTATCGTGAAATATTAAAAAAGGTGTTGACGAAAAGAATAATACTTGGTATATTAATAAACGTCGCTGCTGAACAACGCTGAAAAACGAACTTCAGTAGTGACGAAAAAATATAAAAAAAGTTATTGACAAAAAACAATTAACTTGATATGATAATAGAGTCGCTGTTAAAAAACGGCGAGGAATTGATCTTTGAAAACTGAACAAAACGAAACGTCAATTAATTAACTTTTTATGAGCTAAATCAAATTCGAAGATTTTGATTCGTTCAAACATCTTTTTGGAGAGTTTGATCCTGGCTCAGGACGAACGCTGGCGGCGTGCCTAATACATGCAAGTCGAGCGAATCTGATGGGAGCTTGC
>NZ_JBNNWS010000030.1:35861-44271 GCF_050281185.1 Heyndrickxia sp. NPDC080065 | reverse complement strand
CTGTAATATAAATTGAAACGCCGTATACGCGAACCGTACGTACGGTGTTGTGAGAGGGGCGAAAATAAATTACTTTATTTTCCCTCTACTCGATTTTTTATAATATCTTAAAGGATACAATAACACCCTAAAATAAATGCTTAGAAAATAAAGCATTTATTCTAGGGTGTTAATATACATAATAATCTAGGAATTCCCGGCAATTGGCTCATCAATGAGACTATTATCAAATGTGGTGTTGATACTAAAGGCATTATTCACCGCAAATAGTGCTCCCGTATTAGTTGAACCTGAACCAGTAGCAGTTTTTGCAGCGCTTTTAGGAGAAATCCAAGCTGCATCCCCAAAATCTGCAATTCCTCCATTAACATTAACGATTTGTGAAGCTCCAATAATTACTGGCATAGTCACAACTCTTTTCAAAAATAAATTTTAGATTAGTTTATGTTTTAAGTTTGCATCTTGTGCATGTATTTCTCATATTTAACTTTTATATCTAAAAAAATATTTTTGCCTGTTGATAAAAAGCAAGTGGATTGCAAATATTAATGAATATAAAACATTCACAATTACCTATATGAGAGTATTGTATTCGTATGATTAAGGAGCTGGACTTTAGCATGAATTTTAACGAGGGCATAAAACAATCTGAAAAGGGCTATAAACAGGTTCTTGAGGGAGATAAAATAATCTCACATGCGGTTGTACATGACTTTTTATATACATGGCAGTGGTGGTTGGGAATTATGTTATTTATTCTGCCTTGGGTTATTTGGATTATTTTTAGAAAAAAAGATAGTACAGGCCGACTTCTTATAGGTGGATTTATAACCATCATTATCTCAGTAATTATTGATTTGATTACAGATTCCGTAGGTACGTGGACATATCCTATGAAATTTATACCGATTGGATCAAAATTACTTCTTCCTTATCACTTTTCTTTAACCCCAGTGGCAATAATGTTTGCTCTTCAAATTAAGCCGAAAGCGAATCCTCTTCTTAAAGGTGCGTTATTAGGAGTAATTTCAGCTTTTGGAGTAATGAAGATTTTTGTTTGGATGAAATTTTACGACCCAAAAGGTTGGCCTTCTATTTTTGATTTTTTAATTTTTTTATTTCTTTTCTTTGCTGCGTATTTGTGCAGTAATAAGCTTGAATTTAAAAGCATATCTGAAAAAAATTCCGCAAACAAATAGAAACAAAATTGAGAAAACATATAACCCATATAAATATGTTAAAATACATGGAAGATAGCGGATGATAGTAAGCTAAATTTAGATATAAAAAATAGATGTATTTTATGGGAGAGTTATTTATGTTTGAAAACATCCATATTTTTCATACGAATGATGTACATAGTCATTTTGAAAATTGGCCAAGAATTAGAGAATTTTTATTGAGTAAAAAGAAGGAACATGAAGAAAATGGTGAAGAAGTGTTTCTTTTTGATATAGGTGATCATGTGGATCGCTGGCATCCATTTACTGAGGCAACAATTGGCAAAGGGAATATTCATCTCTTAAATGAAGTAGGATATACTGCGGTAACAATCGGTAATAATGAAGGGATTACATTACCCTACGATGATTTAGATTCATTATACACTGATGCAGATTTTGATGTCATTATTGCTAATTTATATAAGAAAGACGGCAGCAGACCTAATTGGGCATTGCCATATCGAATGTATCAAACAAAAAGCGGGGTGAAAATAGGGGTAACTGCTGTTACAGCTAATTTTAAAAAGCTATATGGGATTCTTGGATGGGATCTTGTAGAACCATTTAAGGAATTGAGTAATCAAATAAAACAACTAAAAAATGAATCTGACATACTCATATTACTTTCCCATTTAGGAATTCACGATGATGAAAAAATAGCGAAGCTTTATCCAGAAATAGATATTATCCTAGGCGGACACACCCACCATATCCTTCAACAAGGCAAACACATTGATCATGGTGGAACCACGTTGTTAGGGGCGGCTGGGAAGCACGGAAATTTTGTAGGGTATATTAGATTAAAAGTAAGCTCTGATAATCATGATGTAATAGATAAACAAGCAAAATTGTACGAGACGAGGAATTTACCTTCACCTTTAAATGAGAAAAACGAAATCGCCTCGTTTTATGATGAAGGAAAGAAAATGCTTTATCAAGAGGTAGTCAATTTACCGGTGAAGCTATCTACAGAATGGTTTAAAGCATCACCACTCCCACAAATACTTTGTGAGGCAATTGAAGAATGGTGTGATGCTGATTGTGCATTTATTAATGCAGGATTAGTTCTTGATGATTTAGAAAAGGGAATCGTAACGAAATATGATCTTCATAAAATTCTTCCACATCCGATTAACCCATGTATAGTGGAGTTAAATGGAGCAGAATTACAAAAAGTTATTTTTCAAACATTTGATTCAAAGTGGCCCTCTTTCGAATTAAAAGGTTTAGGGTTTAGAGGGACAATATTAGGAAACTTTGTTTATCATAATATTACTTTTCATTCGATCGAACAACGGTTATACATTAATGGAAGTCCTCTTGAAGAAGAGGAAATATATCGATTAGGAACCGTTGACATGTATACGTTTGGACATTTTTTTCCTGAGTTTTTGACTGCTAAAAAGCAATATTTCATGCCGGAGTTTTTACGTGATGTCATGGCATGGAAGTTTAGGAAGGAATACGGAAAATAAAAACGTGCAACTATTTTTTGTCCGCTTCATACAGATGCAATAGAAGTAAATTTTCATCTGATTAGAATATGAAAGGGCGGATGATTATGGTTACATTAACACCTATCATCTTAGATGGGCATACGTTTATCGCTACAACCGTACAGCTTCCAAAGACAACTTTACTCACAGTCTCTAATGATAACGGATATATCATGTGTGGTGCACTGGATGTAGGATTATTAAATGAGAAGTTAGGGTCAAGAAAGATCATTGCTGGAAGAGCTGTAGGTGTAAAAACGATTGATCAGCTGCTAGACGCACCACTTGAATCTATTACATTTGAAGCAGAAAATATAGGCATTAAGACTGGAATGATTGGCAAAGAAGCACTTTTAAAAATGATCTAAATTCTTGACCTAGATCTACTCTTACAAGCATACACATAGCTTGTAAGGGGGGATTTTTTTGGTAAAATTTCGTCCGCATAAATCCCGGCGGGGTCCGCTTCCATTGCGTTATGTTATTCTTTTAACTTTCGTCTTTTTTATTTTCTCCACTGTTGGCGGCCTATGGATTGTTAATAAAGGAATAAAACCAATATTGGTTCGATATGCTGAAAGCCAAAATCAGAAAATAGCTGCAAATGCAGTAAATTATGCAGTTGAAGAAATAGCAAAAAAAGATATTAATGAGATACTAAAAGTAGTTCTTAATGAAAAAGGAAATGTTTCATATGTTGAGTTTCAGCCAGGAGTATTAAATAAAATTACAGCTGAAGTACAACAATTAGTCCAATCATATTTAAATGGAGCAGAGGAAGGAGATATTCAAGACTTAAATTATGCAAATTACAAGAAAGATTCAGGAGAACTCGTTTATTCCATACCACTGGGGAGAGCAACGAATAATGTACTACTTGGGAATCTTGGCCCTGATATTCCTATTAAATTTCATGTAATCGGAGATACCAAAGTAAATATGGATTATGATACTGAAGAAAAGGGGATTAACAGTACACATGTGAAGCTATCCATTCAAGTAAAAGTCAATGTTCAAACGATTATCCCATTTTCCTCGAAAATAACTGAGTATGACCAAACCATTCCATTACCAGGGGGAGTTTATAAAGGTGATGTCCCTTTGTATAATAGTGGAAATGGGAATGAATCACCTCCATCTATCCAGTTAGAAAATGAAAAAAATAAATGAATATGTAAAAAGCCTCAGGTCATCTCCTTGAGGCTCTCTTTCTGTCTAAACGTTCCCATTGTTTTAAATATGGATAGGGGTCAAAGGACCATTCTGTACGTCCATTATCTTTATACATACCATAATGTAAATGAGGAGGGAATTTTCCCGACGTTCCAGGCGGTCCATATCCTGTGCTTCCGACACTTCCGATGAGAGTACCTGGTTCAACAATCTGCCCAACTTTTAAATCTTTTGAGAAACCGTTTAAATGAGCAAAATAATGATACGTATTGTTAATATCACGGATTCCTACTCTCCAACCACCGTATTTGTTCCAGCCCTTCATTTCAACAATCCCATAACTGGTTGAACGAACAGGAACTCCATAACCAGCAAAAATATCTGTTCCTTCGTGAATTCTACGGCCGCCCCAGCCTCTAGAATCGCCCCAAGTACTGTGATAAGAAAAATTATATCCACGAGGCATCGGGAATGTTTTTTTATTAAGATCTAACCGGCCAAAATGCTTATAAAGCTTTGCTTTTTCCATAATGATACTAACTGTTTTATCTCTTTTATAGTAATTCCATAATGCGATTCGAAAATGATCTTCATCCACACCATAATTAAGTATATGGTTGGCAAATGTGAAAAGAATATCTGCATCATCCTTTTGACTCGCATTGCCATCGCCATTCCCATCAACACCAATTCCATCAAAAAATTGAATAGAAAGAGGGTCTGTATCATCTCTTTCAGGGTTCATATAGCCCGTCCATATTTCAGGTTTAAAATAGATACCCGTCAATCCCTCTGCTTTAGGCAAATCTCTTCTAATAGAGCGTATGCTTCTTTCATAATGATCGATAGCAGCAATATAATACCATGGTATATATGTTACTGTTTCAACTCTTTTATATAATTCCATTCGTTTTTTATAGCTTTCTTCTTCAGACATTGTTTTGGAAGCTGCAAAACATGTTTGAGACAGGAATGAAAGCAATAAAAGTGAACATAAAACAATACGCACTTATTTTGCCTCCTTTTAATTTATCTAGCTAAAAGCACTATACGTTAATTCAAATTACCATCACATATCTCTAAAAATTAGTATTTGTTAGAACCTCTGTTTCATTAATATCAAATACTGGTAATAAAAAAAATATTAGAAAGGAGCCTAAAGAAAAAAGAAATCGGCTGTGATACCGACTTCTTTCCATCTCGTCCCTCTATCCTTAAGTCTTTAAGAACTATTATTTTAGTGTCCCTTTATCATACTGCATACGATATTCATTCTGGTCTTTTACTTGTTTATTCGTTTCATTCATCATTTCTCCATTTGCGTTTGCACCATCGCTAAGTTTTCGACCCTGAGGAGAACGCTGCAGCATTCTCTTAACGGTTCCTTTAATAACATCTTCTCTGTTAGCAGAGCTTGCGTCCATATAAGCAATATTTTCGACATCTTGCCTTAATGCAGGATCATCTGTAACATAAACATGAAACCATCTCGGAAGAACAGATATTGCCGTTTTCTTTACTTGATCTGCAACTTCAAATCTCCCTTTTTTATCTTTTGCGTCAGTTTTGTAGGCAACTAATGCTTCCTCGTCTGTTACAAGTACAGCAGCATCATGGACTCTTGGGATCGTTACAGCAATTTTACTTATTGAATTTGCAACTTGCTCTCTATTGATTGTATGACCTTTATAGTTAATATCTTTATTCGGAACAGGACTTTTTACTTGCCTAACATAGCCGAACTCCCTTGATCGTTCTGCATGTGTGTCAACTTTTTCAGGGTTATATAAATCTTCTTCGTTTTGTTTATTAATGGTATTACCGGTTTGCTTATAAACTCCGGGCGTTTCGGCAACATTTTTATTAGTATTCATTCCGCATGCTGTTAGTAAAGAAGCGCCTAAAAGTGTTGCGGTGATAAGTTTTTTTTGCAATATAAACACCTCCTATTCATTATATTGCACTTGAAAATTAATTTTTTTCTTAGTAATTGATGGGGAATTAGTTATAATTTAATTATGGAGATGTTTAACGGTAAGAGAGGTGGAAAAATGATTAATATTAATAATCAGACGTACGAGATAATAAAAGATTTTCGAGATGGTTACAATGAAGAAGCATTTCGAAATCGATTTAGTGATATTTTATCGAGATATGATTATATTGTAGGGGATTGGGGGTATGGTCAATTAAGATTAAAAGGCTTCTTTGATGATGAAAATCCAAAAGCTACATTTGATTCAAAAATAAGTACGTTAACCGAATATTTGTATGAATATTGTAATTTCGGATGTGCCTATTTTGTTGCAAAAAAGATTTAATGACAGCCCCTAAAAGGAAAAGGGGCGGAGCGTCGCTAACTGATTTATAATCTACAACGAAAGAAAAATTGTAATTGAAATGGCATAAAGAATTAATTCAGCTTTGCTCTGCTCACACCACCTTATTAGAAGAATTCTAATTTCATAATGGTAAATGGTGGAGACGATGAATCGTCTCCATATAAGCTTGTAAAAAGGGGCTAGTTACTTTCTTCATATGGCGGTTCTTGATTCACTTCGTCATCATCATGTGTTGGATGTGCACCAGGATATTCTCTCGGCAGATCCTGATGGAAGGATTTAAATTCATAATTGAAAGCACTATGTGGGCGCTGTCCTTTTTTCCACGGTGTTGATTTTCCTTGTACAGGTTCATCGGCTCCTCGAGGTGCACCGTAAGATCCTTCAGGTAAATCTTCCGGAAAAATAAAATTTTTTCTAGTTTCAACTGTAGATACATCTGTATAAGGTATATCTTCTTTATCTATATTTTCAAGTTTTTCATCCATAGTCACACTTCCTTTTCAGGGATTAACCTTATTATGTGTTAAAAAAGGTTAATTAATCTTTAGCAATAATAATTAACTATATGTGAATTCAAGAAATAGTGAGACAGGTATGATAAAATAATAAGGGATGGAAAAAGGAAAAATGGAAGGATGTCTTAAGCTGTGTATTTTGTAGATCGTGATAAAATCGAAGCAACATTACAATATATGGAAAAACAAATTCAGCTTTTACAAACTCAAGAATGTTGGGAAACTGAGATTGAGAAAGCAGCTCTCGAGAGAGTAGTACATACAATTATTGAGTCAATTTTGGACATAGGTAACTCGATAATAGACGGTTTCATAATGAGAGATCCAGGAAGTTATGAGGATATTATTGATATTCTTCTTGATGAAAAAGTAATTACTGAGGAAATGTCAAAAAGTCTTATTAATGTAGTAGCGCTTCGCAAAATTTTGGTGAAGGATTATACTCATATCCAACATGAAGAGATTAGGGCAAGCTTTTTAGCCAATATTGAAGCTATTATGGATTTTGTTCCTCGTGTAAGAAAATATTTAGAAGATGAGCTTGGACCAGTTTCTGCATTTAAAAATTAGATGACGCTTTCTTTTTGAGAAGGCGTTTTTGCTTTATTGTATAAATAAGATGAGAAAGGAAAAGAACCTTGAAAAAATATAAAGGCTACTTAATTGATCTAGATGGTACGATGTATCGGGGAAATGAAAAAATAGATGCAGCAGGCGATTTTATTCAACGTTTAAGGAGAAAAAATATCCCGTATCTATTTGTAACAAATAATTCATCAAGAACACCTGAGCAGGTAGCTAAGAAATTGAATGAATTTGACATTCCAGTTGAAGAAAATCAAATTTTTACAACATCTATGGCTACTGCTGAATATATATATGAACAAAATCAAAATGGGACAATATATGTAATAGGAGAAGAAGGATTAAAAACGGCATTAAAACAAAAAGGATTCCAGTTTACAGATGAGCATCCTGATTTTGTGGTAGTAGGAATCGATCGCAAAATCAACTATGAAAAGCTTAGCTTAGCATGTCTCGCTGTAAGAAGTGGTGCGACATTCATTTCAACTAATGCTGATATTGCCCTTCCAACAGAAAGAGGATTCTTACCTGGCAACGGTTCAATTACATCTGTTATTACTGTATCGACCCAAACTGAACCCATCTTTATTGGAAAACCTGAATCAATCATTATGAACCAAGCATTAACTTTCCTAGGAACGAAAAAGGAAGAAACAATGATGGTCGGAGATTTTTACGATACTGATATTTTAGCTGGAATAAATGCAGGGATAGATACGCTCCTCGTTCATACTGGAGTAACAACAAAAGAGGCTTTATTGAAAAAGGAAAAACAACCGACTTTTGCAGTAAATTCACTCGATGATTGGGAAGTTTGAGCGTACATTTTTAAATGTACGCTTTTTTTGCTGATCTTGCAGATAATGAGAAACTTCTTTAGCGATTTAGTTTCATGATGTACTTCAAACCCAGGTAAGAGGTAGATCATTGGCAATTTAGCACCAAGATGTACTTCATACAAAGGTAAAGAGGTAGATCATTGGCAATTTAGTACCAAGATGTACTTCAAACTCGTGTAATGAGGTAGATCATTGGCAATTTAGCTCCAGGATGTACTTCAAACCCAGGTAAAG
>NZ_JBNNWS010000030.1:0-35762 GCF_050281185.1 Heyndrickxia sp. NPDC080065 | reverse complement strand
GAGGTAGATCATTGGCAATTTAGCACCAAGATGTACTTCAAACTCAGGTAAAGAGGTAGATCATTGGCAATTTAGCACCAAGATGTACTTCAAACTCAGGTAAAGAGGTAGATCATAAGCAATTTAGCTCCAAGAAGTACTTCAAATCCAGGTAAAGAGGTAGATCATTGGCAATTTAGCACCAAGATGTACTTCAAACTCAGGTAAAGAGGTAGATCATTGGCAATTTAGCACCAAGATGTACTTCAAACCCAGGTAAAGAGGTAGATCAATAGCAATTTAGCTCCATGATATACTTCACTCGCAGGTTTTCGAGTACATCTTTTGTTGTTTATTCATATTTTTCGCTTCCTGCTCTGTGTGCTAAACGGCTGGAGGCTGCTGCTGCAATTGCACCAACAATATCATCCAAAAAAGTATGGCATTTTCCAGAAGTATGGTCATTTAATTTTTCTAGAATACCTGGTTTTTGTTTATCGATATATCCATAGTTTGTAAATCCGATCGAACCGTATACATTTACAATAGAAAAGGCTAAAATTTCGTCAACTCCATATAAACTTTCATCAACAGCGATAATCGATTGTAATGGTTCCTCTAACATTCCTTTTTCAGCCAATATATCTAATTGAATACCAGTTAAAATCGCATTTTGTACCTCACGTTTGGATAGCACTCTATCGATATTTTCAATACAGTCTTCAATTTTTAAATTTGGATGATATTTATTTTGTAAAAACATGACTAATTCAGCGATATCCTCTATTTTAACACCACGTTTGTTAAGCCAATCTCTAGCTGTTTTTTCAGATAAGGTCATTTTTGAATGATTTGTCATATTAATTTCACCTTTTTCATTTTTTATATTGATTTATCTTTTCTCTTCATATACATGAATAAAGAGTAATGAATGAAGAGGGGGATGATCATGTCGGTAGATATCCTTAAGAAATTTTTCAACATTAAACCTGAAAATTCCTTTATAGATGGAAATATTATTAGATATTTGGCTGATGATTCACTTTATACACTTGTTCCTGTTACAAATGTCAAGGAGGAGCGATTGGTTGAATTGTACGAAATGTCTGAGCACTTAATAGCTCAAAATGATCGTTATGTTTCAAAATTTACTTTGGGTAAGGATAATAAATTTCTTATAACATCTAATAATGAAGATTTTGTATTGTTGAAAAATCAATATCATCCTTTAACAAGGAACAAGGATTACGGAAAAAAGCTTGCAAAATTTCACTATCGTGGAAGATCGCTGCAAACGAATATCCAAACTGTTAGTAGTGCTGGACAATGGAAAACTTTTTGGGAAAAAAGATTAGATCAAATGGAAAAAGCTTGGTATCAATTAGTGCAAGAACAGCCTAATCAAGATTTTGAACATTTATTTGTAGATTCCTTTCCTTATTATATGGGGTTATGTGAAAATGCGATTCAATATTTGGTCGATACTGAACTAGACGATACCCCAATTCAGATTGATGAAGGTACAATTTGCCATGAACGTTTCAATAAAAATTCTTGGGGAAAAAACCAATGGATTCGTAATCCATTTGATTGGGTGTTTGACCATGCCAGCAGAGACATTGCAGAGTGGATTCGTGATCAATACTTTCGAAATAAACGAACCTTCATGCCCGATCTTCAAGAATTTTTAAGGGGCTATCAATCCATAAGCCCTTTATCATCTTTTTCTTGGCGGCTTCTTTATGCCCGCTTATTATTTCCATTACATTATTTTGAATGCATTGAAGAATATTTTATTACTAGGTCTGAACAGCAGCAGAAAAATTTAGAGGAGAGACTGAGAAAATGTATAAGGGATTCTCATCAATACGAAAAATTTTTGAGTAACTTTTTTCAACTCGCAGAGGTTTCAGCAGGGAGACAAAATATACCTGAAGTAAATTGGTTAGCGAATTAAAAAAGCGATTCAAAAGTGAATCGCTTTTTTGTATTGTCTAGCTACAGCGCCTATCGGCTAGCGGATTTCTCCGTCTCCTCCCTACGATAAGTCAACATCAGGTGAAATTTGAAGTGCCAATTTCACTAGCTCGTGAACTACCTCAGCACGGTTTCCTTTATCTCAGTCGAAGACTACGAAATCCGTACACCGATGAGCAAGGCGCTTGCACTTTTTGTATTCCAAGACAAATTAAAATACTTGTTCTACCTCAACTACTCCTGGAACCTCTTCAAATAAAGCACGTTCAATACCTGCTTTTAGTGTAATAGTTGAACTTGGGCATGTACCACAAGCTCCAAGAAGGCGTAATTTAACTATGCCATCTTCTATATCAACTAGTTCACAGTCGCCGCCATCACGAAGTAAGAACGGACGTAATTTATCTAATACTTCTTGAACTTTTTCGGTAATCGTTTGTTCTGACATTAATAATCGACTCCTTTCCATACTCCTATTATAATCAGTAATTGAAAAAAAATCTATTATTGAATCCCCCTCTCTCACTCCTTTTCTTTTCGAAAATGTTGTACAATAAAAGAAAAAGAGGGGGAAACAAAGTGGGGAAAACTGTTGAGATTATTATATATGGTGCGGAAATCATTTGTGCAAGTTGTGTAAATTTACCATCATCAAAAGATACTTATGAATGGCTGGATGCAGCAATAGCCCGAAAATATCCAGATCAACCGGTAAACATCCGCCTTGTTGATATATATAATCCACCTGAAGAAGAGGATGTACAAATCTTCGCAGAGAGAGTTATTGAAGAGGATCTATTTTATCCAGTTGTTACATTAGAGGGAAATATTGTTGGTGAAGGAAATCCACGTTTAAAAAATATATATGCAGAATTAGAAAAATACGGTTATACTGCAGTAGAATAAGTAATCTGCGCTTAAAAACATTCTTACATTGTGGAATGTTTTTTTGTTTTTCGGTAAGACTGTTTTCGAATAGATTATTGCTTTTCGGATGTATCCTCAGTCTAGAATAATGTTGGAGACGTGCTCTTTTCTCTATATAATAAATCTTTCATTCAGATTGGATAATAAATTAGAGTCGTAAAAATCCTAATAAGTTTTTACTTGATTTAAAAACAACAAAGTTACGAAAAGAGCCTTTGGAAAAAATCATATTTATTGACTGCAATACTTAAAAGGGGTAGGATAAACTTTGGTAGTGAGGTGACTATCTTTGAATCCTATTATAGAGTTTTGTGCCAGTAATCTTGCTAGTGGAGCAATTGAAGCTCTTGAAATTTTGGAAGAGGATCCAAATCTCGATATCGTTGAATATAGCTGCTTAGATTACTGTGATATTTGCGGAGAAGCCCCTTTCGCTCTTGTAAATGGGGAATATGTAAAAGGCGATACTCCTAAAGAGCTCGTGGAAAATATATATAAATATTTAGAAGAAAATCCAATGTTCTAAAAAGTAATGGAAGAAGACCTCGGTCTCTTTCATTACTTTTTATTGTTAAGCGTACTATTAAATTCTAGAATTATGGGTAATAGTTCATTTAGCGAAAAATGTCCCAAGTGACTAATCTACACTTGAGACGTGGATAAGCAATTTTGTTCAAAGGTAAGAAAGTATAAAATTCACTAAGGATATTACACACAAAAAGTGTCTGCTATGTCTAGCTCCAGCGCCAATCGGCTAGGGGATTTCTCCGTCTCCTCCCTACGATAAGTCAACATCAGGTGAAATTTGAAGTGCCAATTTCACTAGCTCGAGAACTACCTCACCGTGTTTCCTTTATCTCAGTCGAAGACTACAAAATCCGTACGCCGATGAGCAAGGCTCTTGCGCTTTTCTTATTCCGAGCTTTTGACTGATTATGTTGCTTTAATTTCATGCCATCGTTCTAGTGCCATTTCAACGATGGTTCTTTCAGTTGTCGTATTTTGTTTTTCAATTACCTTTGATAGGTATAGCACCGCTTGTTTTTCTTCTCCAATTTGATAGGACAGTTCCGCAATTAAATAGATTATTTTTAATTCAGACATTTGAGATCCATGAAAGTCACTATTTAAATATGAATTTAAATATTCATTCATAGCAAATCTTAAGAATCGTTGTTCTTGAACCTTGTTGTTTATTTTTCTGTATAGCCAAGCGATTCGAATGTAAAGACCTGCGATGGTCACATTTTTTTCACGTTTTATTTCTCCACAATAGGCAGCAAGCTTATATGAAGCAATTGCATGTTTGATCTTTCGAATTTTCCCATAATCTTGACTAACCCAGCGGTTACTCACCTTATTAATAATATCCTCTCTAGTTCCAGGAGGAAAATACTTTGAAAAATACTCTGTAAAAGAAAATCCGCAATGTGGGCAAACAAAAACACTATAAAAAAGTGGATTAACCTCGTCTGAAAAATAATTGGGACAAAAATCTTTATCGTAAAAATCAACTTTAACAAAGCTCGAACGTATTTTTGTAGATATGAAGTTTGTTTTACAAAGCAAGCACTGTAATTTTTTTTCGTAGTATGGTGTTAATGTTGTATTCATAATATCACGCTCGTATATTTTTTTAGGTCTAATTAACTCAGTCTTATATCCTATTATAGAATAAATATTTTAATGTTGTAGGCATAAGAGCCTCAAATTTTGAAAATTTTTGCTGCATCCACAAAAGCGAATTGGTTGAGAGTGTTTCCGTGAGGGTATATAATATAAAGTAAAATATTCTTATAAAATTACCTAAGTTAACATAAGTTATATTTTGGAGGTGTAAACATGACTGAAGTTGTAATTGTTACGGAAGCAGCAGCTTTGCAAATAAAAGATATGATGAAGCAAAATGAAGAGGAAGGCTCATTTCTTCGTGTTAGTGTAAATGGTGGAGGATGCAGCGGCTTATCATATGGTATGGGTTTTGACCATGAAAAAAAAGATGATGATGTTGCAGATTCACAACATGGCTTAAATATTCTTGTAGATAAAGAAAGTTCATTAATTCTTCAAGGGACAAAAATAGATTATAAACAATCCTTAATGGGCGGCGGATTCACCATCGATAACCCGAATGCCATTGCATCATGTGGATGCGGCTCTTCATTTAGAACGTCTAAGGTAGCTGGAACACCTGAGAATTGTTAATGTAAAAAGACCTGGAACTTTGCTCCAGGTCTTTTACGATTTTATTAATTGGCTTTGTTTAATGATTTCGGTTAATAAAATTACCTGTAGGGTATGCGTGAAGCGATTTCTATACGGAGTATAATTAGCTGAACGCATATCCTACAGGACTTTTTCAAAAACAATAACATTATTTAACAAAGTTATTTATTAAGATGGAAATAATGATGTACTATGCATTGGCTGTAGACGAGCTTTAGGGTCAATATAAGCTTTTGCATTACTTACGGCTGTAGGTGCTTCCCCAAAACCAGTTGCTATTAATTTGATTTTTCCTTCGAATGTACAAATATCTCCAGCGGCATAAATTCCTGGAATGTTTGTTTCCATTTTTGAATTAACAACGATCGAATTTTTTTCTATTTCAATACCCCAATCTTTGATTGGACCTAAAGAAGATACAAAGCCATAATTAACGATAAGAGAATCAAAATCTACAACTTCTTTTTTGTCACCACGTACCTCTTCTAATACAATCTGACTAGCTTTGTTTTCGTCTCCAATTAATTCAACAGGCACAAATGGTGTTTTGATATCGACTTTTGAATTACGTAATGTTTCTACACTGTGCTCATGTGCACGAAACTTATCACGTCGATGGATAAGTGATACCTTTTCTGCGATAGGTTCTAGCATTAATGCCCAGTCAACTGCTGAGTCTCCACCGCCTAAAATGGCTACTTTTTGATCAGCAAAACTTTGCAAATCATCAATGAAATAATGCAAATTCTTTCCTTCGTATTGTTTAGCATTTTCAAGCTCTAAACGTCTTGGTTGGAATGCACCAACACCAGCTGTAATAATGATTGTTTTGGAATAATGAATCTCTTGATCAGTTGTAAGTTTAAAAATTTCATCGTCTTGTTTTTCGACATTTTCCACTGCTTGTTCAAGACAAATAGTAGGTGAGAACATTGAAATTTGCTCTTTTAGATTATTAACGAGATCTTGAGCCTTAATTTTTGGAAAACCTGCTATATCATAGATATATTTTTCAGGATATAATGCGGAAAGCTGACCGCCTAATTGCGGAAGACTTTCAATAATTTTGACACTAGCTTGTCTCATCCCACCATAAAAAGCAGTAAACAATCCAGTCGGTCCTCCACCGATAATGGTTATATCATAAATTTTTTGATCTTCCTTCAAAAAAATTACCTCCAATATAAAATAATCACTATAACATCATATCACATTCGAATCAATGTAATCTAATGTTTGAAACGAAAAATTAAGTTCTAAAAACAATTTATCAGAATTTTCTTAAGTTTTCTTTTTCCTAAATACATATTGAAAAACAAGTGCAAAAAGAATATTATTAGATTTGGATATTATATTAATTTTTTATGACAATTTTTTTAATTTGGGCTTTGTTATTTTATATAACAAAAAATTTTACATAGCCCTGCTTTAGTATGCTGTGATTAGTGAAATAAATCACAAATTAATTTAACGTTTTATTCATAAGCTTGCGGTTGTGGTGGAAACATAAAAATAACCATCACTAAAAAAATTTAAAGGTGGAAGTGATACAAGTTGAGAAAGCCAAGAATCGTTGTATTGGGTGCCGGATACGGTGGATTAATGACAGTAACTCGTTTACAAAAATTATTGAGCGGTAATGAAGCAGATATTATTCTAATTAATAAAAATGAATATCATTATGAAACTACATGGCTTCATGAAGCATCTGCAGGAACTTTACATCATGACCGTGTCCGTTACGATATAAAAAATGTTATTAATCGAAGCAAAGTAGAATTTATTCAAGGAACAATAGAAAAAGTTAATCCAGATGAGAAGAAAGTTATTCTTGAGAACGGTGAAGTTGAATATGATTATTTAGTCATTTCATTAGGTTCAGATTCTGAAACATTTGGTATCAAAGGCTTAGATCAATATGCATTTGCTATTACAAATGTTAATGCTGCAAGACAAATTCGTGAGCATATTGAATATCAATTTGCTACTTACACTACTGAAGAAGAAAAAGATGATAAACGCTTATCTATTGTTGTAGGTGGTGCAGGATTTACAGGAATTGAATTCCTTGGAGAATTAACAAACCGAATTCCAAAGCTTTGTGAAGAATATGATATTGATCGTAAAAAAGTAAGAATTGTTTGTGTAGAAGCTTCACCAATGGTATTGCCTCAATTCGATCGTGACTTAGTAAATTATGCGATTGCTTTACTTGAAAGTAAAGGCGTTGAGTTCCATATTGGTACTGCTGTACAACAAGCTTCTGAAGATGGCGTTTTAATTGGTAAAAAGGATGAGGAACCACAAGAAATTAAAGCTGGTACAATTATCTGGTCTGCTGGGGTTCGCGGTAACTCAATTATTGAAAAGTCTGGATTTGAAAGTATGCGTGGCCGTGTGAAAGTTAACCACGATTTACGTGTTCCAGGTCATGATGATATTTTTATTATTGGTGATTGCTCACTTATTATTAATGAGGAAATTAACCGTCCATATCCACCAACTGCACAAATTGCTATGCAACATGGTGAAGTTTGCGCCCGTAACGTTGCAAAGCTCGTTCAAGGTAAAACAGATCTTGAAAATTTTGTTTTCGATGATAAAGGTACTGTTTGCTCACTTGGTGAAGACGATGCAATTGGGGTTGTTTATGGCAAGAAAATTAAAGGGACAAGTGCTTCAGTTATGAAGAAAGTAATTGATAACCGTGCATTATTCATGGTTGGCGGAACTTCCCTTGTGTTGAAAAAAGGTAAATTTAAATTATTCTAATAAGATTTTAAGGCGGAGCATTTGGCTTCGTCTTTTATTTTTTTGAAATTATTTGTATTTTGAAGAATTTCAATGAAAGAATGAGAGAATATATAGTTGTATGCGTTTTCTTCAACGTATTTGCTTGTTTACCTTTACTTTGATTAATGTTATATTATCAGAAAATTAAGAAATAAAAACAAAGATGAAGGGATTGAGTAAAATGAAGATAAGTACGGCGGAGAAAAAAACATGCACATATTGTTCAGGAAAAGGATACTTTCAACTCATTTTAGGCGGTTCCGAAACATGTCCTTGTTGCGAAGGTACGGGAAAAAAGAAATAAAGAATAACATAAATTTATTAACTAGGTTTCCTAAAAAGGGGAACCTTTTTTGTTCTTAAATTGTTCAAACTTTTTTCATACTGCATTTGTTGACTGACTTATTAACATTGATTACACTTAAAATTGGTGTAGATTGGAGTTTTAATGTAGTCAAGCTTATCTGTTTGGTGTTGACGGATGGAGGTGTAGGTTATGCATATGAGTTTACCTGTTTTAATTATTTCGATGTTATTATTTTTTGTGTTATTCTTTGGGATAGGCTTTATTTTAAATATGCTATTAAGAATGACATGGCTAATGGCAATCATCTATCCAATTGTTGCAATTTTAATCATTGATAAAGTTCGTTTCTTGGAATATTTCACAAATTCGAGATATGCTTTCCAACAATTAGGAGAAAGAATTTCATCCCTTCTCGCGCCCGATATTTTAATATTAATCAGTGGTTTTTTAGGCGCTTTAGTAGCGGGAATCGTAATGAAAATATTACGTCAAAAAGGATATAGAATGTTTTAAAAAGGTTCTTTTCTTAAACTTTGTTATTTTGAATCAAAAATCTAAAATAGCAGCAACCAATGAGAAAGCTCCTTTTAAAAGGCCCATTTGAGGTCTTTTTTTATGTAAGGCTTTGTTAAACATTGTAGTTGTTTCTAATAAAACCCTGTATGGTATGTGTTCAGCTAGTTTTACTTTGTAAATAAAACGCTTCACACATACCATACAGGACAAAGCCTTATGTAAAAAAATATAGTTATGTAAAAATATTTTACAGAATTTTAAGTTTTTTTCACTCTCGGTGAATATTTCAAATCGTATTAGGAAAAGAATAGATTTGGGAGGAGTGGAAAAAACTATGATTATGAAAAAAATTTTAAAGCGATTATTCATGACAATTTTATTTATTGGAGCACTCGTTACAACTTTTCAATCAATATCAGGAGTAAAGGCTCAATCTTTATATGTAGGAATGATTAATGACACTAATGGACAAGCAAGTGGTTTTCTAAGTAGTTTCAATAATTTAAGCTTAAAGTCAATCGGATTATCATTAAAATCATTAAAAAAGTCGGTATCCACTGCTACACAAATATCGTCAAGTGAATCAGTAAAGGGATCGACGCCAACCCTTGAAGAGGCGATTGATTGGTCTACATATCCAGTAAAGGAAGTGGTAGCAACTGGATATACAGCTGGTGTTGAGTCTACAGGGAAAAATCCAAATGATCCGGAATATGGCATTACATACTCTGGAGTAAAAGTGAAAAGAGATTTATATTCTACCATTGCTGCAGATCCAAGAATCTTTCCAATTGGGACTATATTATTTATCCCAGGTTATGGTTATGGAGTCGTTGCGGATACAGGATCAGCAATAAAAGGAAACAAATTAGATCTCTATTATGAAACAGTAAAAGAAGTTTACGAGCAATGGGGAAAAAAGAGCGTTAAGGTTTATATTGTGCAAATGGGAAATGGAAAGCTGTCTGAAAAGGAATTAAAAACGCTTAATGAAAATAAAACGATGCAAGTATTTAGACAAAAATATATTAAAACAAAACTAGAGTAATGAATCGGAGGGTGATACTTATGTGGTCACCCTTCAATTATTATTCTTATTTGTCGAAAAGTGGTTCAATCTCTAATTGTTCAAATGCTGCTGGATGGAGTATTTTTCCTAATTTTTCGATCCCTTTTATTAAACGTGGGGATGGACGGCAATATAAGTATTCTTCAAGCACCAAAATACGATTGTTTTTTACTGCAGGTAATTGGTTCCAATCCGGTCTTTTTTGTACAAGTTCAGGTTTAACTTTTTGATGAGAAACACCAACCCATGCTAAGCAAATATAGTCTGGATTTCTGGTAGCAACATCATCCCAATCTGTTTGAATACTTGCCTCTTCAATATCAGCAAATATATTATATGCTCCTACATACTCACTCACCTTCGTTAGCCAATTTATTTTTCCTGGAGTAAAGACGGGTTTGGGCCACCATTCCCAATATAAGGATGGACGATTTTCTATGGTAGAAGCTATTTTCTTAAATTCATTTAATTGATTAAGAAAGGCAGCTGATTTACGTATTCCGATTTCTTCCATTCCTATTGCTCTTGATACTTCGATTAAATTATTAGCGATATCTTCAAAATTTTGTGGGTCTAAGACGATATAAGGAATTTTTCTTTTATTTAATTCATCGATATTTTTCTCCATTCCAGGCACACTTAGTGAAGCCAATACAAGATCAGGCTTCAATTTTTCAACATCGTCCATTCGAATCGATAGATCAGGGCCAAGTCGCGGCAATGATTTTATACTTTCTGGCCAATCAGAATAATCATCTATACCGACAAGCAGCGGCAGAGCATCTAAATATGCTAAAAGCTCTGTATTACTTGGACAAATCGAAACAACACGCATGCTATACCTCCAATAATTGCATTTCAAAATCAAAGAATATTCTATCATTCAGTCTAACACATAATCTTAATAGGTTTAATTTTTTTCTAACGTGAGCAAATATTTCGTTTTTTCGATATAATAATGATTGGAGGTGGAGAGGATGTTTAAATTTTTTAATGCAAATCCTTTTGAAGAAAAACAAGAATGTCTTTTGATTGGTTTAAAAGATACACCTGAAAAATTCTCGGGAATACTTTCTGAATTAGATGCAAAATTTGAAAATGAATTAACAGAGCTTGTTAAGTCAGGGGATATTTCGGCAAAAGTAAAAGAAATATCTAAAATACATACACTTGGAAAATTAAATGTAAAACGTCTATTGTTTGTTGGATTGGGAAAAGAGAATCAATTATCGTTTGATGATGTAAAAGAAGCATTTGGAAAAGCATTCAAGCATGCGAAGGAAAGTCGCTTGCAATCAGTTGCTATTGCTCTTGATACCTTTGTAACCGATGCGATTTCACATGAAGATGCTGCTAATGCTCTTAGTGAGGCATTTGCGTTAGCTACATACGAATTTGCTGGATATAAACAAAAATCAAACGAACCAGAAAAAATGGTCGAACAAATAAATATCATTTCAGAAACGGATCAAAATGAGATTGAGGCAGCATTAACGGTCGGTTATGCCTTTGGGAAAGCTACGAATTCAGCAAGGACACTTGTGAACCTGCCAGGAAATATGCTTACTGCAACCGATTTAGCTCAATATGCTGAAGAATTAGGCGGAAAATATGAGTTTGAAGTCGAAATTCTTGAAAAAGAAGAGATGGAAAAGCTGGGAATGGGTGCATTTTTAGCTGTGAACCAAGGCTCTGTAGAACCACCGAAAATGATCGTTTTAAAATACCAAGGGAAAGACACTTGGGAAGATGTCATTGGACTAGTTGGTAAAGGAGTTACATTCGATACAGGCGGATATTCAATAAAAACAAAATCGGGTATTGTCGGCATGAAAACAGATATGGGAGGAGCTGCAGCTGTACTTGGTGCGATGGAAATAATCGGTGAATTAAAGCCAGAGCAAAATGTTGTAGCGGTAATTCCTTCTACCGATAATATGATTAGTGGTTCCGCCTTCAAACCAGATGATGTGATAACATCAATGAGTGGAATAACAATTGAGGTACTAAATACAGATGCCGAAGGCCGTTTGGCGTTAGCTGATGCAGTTACATATGCAAAACATCATGGTGCCAATTATTTAGTTGATGTAGCGACTTTAACAGGTGGGGTTATCACTGCATTAGGACTTGATAAAACTGGTGCGATGACAAATGACGAGGCCTTTTTCGAGCAAGTATTAGAGGCATCATATGAAGCAGGAGAATATATTTGGCGTCTACCTATAACCGAAAATGATAAGAAACGTGTTCGCGGAAGCAAAATTGCTGACTTAAATAACTCACCAGGCAGTGAAGGGCATGCAATCATGGGTGGAGCATTTGTCGGTGAATTTGCCGAAGATACACCATGGGTGCACTTAGACATTGCTGGTACAGCAGTCACTAGTAAAGAGCATGATTTAGGACCTTACGGTGCAACTGGTGTCATGGTTCGTACATTAGCATTATTAGTGGAAAGATTTGAACCAGTGAAATAATATTTTGAAAAAAGAGCCGGGGTAATAGTTATTGAGACTATTACACTGGCTCTTATCCTTACTTATTAATCAACTTTATTGTATCGTTATATTGAGAAGTTCCTACTTCGATGAGACTACCATTCCTTGTTGTTAATGTTGGAGATCCATCCTCATTTTCCTTTAAGAATATTAGATATTTATTTCCTTGTTTAATCTGATTGGTTGGTAACAGAATATCGAAATCGTCTTTGTCTCCTTTATATTTTTTAAGGACAACAAAATGAACAATGGATATCCCTCTATCATCATCTATTTCATTGATAAGAATTTCCATTACTAGGTCAGATTGTTGTAATAGCTGTTCCTTATTTTTATATTGGATAACTGATTGGTTCTCCGAAACATTTTGTTTGAAATTTTTTTTAATAAAGGATTTTAATGTAGAAAGCTGATTATATTTTTCGTCTGTAAATGGCTTTTCGTAAGTAAACTCATAAGCATTTGCTAGCCTAGATAATTCTCCATTATCACCAATCTTAATGATAAATTCAGGATGCTGTACGTAAAAATCTTTTTCATAAACGGTGGAACTAAGAGGCTGTAAAAAGAATACATATTTACTTCCTTGTTCTAACAACTCTTCTCCCACATATACGAGTACTTCATTTTGTGTTTCTCCCAAGATATCATCTTCAACTGCTACATTATAAACCTTTCTAGATTCATTTAATTCATCCAATCCAATTACCCTTCCGACCAAAACCTCATTGGTCGTTTTCATAACGTTTTTAAAAGTCAACTTTTCATTTAAAATACCCATATTACTTTTTTTCATTTCAATCGGATTAAGCTTTAAATCTGATTTTGCAAATGAAAAATTAAAAACAAATATACCTATTAAGCACAACAAAATAACAATACCAAACCCCAATTGCTTTTTCATTTTATCCCACCCAATCAATAGTTTTGCTTAAAGATTCTAATGACTATGATTGAGAATGTTAGTGTATACATTACTAACTTAATCTAAAAATACTTTCTTTTGTTTAATTATACAAAAAAATACTATTAAGGTGTGAATATTTAGACTCTTTTAGATTTTTTGGCTGAAATTTATTATTGTTGTGAATATTCTTTTAAAAGACATAACCTTTCCTTTTGCCCAGTCCATCCGCACTTCTCCTGCATATGAAGATAGAGAGCGTCTTTTTTAAAAAGGAGGTATACCTAATTGTACTATTATCGTCAGGCACCTGTTCCAGGAGATTATAGGATGTTCCCGTTCTTTGGTGCCCCGCTTGTAGGAGGATTTTTAGGAGGACTAATCGGAGGTGGATTAGCCGGAGCTGCTCTTTCTAGACCTAGACCTTATGCATATCCGCCTGCATACCCACCATATGCTTATCCATATGCACCATATGGTGGGTATGGACCTAGACCTTATGCACCTTACGGATATTAATGAATACGAAAAGCTCTTCGATTTTTCGAAGAGCATTTTCCTGTTTATTTGTTGTTACATTGTTCAAAGGTAAGAAAGTATAAAATTTACTAAGGATATTAGACATGAAAAGTGTCTGCTATGTCTAGCTCCAGCGCCTATCGGCTAGCGGATTTCTTACTACATACCCCAGCGGATTTTCATTTCTAAAAGACAGCAATTGGTCACATCTTTTTGATCAGAAAACTTAATAACAATACCGCTAGGAGTATAGCGAATTTCAGGACTTGATTTTAGCCCGATATCATAAATCATCTTATTGACTTTATTAAGTTGTGATTCTTGTGCGTATGTCATTAATTGTTTGGAGAATGCCTCCGATGCAGATAAATGATCTATAACCTTTTCGGCATCTTTTAATAAGGACTTCATTTTGTTTGCGGAATTTATAAATATTTTGGGATCTACTGGTTGGTATTGGCGAAATGGGTGCTGATATGAGTAGGCAATATTCGGATAAGGGGGATATTCATGATGATAAGGATGATAATATTTCAAGGTAATCTTCCCCTTTGAATAAACAAATTAGATAAAATTGAGCTTTCCTTATTTACCATATGCGAAATAAAACTTGAGTATGTAATGAAATATTCATTAAGATAAAAATTGTATGGAAGAAGGATTCTGATGTAAGTTTCTTGAATAATACGATAAACGAGGAGGAGAAACTTTATGGATTATAAAAATACACTTATAGAAACACTCGGAATGGAGTTTGTGGAAATTGGTAAAGGAAAAGTGGTTGCTACTATGCCGGTTAATGAAAACACTAGGCAGCCATTTGGATATCTGCATGGAGGGGCATCTGTTGCCCTTGCTGAAACAGTTGCTAGTGTCGGGGCTACGGCAATTATTGATTTAGAAAAAGAAATATGTTTTGGACTAGAAATTAACGCGAATCATATCCGTTCCAAACGTGATGGAGTAGTTACTGCTATTGCCGAAGTGGTTCACCGTGGAAAAAGTACACAGGTTTGGGAGATTAAAATAAAAGATGAAGAGGATAGGCTCATTTGTATGTCTCGATGTACAATGGCCGTCGTTTCAAAGAAATAAATAATAACAAAATAATTTAGGGTGATAGAAAAATAAAATGATAGAACTTTACTTTTCTATTACCCTCGAAATGTGATTACCACTTAAGGTTGTACATCAATTCGTATTCTTTCTGGATACTATTTAAACTTTCAATACTTTTCAAATTAAATTCCGTTTCTTGAGTCATAAGCTCATTACGCAATTTAACAACTGCAAGCTTTAATGACTCACCATAATTAGGAATTTCTCCTTCAAAGGGCTTTACCATTTTTAATGGAATATTAGATTGCTCCCGGTAAGCAAGTGCCTTCCGTTCGTGAAAAAAAGCAACATCCGTTTCTTTTGGATTGTGCAGATCCCCTTGCATCGGATGCTTTAACACAGCCAGTGTTTTTACTACATAACGATCAGGGAATACTCCTGTTATTTCCCCTAAATATTTACCTGTTTTATTAAAAAAGGTTACAATTTGTCCTTGTTCCATTCCGATCCCTCCAAAACTATTTTATTCATATTATGAAGCACTTTGATAAAAAAGCAAAATATTATGCGAGTGGTGGAGTTGCAACTTTATAGGAGAATTTAGTAAAGTAAGATGGAAAGGAATGATTTCTTTTTCGCAAATCTTACATAAATTATTAAAAGGAGATTTTTTTATGACATATCCACAGTTAACGAAGGAAGTTTTAGAAAACGAGAAATTGATTGAAATGCAAACGAATATGGGAAATATTAAAATAAAGCTTTTCCCAGACCTTGCTCCTAAAACAGTTGAAAATTTTGTTAAGCATAGTCAAGATGGATATTATGATGGTGTTATTTTTCACCGAGTAATTAACGGTTTCATGATTCAAGGCGGCGATCCATTAGGAAATGGAACAGGTGGAGAAAGTATTTACGGAGGACCTTTTGAAGATGAGTTCTCTCAAGAGCTTTTTAACTTCCGTGGAGCACTTTCAATGGCTAATGCGGGACCAAATACGAATGGTAGTCAGTTCTTTATCGTACAGAGTGTCGCTGTTGATCCAAGAATGAAAGGTCAAATGGAGCGTGCTGGATATCCTGAAGAAGTAATTAACGCTTATATGGAAAACGGAGGAACTCCACATTTAGATTTCCGTCACACTGTTTTCGGACATGTTGTTGAAGGAATGGATGTAGTAGATAAAATTGCTGAAGTTAAGACGGATATGCGGGATCATCCGGTTCAATTTGATGTAGTAATTGAAAAAATAAATGTATTAAAATAATGGAGGAGCTGTCTTAAAGGCAGCCTTTTCTTGTCCAGCTCCAGCGCCTAGCCCCTCGAGGTCAAATGGTCTTCCAACAATGAAGTCAAAAGGCAGACTTCCTTTGTTGGAAGACCATTTGCTTGTTGGGGCTGATCAAGGTGCTTCCGCTTTTCTTATTTGTTATAAAATTGTCAATCACTCAATTGGTTGAAAGGAATAAAAATTGGTATACTATTAATTAATGAAGTTTTTAAGAAAGGGAGTTTCCAATGTTAAACTCTTTAAATATTTTTGTATTGAATTTATTTCTATACTTCCCTGAAGATAAAAGAGAATATATCCCTGCGTTCATCTCATTTTCTATTTTTCTTATCCTTTGTATAATAACCTTCATGTTTATACTCAAAGTGAATAAAAAGCAATTGGAAAAAGCAAAGCAATTCGAAGAAAAAATAAAGAATAATTTAAAGTAGACCGATAACCAATTCTATATAAGAATTGGTTTTTTTTGTTAGAGACATACCGAATATATCCCATTATTAATGGCTAGAATGTGGAGGAAAAGAAATTTATTGGAGGAGTATGTAGTGAAATGGTTTTCTATTCTATTAACGTTGTTTGTATTAAGCGGATGTACACAAGCGAATCCGAAAGAAACGGATGTTGATATAAAAAATGCTTCAGGTGATAGTCTCGGAAAGATTAATTTAAAGGAGCAGGCAAAAGGTGTTATGTTAAAGGTGAATTTGAAGGGGCTTCCACCTGGTGAACACGCAATTCATTTCCATGAAAAAGGCAGCTGTAAGGCTCCTGATTTTACCTCAGCAGGTAATCATTTTAATCCGGATAATAAAGACCATGGCTTATTATACCCGAAAGGATCTCATGCAGGTGACCTACCAAACTTAATTGTGAAGGATGATGGAAAGGTAAAGGTAGATTTTCTAGCTCCTCAAGTTACAATGGGAAACGGAAAGAATTCATTATTCACAAAAGAAGGGACTTCGATTGTTATTCATGAATCAAAAGACGATGGAATGACACAGCCTGCAGGTGATGCTGGAAACCGGATTGCATGTGGAGAGCTAAAAAAGAAATAGGCTTTTTTCGTTAGCTTTGTTGCAATACCGATACAAGTAAAAATCGGTATTAGGATTTTACAATCTATGTTAAAACAGTTATGAAAAAAGGATAAGGCACGATAATATGTACGTGCTTATCCTTTTTTTCCATTAGCTTAATGCTTTTATTAAACGAATAACTCCTTCTTGAATGGTTTCCCTAGGACAGCCCACATTCATCCTTAAAAATCCCTCACCGCCAAGACCATATTTTGTTCCGGGCTCTAATGCAAGGCGGCCTATTTTAAGCAGACGATTTTTGAGTTCTACATCCGAATACCCAGTGTCCCTGCAATCCAGCCATATTAAATATCCGCCTTCAGGTTCCATCACTTTTATTGCTGGTACCTCCTGATTAATTGTTTCTTTTACTAGCTGAATATTATCTTTTATATAGGGTAGAAGAGTATCCAGCCATTCTTCACCATAGCGATAAGCAGCTTCCATTCCGACAATACCGAAAGCATTTAATGTGTGAAAGCCTTGTTGTTCTTGTATTTTAACAAGTTTTTCTCGTAAATCAGGGTTAGGTACTATTAAACTGGAAGCTTGTATACCAGCTAAGTTAAAAGTTTTCGTAGGAGCGATGCAAGTCACGACGAAATCACGATATGATTCGTCTAATGATGCAATAGGAATATGCTTTTGCGGTGCTCCTACAAGATCCCCATGTATTTCATCTGAAATAATTAGAACGTTGTATTTCTTACATAATTCAGCTATTTTTATTAATTCTTCACGCTTCCACACTCTGCCACCAGGGTTATGGGGATTACAGAGGAAAAATAGCTTAATATTGTTTTGTAATGCTTCTTCAAGTTGTATAAAATCAATTTCGAATCGATTATTTACTAGTTGCAAAGGACAGTTGATTACATTTCTATTATTATTTTCTGTCATTGTAAAAAAAGGTGTGTAAACAGGTGATTGAAGTAGAATATTATCCCCAGGATCTGTAAACGCTAAAATAGCTAAACCGAGAGATGGGACGACACCATGGTTATATAAAAGCCATGAACGATCTATGTTCCATCCGTGGCGGCTTTTTAACCAATTTTGAATAGCTTCACCAGTACTATCAGGAATAACTGTATACCCAAAAATTCCATGATTTAATCTTTCTTGTAATGCTTGAATGACTGCTTCAGGAGGTCGGAAATCCATATCAGCTACCCACATTGGTAATAATTCATCTTCACCATAAACAAACTTCATGTAGTCCCATTTAACAGAAGAGGTTCCTTTTCTTTCGATTACTTGATCAAAAAGTGTCATTCTATCACCATCCATTTTTAATTCATATTAATATGTTATTATATTGTAACAAGTATTTAAAGAATAAAGCTCTTTTCGTAAACTTTGTTGTGGGTCGATACAAGTAAAAATCGGCATTAGGATTTTTACGCCTCGGATCTATATTTCAATTTTGAAAAGAAGATTAAATATATAGGGAAAAGAGCACGTTTCAATACTAAATAAGGATATGTTTATATCCGAAAAGCAACAATCTATGCGAAAATAACCAATAATAAAGGGTGAGAAAATGAATATTCAACAAATGAATATTAAATTAAGGGAAGCTTTAGAAGAATGGAATCCCCTTGGCAATGGCAGTGAAGCGTATGAAACTGAAATTGTCGATGTAATTCAATTGGTGCATGATATAGACAATAAGGATGTTTTGTCAAAAAGAATTCAAGACATATATGAATTTTCATTTGAAGAACGAATCCCAATAGAACAATGCGAAAAAATGGCAAGAACATTAATCACTATTCACTCACAAGCTTCGTGCGAATTGTAATAAAAAAAGGGGGGAACACCGTTAGTTTCCCCTCTACTCATGTATAAATTTATCAATATGCTGAAAAACTTCCTCAGCATTTTCTTCTGAAATTAAATGTCCTGCATCCTTTAAAACAATTAGCTGTGCATGTGGTAAATCTTTGGTCAATCTTTTTCCAATAGATAATGGAACAACACGATCATGTTCACCCCAAATAAGTAGGCATGGGGTTGTAATTTGGTGTAATTGTTCAACAGATAAGTCACCTTCACGATCCCTGATCATTCTAGTTAGACCACGAAATATTTGTTTATCTAAAAAGGGCTGCTCATACCCTTTTAGCATTTCTTCATCAATAATACTTCTATCGAAAACAACAGTTTCTACATTTTTTCTAACCCCCGATTTTTCTAAATAGTATTTTACACAATGATGAAAAAATGGAAGGAAACTTAATAATTTTAATGATCGTTTTGATGGGTTAAGGTATCCTGAACTGCAAAGAAGGACTCCTTTTTTGACTAAATTAGGCTTTTGAAGCATCACGTTTAAGGAGATTTGGCCACCCATAGAGTGTCCAATTAAATAAATGCTTGAATATCCTAGTGATGAGATTAAGTTGATGACCATTTTAGCAAGATTTTGATACGAATATTGGTAGCGAGGGTGTTTTCCACTTTGACCAAATGGAGGAATATCTATTGATACCACATTATTGTCTTTATTTAAAAGTGGGATCAATCTCCTGAAACTAAAAGTAGAGGAGAGAAATCCATGTAAAAGCACAAATGTGTTATTTGCGTTTTGATTTTTATATTCCTCAAAATAAATTTCGATTCCACTTATTTCTTTTGTGAGTTTTGAAACTGTAATTGACATTCAATTCACCCCTGAAACCTACAAATGGTATTGCTCTGTTAATGATAATTATAAAACAATGACAAAAAAAAGGACGAGTCCCAAGTCTCGTCAAAAAATAAAAAGGGGGAATACTAGTGTATAGATTGATTTCAACCAATAATCAATGCTATACAGAAAGCCTTGTAGTAAAAGGATACCCATTTTTCTTATTATTTAATCAATAAATACAAAAAAAATTAATCCCGTGCGAATAGATGGCAAAACCATCCATCTATTCATGCAGGGTAATTATTCGTAAAAGGTTTGTTTAGGCGGGAAACAATGAGTTGGGGGATAAAAATTTCCACTGATTGAGGATTCACTTTATCTCCATTATTCTGTTAATACTGAAGCAGGGACATCCAAAATAGTGGATAATTTAAGGATGGTTTGTGTAGTAGGGACTTGCTCTCCAGATTCGTATTTCTCAATTACTTTAGCTCCTAATCTAGCTTTAACCGCTAATTCTTCTTGTGTTAGATTTTGTTGTTCACGATAAAACTTTAAATTTTGTGCAAAGTTTGTCATTAATATCCCTCCGGTTATCAGTTTTTTTCTATATTGTATCACATTTTGTGATTCTTACTTAATTATTGCTTTATGAATTTTTTGTGATTTGTTTGTATGCGTTTGGTGAAAATTAAAAAGATATAAAAAATCACATGTGTAAACATGCTTATTTTTGCGTCTATTTTTCAATTGTGATATAATTTTTAATTGCGTATATATAGGAGAAAAAAATGAATAAATAGGGAGTGTTTCGATGACGACAAAATACGAAGTTGGAAATGTGTTAACTGGAAAAGTAGCTGGAATTCAGCCATATGGTGCATTTGTTGCACTTGATGAAGAAACTCAAGGATTAGTTCATATTTCAGAAATTAAACATGGTTATGTTAAAGACATTAATGAACATTTAAATGTAGGTGATGAAGTAAACGTTAAAGTCCTTACAATCGATGATGAAAGCGGGAAGATTAGCTTATCTATTCGTGCGACAGAAGATGCTCCAAAACAAGAAAAAAAGCCAGCGCGTCGTCGCCAAGTTAATGTTGTTACTGAAGAACCAACAGAAGGTTTTAACACACTAAAAGATAAGCTTCAAGAATGGATCGAGCAATCAGATTTAATTAAAAAGTAAGACAGTTTTCGTATTACATCTAATAAAGAAATCGGCTATTCGCCGATTTCTTTTATTTTACGAAATTAAGGCTTTTCGATTCCGTACTTTCTTATTCGATATTGTAAATTTTGACGACTCATATTGAGTGCTTGAGCCGTTTTTGTAATATTATATTGATGATATTGTAAACCTTTTTGAATATAATACTTTTCTGCCTCTTGTATATATTCTTCAAAAGGTTTAATATCTTGATTCTTTTGCATTAGAAAATGATGATCTTGTGATACACGATTGAGGAAATTTGCAGGAAGATGGTGAAGCTGAAGAATATCTTCATTTTCAAGAACCTTCATCGAATTCTCAATAATATGCTCCAATTCCCTTATATTCCCTGGCCAATGATATTCCTGAAAGCTTTGAATTACCTCATCAGATACGTTTCTCACATTCATTTGATAAATACCATTATATTGGTTTAGATAAAATAAAGTAATTTGTCGAATATATTTTTTGCGTTCACGTAATGGAGGAATCATAAATGTAAGTTCACTTAATTGGTAAAATAATTGCTTATTTAATTTACCACTAGCTATTAAATCAATTGGATCCTCCTTCATGGTACATATCATTATAAATTTTTTCTCTTTTGTTAAAGACGTAAGCAAATTAAATTGGACGGATGGAGATAAGTTTTGTATTTCCTCAATAACTAATGTCCCGCCTTCAGCTTTTTCTAATTGATTGATGGTGTCAAGCAGTGTATTCTCTAAATATATACTTGATAAGGATGTACAATTTAGAATGTGATAAGGTTTTTTATTAGTGTATACTTCATTATGAATACACTCAGTTAATATGTGTTTTCCAGTTCCTGCCTCACCATTTATAAAAATGCTGGATGAAGTTTTTGCTGCTTGTTTTCCTATATCTATTACTTTCTTAGGAAAAAAATCTTTTTCCAGAAAGAAATCAAATGTATGTGCAGTATTCTTTTTACTTTGTGAACTCTTTTTCATCATTCTTTCTAATTTTGTTACATCTCGAACGATTTCAACAGCTCCAACAATTCTCTCTTGATCAAATAAAGGATAAGTATTGTTAACAGTTTTTATTTCTAATCCTTTATTATTAAAATACGTTTGCTGAATGTTGAGCTTGGGCTCACTTGTATGCAAAACCTTTAAAAGTGTACTATCTTCCCCTTGGTAGAACCGAAAAACATCTAAAATATTTTTATCTAACACATCTTCAATGTCCGTCCCTTCAATTTCCATCATTTTCTTATTATACAAAACAGTTTTGCCGCTTTCGTTAATTACATGTACCCCTACATCGATTAGGTCAAGAACAGTTTTATAGATGGAGATTTCGTTTTTAAGCTGCATTAAGCCGCCCCCTTTAAAAAAAGCAAAAGAAATATAAAAAACTCTTGAAAAATGCAATATCTTTTTGCATTATTATATTGTAAGGGTTTTCTTAGTGCAAATTTTTTTTGCACTAGTAGAGTCATATAAGTAAATTGTGGTACTATATTTAACAAATACTAAAAAGTTTTCAAGGAGGAAGACAAATGATTCCTTATAAACACGAACCATTTACAGATTTTAAAAAAGAAGAAAATCAAAAAGACTTTCAAGAAGGGTTAAAGTTAGTTGAAAGCTACTTAGGACAAGATTATCCATTAATTATTAATGGCGAGAGAGTTACAACTGATGACAAAATTGTCTCAATTAACCCTGCAAATAAAGAAGAAGTTATTGGACGAGTGTCCAAAGCAAATAAAGAGTTAGCAGAAAAAGCAATGACGACTGCATACGAAACATTCCAAACATGGAAAAAAGTTAAACCAGAAGTTCGAGCAGATATTTTATTTAAGGCTGCAGCTATCATTCGTCGCCGCAAGCATGAATTTTCTGCACTTTTAGTAAAAGAAGCAGGTAAACCATGGAATGAAGCAGATGCTGATACAGCTGAAGGTATTGACTTTATGGAGTATTATGGTCGTCAAATGTTGAAATTAAAAGATGGTATTCCTGTTGAAAGCCGCCCAGGTGAATATAATCGTTTCGGATATATTCCACTAGGAGTAGGAATTATCATTTCTCCATGGAACTTCCCATTTGCGATAATGGCTGGAACAACGGTTGCTGCTCTTGTAACAGGTAATACTGTTTTATTAAAACCTGCATCGACTACTCCGGTTGTAGCTGCAAAATTTGTTGAGGTACTTGAAGAAGCGGGACTTCCTAAAGGCGTATTAAATTATGTACCTGGAAGCGGATCTGAAGTAGGAGATTATCTTGTAGATCATCCGAAAACACGTTTTATTAGTTTCACTGGTTCTCGTGATGTTGGTTTACGTATTTATGAGCGTGCTTCTAAAGTAAACGAAGGACAAATTTGGTTAAAACGTGTTATAGCAGAAATGGGTGGTAAAGATACGATTGTTGTTGATAAAGAAGCTGATCTTGAATTAGCAGCTCAATCTATCGTTGCTTCTGCTTTCGGATTCTCAGGTCAAAAATGTTCTGCATGCTCACGTGCAGTTATTGTAGAAGATGTATATGATCAAGTACTTAATCGTGCAGTAGAACTTACAAAAGAATTAACAGTTGGCGATACGGTTGATCGCAGTAAATTCATGGGGCCTGTTGTTGACCAAGCAGCTTTTGACAAGATTATGAGTTACATTGAAATTGGAAAAACAGAAGGTAAGCTTATGGTTGGTGGAGAAGGCGACGATAGTAAAGGGTATTTTGTCCAACCAACAATTATCGCTGATGTTGACGAAAATGCTCGTTTAATGAAAGAAGAAATCTTTGGACCAGTAGTAGCCTTTTCAAAAGCAAAAGATTTTAACCATGCAATTGAAATTGCTAATAACACTGAATACGGATTAACTGGTGCTGTTATCACAACGAATAGAGATCATATGGAACAAGCACGTGAAGATTTCCATGTTGGTAACCTTTACTTCAATCGTGGATGTACTGGTGCCATTGTTGGATATCAACCATTCGGCGGATTTAATATGTCTGGTACAGACTCAAAAGCTGGTGGACCGGATTACTTAGTGCTTCATATGCAAGCTAAAACTACATCTGAAATGCTATAATCTAAGACTGTTTTCAATATAATTTTCAATTTTAATAAGAGCCTTCTTTTTTGAGAAGGCTCTATTTTAAAAGATAAGAAAGTATAAAATTTACTAAGGATATTAGAAATGAAAAGTGTCTGCTGTATCTAGCTCCAGCGCCTATCGGCTAGCGGATTTCTACGTCTTCTCCCTACGATAAGTCAACATCGACTCTTGAACTATCTCGCCATGTTTCCTTTATCTCAGTCGAAGACTATGAAATCCGTACGCCAGTGCTGCGGCGCTTGCGCTTTTCTAATAAAATGGGGGAGATTTTACATGGTATCAAAGTCTGAATTTATTATTGAACAAACAGAAAAATTTGGGGCACACAATTATCATCCGCTTCCAGTTGTTATTTCAGATGCAGAAGGGGTATGGGTTAAGGATCCTGAAGGCAATAAATATATGGATATGTTAAGCGCTTACTCAGCTGTGAATCAAGGACATCGTCATCCAAAAATTATTGATGCACTGAAACAGCAGGCCGATCGAGTTACATTAACTTCTCGTGCATTTCATAATGATCAGCTTGGTCCATGGTTTGAAAAAGTATGTAAATTGTCCAATAAGGATATGGCTTTACCTATGAATACAGGAGCGGAAGCAGTTGAAACAGCTATTAAAGCTGCTAGACGTTGGGCGTATGAGATAAAAGGAGTAGAGGAAAATAAAGCTGAAATCATCGGTTGTGATGGTAACTTTCATGGAAGAACGATGACAGCTGTTTCACTATCTTCTGAGGAGGAATACAAAAGAGGTTTTGGCCCAATGCTTCCAGGAATTAAATTGGTTCCATATGGTGATATAGAAGCTTTAAAATCTACTATTACACCTAATACGGCGGCTTTCATTATTGAACCAATCCAGGGAGAAGCTGGGATTGTCATTCCACCAGAGGGCTTCTTAAAGGCTGCATATGAGTTATGTAAAGAAAATAATGTATTGTTTATTGCTGATGAAATTCAATCAGGATTAGCACGTTCAGGAAAGATGTTTGCTTGTGATTGGGAAAATATTGTTCCAGATGTATATATTCTTGGAAAAGCACTTGGTGGTGGAGTTTTCCCAATTTCATGTGTAGTTGCAAATAAAGATATTTTGGGTGTTTTCAATCCAGGGTCTCATGGTTCTACTTTTGGTGGAAATCCGATGGCTTGTGCTGTTTCTATTGCAGCATTGGATGTTCTTATCGATGAAAAATTAAGTGAAAAATCATTGGAACTCGGTGAATATTTTATGAATCAATTAAAGGAAATCCAAAATCCAGTGATTCAAGAAATTCGCGGAAAAGGGTTATTTATCGGTGTTGTTTTAAATGAACCTGCACGAAAATATTGTGAAGCATTAAAACTTGAAGGACTTCTCTGTAAAGAAACACATGAAAATGTCATTCGTTTTGCACCACCTTTAGTGATCAACAAGGAAGAGCTTGATTGGGCATTGGAACGAATAAGTAAAGTTCTCTCTTAATTTCTATTTTATATGGCATTGATAAACATTATTTTTTCAGGGCTTTGTTAATGTTTATTGGAAACGATAAAATTGTTTTACAAAAACTTTTTCAAAATAAATCCTGAAGCATATGTCTTCATTAACAAAGCCGTAAATATAATAAACTGTCACATGATTTTAAAATAAAGAGGCGAGATTCGATGGAAAATCTAAATTTGTTCACTTCTACGCAAGAGGTTATTAAAGAAGCACTTTCTAAATTGGGATTTAATGATGAAATGTATGAACTTTTAAAAGAACCATTACGTATTTTGACTGTGCGAGTCCCTATTCGAATGGATGATGGAACGACAAAGGTTTTCACCGGGTATCGTGCGCAACATAATGATGCGGTTGGTCCAACTAAAGGCGGGGTTCGATTTCATCCTGAAGTAAATGAGGATGAAGTTAAAGCGTTATCAATGTGGATGACATTGAAATGTGGAATCGTAGATCTCCCTTATGGTGGAGGTAAGGGTGGGATTGTTTGTGATCCTAGAACAATGTCTATGGGGGAACTTGAAAGGCTAAGTCGCGGCTATGTACGTTCCATCAGTCAAATTGTCGGTCCAACCAAGGATATTCCTGCTCCAGATGTGTATACTAATTCACAAATAATGGCCTGGATGATGGATGAGTATAGTAGATTACGTGAAAATGATTCTCCAGGATTCATTACTGGAAAACCGATAGTTCTTGGGGGATCCGAAGGCCGTGATAAAGCTACTGCACAAGGAGTAACCATTGTTATCGAAGAGGCAGCAAAAAAGAAGGGGATTAGTGTAAAAGGTGCTCGGGTCGTTATCCAAGGTTTCGGTAATGCTGGCAGCTTTTTAGCAAAGTTTTTACATGATGAGGGAGCGAAAATTATTGGAATTTCCGATGCCTATGGTGCTCTTCATGATCCTAATGGACTAGATATAGATTATTTACTTGATCGTCGTGACAGTTTCGGTACAGTGACAACATTATTTGAGAATACCATTACAAATAAGGAATTACTTGAACTTGATTGTGATATTTTAGTTCCTGCAGCTATTTCAAATCAAATCACTTCAGAAAATGCTAGTCATATAAAGGCATCTATTGTTGTGGAAGCAGCAAATGGTCCTACAACGGTTGAAGCAACCAATATCTTAACAGAACGAGGAATTCTTCTCGTACCAGATGTTCTTGCCAGTGCAGGCGGTGTAACAGTATCTTATTTTGAATGGGTTCAAAACAATCAAGGATACTATTGGTCTGAAGATGAGGTAAATGAAAAACTACGTAAAAAGCTTGTAGAAGCCTTTAACAATATATACAACATTGCAGAGATTCGTAAGGTTAATATGCGATTAGCTGCCTATATGGTAGGTTTACGAAATGCGGCAGAAGCATCTAAATTTAGAGGGTGGGTATGATTTAAAGGTTAGTAGTTTAAACATAAGAGCTATAATAAAAAGAACAGGTGGTTAGTTATACCGCCTGTTCTTTTCTTAAAAGGTAAGAATATTAGACAGAAAAGTGTCTGCTGTGTCTAGCTCCAGCGCCTATCGGCTAGCGGATTTCTCCGTCTTCTCCCTACGATAAGTCAACATCGACTCGTCCCTCGCCGTGTCTCCTTTATCTCAGTCGAAGGCTACGAAGGTGAAATTGGCACTTCAAATTTCACTCATCCGTACGTCGATGAGCAAGGCGCTTGCGCTTTTCCTATTACCTTGTTGTTCTAGCTTCTGGAGATCTTTCCAGTTCTTCATTAGGTTTAAATAGCAGTCCTAAATTGATTAAACCTGCAATTCCTACTAGACCATATATAATACGCGTAAATGTGGTGTTAGTACCAAAAATGGCAGCAACCAAATCAAATTGAAAAAAACCTATAAGACCCCAGTTAATCGCGCCGATAATAGTCAATACTAACGCAATACGTTGAATAACACTCATTCAATTTCCTCCTCAATTTTAGTGGTTCACTTATAGAATGAATCGAATACATAAAATTTATGCATAGTAATCATATTGCTTTCAACTTGAAATAATTAATCCGATTGGATAAAGTGAATAAAGTAAAACATTTATTGGAGGAATTAGCCATGTCACATATTCGCTTTGATTTTACAAAGGCATTATCGTTTTTTGGGAAACATGAACTTACGTATTTAGAATCAGCAGTAAAGGCTGCACATCAATCTCTACATGAAAAAACAGGTCCAGGACATGAATACTTAGGTTGGGTTGATCTTCCAACTGAATATGATAAAGAAGAATTTAGCCGTATTGAAAAGGCTTCTCAAAAAATTCAAAACGATTCAGATGTACTATTAGTTATCGGAATTGGTGGATCTTATTTAGGAGCACGTGCAGCAATAGAAATGCTTAACCATAGCTTTTATAATTTACAATCGAATGATAAACGTAAAACTCCGCAAATCCTTTTTGTCGGCAACAATATTAGTTCATCCTATATGGCGGATGTCATTGACCTAATAGAAGGAAAAGACTTTTCAATCAATGTTATATCTAAATCAGGTACAACAACTGAGCCAGCCATCGCATTTCGAATTTTTAGCAAGCTTTTAAAACAAAAATATGGCGAGGAAGAAGCTAAAAAACGTATTTATGCTACAACTGATAAGGCAAAGGGTGCTTTAAAAACTTTAGCAAATGAGGAGGGTTATGAGAGCTTTATTATTCCTGATGATGTCGGGGGTCGATATTCTGTTTTGACGGCAGTAGGGCTGCTTCCTATTGCGGTAAGTGGAGTAAATATAAAAGAAATGATGGATGGTGCAGCGAAGGCAAGTGAAGACTTCGGTAAAGAAACATTAATGGAGAATCAAGCCTATCAATATGCAGCTGTCCGTAATGTACTTTATAACAAAGGTAAAACGATTGAAATGCTAATTAATTATGAACCAGGTTTGCAATATTTTGCTGAGTGGTGGAAACAACTATTCGGTGAAAGTGAAGGAAAGGATCAAAAAGGAATTTTTCCTTCGTCAGCAAATTTTTCTACTGATTTACATTCATTAGGACAATATGTTCAAGAAGGTCGCCGTGATATATTTGAAACTGTTATCAAAGTAACTAAGGCTAGACATGAATTGGTGATTGAAAAAGAAGATAATGATTTAGATGGTCTTAATTATCTTGCTGGAAAAACAGTAGATTTTGTAAATAATAAAGCTTTTGAGGGAACTCTTTTGGCTCATACTGATGGAAATGTCCCAAATCTAATCGTTGAGATCCCTGCAATGGATGCATATACTTTTGGTTACCTTGTTTATTTCTTTGAAAAAGCCTGCGCGATCAGCGGCTATTTATTAGGTGTTAATCCATTTGATCAACCTGGAGTTGAGGCTTACAAAGTAAACATGTTTGCTCTTTTAGGGAAACCAGGTTATGAAGCTAAAAAAACGGAATTAGAAAATCGTTTGAAATAATTTACAATAGATTGAAATTTTCAAGAAGGTGCTCATTACATGGTTTGACATGTATGGGCACCTTCTTTTGTATTGGTAGAATATGATTCACTCCTTATGGAAAACTAATAAAAATATTATGAGGGTGTGAATAGTTATGTATGAAATTCCGTCAAAAATTGAAGGAAAACAATATCAGTTGTACAAGCTTGAACAACTATTAAAGCCAAATGGTTATTCCATAGGAGGCGGTTGGGACTACGATCAAGGATATTTTGATTACAAAATGGCAAATGATGATGGCTATCAATTTCTCAGAGTTCCATTTACACCCATTGATGGTCAATTAGATTCACCAAACGTAGTTGTTCAACTTGGTACTCCATTTCTGTTAAACCATGTATATCAAGAAGAATTGGACGATAATGCCGGAATTGCTAATCTTGCTGCATCTTTTGATCAATTTGCTGAACCAAAGGATGAAGATGGTGATATTCAAAAAAAGTATATTTCTTTTGGAAAAGAACTCGTCAGTCAATTGGAAAATATGCTACTTATGAAATAATAAGCAGCTCGTCTGTTTTTAAAATTATTTGGTTAGGGGGAGGATTCATTATTGTTTCTTCTCCATTTTTAATCCCAATTAATATTTTTCTTTCTTTAAGCAGAAGGGTACACAGTGACTGAAATGATATTCCCTCCCATTCTACGCTTACTGGAATAAATATTAATTGATTACCATGTAAATAATCCATCATTGAGAGGAGAGTATCAGACATTCCGTGAGATAGGATACTATTCATCATTACGAATGAAGTTTGTGTATTGGTCTGAACTACTTCATTAGCACCTCCACGTTTAGCATTGGTGACGTTTTCCGGCGTTAAAATTTCTACTACACAATAAGCATTAGGATGGATTCCTTTAACTGCTAGGAGAATAAGAATTGTTCCCATATCTGCATGAATTTCTGTTTTATGCTGATCGGCGGTAATTAACACAATAGTTGAAAAAGGAAGATTTGCTTTTTTTAATGTCTCATCAATATAAGGTTTACCCCTAATAAAATGAACCTGTCGATTGTGAAAGGGATTTTCTTCAAGTGTGTCATCAATCAATACGATTGGATGATGATTATTTAAATGTAATAATTGCTCAATAACATTTTTGGAACGACCATTCCATCCAATTATAATTATATGGTTTTGTCCATTAAACATCTTTTCTCCTCGTAAAAGTGAATTTTGTGATCGAATAGTAGATGCGGCGAGTGATGCAAAATATGCTGAAAGAACACCCGCACCAATAAAAACTAATAGCATTCCAAGCAATCTTCCTTTAATTGTTACCGGATAAACATCGCCGTAGCCAACTGTTGCTGTTGTTATTACTGCCCACCAAATACCAGTAAAAATTGAAGGAAATGATTTCGGCTCAATAAAGTGAATGGCTGTTCCGAAAATAAGAATGACTGAAACAGCTATTAAAAGTACCCTTAAAATGACTGGCCAACGAAGAAATCGATAATAGAATTGCTGAAACATCCTACCAGCTCCTTTAAATCTCGCAATGACCATTATCTCCGATTTGTATAGAAACTATAACTACATATAATAAAATTACCCTTGTGAGTTTATATAAAATCGAATATAATTGTGATGAATTGTAAGGGGCATTAGCTCAGCTGGGAGAGTGCTTGCATGGCATGCAAGAGGTCAGGGGTTCGATCCCCCTATGCTCCATATGTTTACAACGACATTGATTCTCGTAATAGCGGGGGAGAGTGTCGTTTTTTTTGTATTTTGATGGTTGGATGCGAGAATTTCTTCAATCGGACAGAGCTTCTCTTATCTGTGACAAAATGGGTGGTTCCAGAAGTTAATCGGACACTTGTTCCGTTATTTTGGCAAATGATAGCTATTTTTAAATGATTTTCATAAAATAACGGAATGAGTGTCCTCTAACAATATGAAAATAAGGTTTTTGATGGAGATAGCGGAACCTGTGTCCGTGTAAAACACAAGCATATGTGGTTATTCAGATTCTGAGTCTTAAAAAATCATGTGGATAAAACAAGTCGATAAGTCCGTGCTCGCTCTTTTCCGCTTGCAACAGCAAGAATTTGTAAATCAACTAGTTTATACAAAATCCGTCTAGTATGACGATCACTTATTCTAAGATGTTTCGCAAACTCAAGGGGAGTGACAGGACGTAGCAAACGACGAGCAAATCGCACAGCTTCAGCTTCGAGCCAAGACAGTTGCGATGATAAATCAGTTGAAATGAATTTGCCAATGAAAGATAAAATAAGCTGCTGACATCTCTTTGGTTCTTCCTTAATGGATAAATAAGCAATAGGTAAGAATGTCCAGCCATCTAGAGCTAATAATGAGTGCCTCCAACATAAATCTTTAAATCGTCTCACGTCAAGATCTCTAGCTTGAGGACCGTAGCCTTGAATTTCAATACCCCCTTTAGATTCTCCGAGCATGTAAGCAAGATCGAGGTAACGATATCCATTGTTGAAATCCCGTACCTCCCATTCAGGATACAAGTGATCAAGATTTCCAACAGCAGGGAACCATACTAAACGAAGAAATTCAATCGTCCCATGTCCTAATCCCTTTTCCAGAATTTCACGTCTTCTGTGATTTTTTTCATTTGCAATATTATCCTGGTGCCATTTTTTTAACTTTTCTTCAAACTGTGACATCAATTCACTCCTCATAATTATTTTAGTTAGTCAAATAAAAATGCCGCTTAAATACTAGAACCTAATGCCTAAGCATTTTGTAAAAGTATCGAAGCGGCAAATTTAATGACTGACTATTTTAATTTTAGTTTAACTTGAAATGACTAATGCTGCAATTACATATTATTGATATATCCGTTGTGTTAGGTAGCTAAGCATCTTTATTTATTGTTTAAATTTGTAGAAACAAGTTTTGTTTCTAAATGCTTCATAGAAGATATTATTAAACACTGTTCATAGGGGAATAGTGTTTTTTTTATATCCACTAATAAATAAAGTTTAGGAGATAATCAATTTTTCGATCATTTAATTAGTAAATCGAAATAAATTTTTGTACAATGAACTTTGAGACTTTTAAATAGAAGAAGGAGGGTCTCAGGTGAGATCTAATAATGGAGACTTTCAATCAAATAAGAGTACGGAAAAAATCTGGACCAAAGATTTTATCCTCATATGTTTAGCCAATTTTTTTATTTTCCTCGGATTTCAAATGACTCTGCCTACTATTCCCCTATTTGTAAAACATTTGGGTGGAAATGATCAATTAATAGGATTTGTCGTAGGTATTTTTACTTTTTCTGCTTTGCTACTTCGTCCGTTTGCGGGACATGCACTGGAAACAAAGGGTAGACGTTTCGTCTATTTAATTGGGTTAGCTATTTTTGTCCTATCTGTTGGTTCGTTTGGATTTGCATTTAGCATTGCTTTTTTATTTGCATTAAGAATTATACAAGGAGTAGGTTGGGGATTTTCAACAACTGCCTCTGGGACTATTGCTACCGATCTAATCCCAGCAAAGAGACGTGGAGAAGGGATGGGGTATTATGGGCTATCAGGAAATTTGGCCCTCGCTTTTGGACCTTCATTAGGTCTGATGTTGTCCGGAGTACTTTCCTTTAAACAGTTGTTTTTTATCTGTGCAGGTCTTGGGGTAACCGCCTTGTTATTATCGTCAAAAATTCGTTATAAAAAGGTAGAACAAGTAAAAACAGAAACTGTAACAGTAAAATGGGACTTTTACGAAAAGTCTGCACTGCCACCATCATTATTACTGTTTTTTATTACCGTTACCTTTGGCGGAATAGCTTCCTTTCTTCCCCTATATACTGAACAAAAAGGGATATCGGGAATTCAATGGTACTTTCTTATCTATGCCTTGGCATTAATGTTAACGAGAACTTTTGCTGGCAAGTTATATGATAAAAAAGGACACCGAGCTGTATTTATTCCAGGAGCAGCTTTGATTATTATTGCTATGATATTATTATCCTGGCTTCCAAATTCGACTATTCTATTTATTGCGGCATTTCTGTATGGCTTCGGTTTTGGATCGGTTCAGCCTGCTTTACAAGCTTGGTCCATCGAAAAAGCTTCAAGGAATCGCAAAGGAATGGCTAATGCAACGTTCTATTCTTTTTTTGACTTGGGTGTGGGAATTGGTGCTATGCTCTTTGGACAAATTGGTCATTTATTCGGTTATGGAAGTATATATAAGACGTCTGCAATTTCGGTCATCATTTCAATCGTATGTTATTTAATCATTTTGCGGAAAGAGAAAATGCAACTACAAGTTGGCTAAAAAAGGTTTGAAGTTTGAAAGAATAATTTGAATAGGAATAAAAAACGGCATTTAGATATAAATGCCGTTTTTTAACTTTCTATTTCTGTACTTTTCACTTCATTTAGATTAGAAATAATATGAAAAACTTCAGTCGTAGGTCTGCGGAAACTTGTGACAGCTTTTAATACGATCAAATATCCATCAGCTTGAAGATCTTTAATTCGAATACCTTCAATGGTAATTTTATTTGCCTCGATTTGTGATATTACGGTATCGATACTCATTTTATCTTTAACAGTAATTCTCAATTGTATGTCTTTAGTTCTTAGCTGTTTGGGACCAATTTTAGTTAGTATAGATGGGATAATTTCAACACTAATCATTAATAAAATTACACCAGCGAAAGCCTCAAAATAAAACCCAGCTCCTACTGCAATTCCAATTCCTCCAGCACCCCAAATCATTGCGGCAGTGGTTAAACCTGTAATATTATCATTTCCTTTTTTTAATATTACTCCAGCACCGAGAAAACCAATTCCGGAAACAATTTGGGCAGGTAACCGCAATGGGTCCATTTGAATCGGGACCTTATTAAAATGTGGAAATAGGTAAGCTGATTGAATTGAGACGATTGTTAATAGACAGCTAATAATTGATATAACAAGACTTGTCTTTAATCCTAAAGGCTTTCTTTTTAATTCCCTTTCTAGCCCTATAATTAATCCTAGTACAGCGGAAATACCAAGTTTAATTAATATTCCAAAATCTAATAGTTCCATTGCAGATCCCCCTTTATTATTATTTTAATAGCTTTAAGGGGTAGAAGGTTATAAAATAATGTATATATTTTATCATAATTTAAGGAGAATTAGATGAACAGTCCGAAAATAAACCCTTATTTTGTCCTTTTGATTGGGGTTCTCACCGTCTCCGCATCGGCAATTTTAGTAAAACTATGTACTGCAGGTTCTGGTGTTATTGCATTTTATCGCTTATTTTTTTCTGTAATCATTATGCTTCCGATATTTTTAACAAAAAACATAAAAGAATTAAAAGAAATATCAAAAAGGGATTGGATTTTTTCAATTGTGTCAGGAATTTGTTTAGCCTTTCATTTTATACTCTGGTTTGAATCTTTAAATTACACATCCGTTGCTAGTTCAACTGTATTAGTAACTTTACAGCCGTTATTTGCATTTGTCGGTACTTATATATTTTTTAAAGAATCATTTACTATAAAAGCGATATTTTGTGGGATATTTGCTATTATCGGAAGCATCATTATTAGTTGGGGAGACTTCTCTATAAGTGGTATCGCTTTATTCGGAGACTTGTTGGCTTTTATTGCATGTATGTTAGTTACAACATATTTATTATTCGGTCAAGATGTTAGGAAACGTATCTCACTAATGCCATATACTTTTATAGTTTATGCAATTAGTTCGTTCGTTCTTATCATATATGTTTTGATAGTAGGAGAATCATTAATACCTTCTAATAATATGGATTGGATATACTTTTTGCTATTAGCTATATTACCTACATTACTAGGACACACACTTTTTAATTGGGCAGTAAAATGGTTAAGTACATCAATCATTTCCATGGCTATATTATTTGAACCTATTGGCGCTTCAATCCTTGCATATTTTATTTTAAAAGAAAGCATATTATGGACACAGGTTATAGGTGGAGCAATTATTTTGGTAAGCATTTCAATTTTCATCATTAATGAGAGAAAAAGTAAATCTAAAGCATTGAATAAAAAAGCATATCAAGTACAGTAACTATATTTCTAAGTCTTGTAAAATTATTTTTGCAAGACTTTTGATTTATAAGTAAACTGAAGGATATATAAATAGATATGTTAATCCGGAAAAAATAAATGCCATAATAATTGAAAATATTAAAGTGATTTCGTATCTACTCGTTTCAAAAGGACGTTTAATTTCTAATATAAATGAATAAAGGAATAAATAAAGAGCCATAGAAGAAGAAAGTATCAAAGCTAAAATAATCATTATTTTACTCCTTCCCAATTATAGTAGGATTTGATAATATATATTTATTAATCGTATTAATTATGATTTATCAGTTAGAAAGAATAAGCTGCCTTAATCTAGAATATTACTGGTAGTTAAACTGAAGAAAAAATATAAAATTAATATAAAAAAAGTATTGCAAAGAGTATTTATCCATGATATATTATTATTCGTCCGATACGGAAATAGATAATCCTAAAAAACATTTTAAAAAAGTGTTGACAACGAATTGGATGAGTGATAAGATAATAAAGTCGCTTCAAAAAAAGCGGAATGATTGATCTTTGAAAACTGAACAAAACGAAACGTCAATTAATTAATTTTTTATGAGCTATATCAAACATCTTTTTGGAGAGTTTGATCCTGGCTCAGGACGAACGCTGGCGGCGTGCCTAATACATGCAAGTCGAGCGAAT